>CAZQCZ010000001.1:0-10427 GCA_964592215.1 uncultured Candidatus Saccharibacteria bacterium
CGTTTGCCAATATGAACTCTTTCGTCCGCTCAGCTCCGAGCGGCTCTATTAGCGATCTGAAGAATAAATTTTCGCGGCGAGAATTTCCCGAGGGGGCTGCTTTCATCCTCGACACGGCTGAGTTGGCCTCCATCTTCCACCTCCCCAATGTTTCTGTCCAGACGCCGGCGATTTCGTGGGCAACTTATAAGAAAGGTGAGCCGCCTTCCCTTCTTCCTACTAGGGATTGTACCTACTTTGCCCAGACGTCCTTCCACGATCGCTTCCAATGCTTCGGGATCAAGCGCGCCGATCGTCGTCGCCATTTCTACATCGTCGGGAAGACCGGTTCCGGCAAGACGACCGTATTTTGGAACATGGCTGTCCAGGATATTAAGAACGGCGAGGGGGTGGGGGTGCTCGACGCCCATGGCGATCTTGTCCACGATCTTCTCGATTTTGTTCCTCCCGAGAGGATTAAGGATGTCGTTTACTTCGATCCGTCGGACGCTGAGCGACCGGTGGGTCTGAACTTGCTGGAGATTGACGATGTCTCTCAAAAAAACCTTCTCGCTTCGGGGCTTTTGGATGCCTTTAAGAAACACTTCATCGATATCTCTTGGGGGCCGCGGCTCGAGTATTTGCTTAACAACGCTATCCTGACCCTCCTGGAAGTTCCGGGAACAACACTTCTGGGAATTGTTCGGCTTCTTTCCGATACTAACTATCAGAAGTACATAACTCGCAAGATTAAAGACCCCATCCTTAAAGGTTTTTGGGAGAAGGAATATACCCAAATGATGGCCAACCCCCGTCTCATAACCGAAGCGGTGGCACCAATTCAGAATAAGGTGGGGCGCTTCCTCGCCCCCCAGACAATCCGTAATATCCTCGGCCAGCGAACCTCCTCTCTTGATTTGGCTGATGTTATTAATTCGGGCAAGATTCTTCTCGTTAACCTTTCAAAAGGGAAGATCGGTGAGGACAATGCCAACCTCTTGGGATCACTCCTGATCTCACGTCTTAATTTTGCGGCAATGCAGCGGGTCAATATTCCCGAGGAAGAGAGAAAGGACTTCTATCTTTATGCCGATGAATTCCAAAACTTTGCTTCCGGCTCTTTTGCCTCTATCCTTTCCGAGGCACGGAAGTATCGTCTCTGCCTTCACTTGGCTCATCAGTATACCTCCCAGATTCCGGAAGCGATGCGCGATGCCGTATTCGGTAACATCGGGACGATTGTTTCTTTTGCCGTGGGGGCGCCGGACGCGAAATTGTTGGAATCAGAGTTTGCTCCTTATTTCGAGGCGGAGGATATGATCTCGCTCGATCGATACCACCTCTACTTGAAATTGCTGGTTGATGGAATGACCTCGCGGCCTTTTTCGGCGATTTCTCTTCCTCCGCCCGAGGGGAGGACTTACCAGCGGGACGCGGCAATCGCTTATTCCCGGGAACAGTACGGCCGCGATGCGAAGGAGGTTGAGGAGAAGATCAAGCGCTGGTCGGAGCGGGTGTTCGATTTGGGGATGGCGGTGAGGGAGGAGATGCGCGCTGCCGGCAAAGAAGTTCCGGAAATCAAGGTCGGTGCCGTCTTTGAGGGAACCGTTACCGGAGTGAAAGAGTTTGGCGCCTTTGTTGAATTCTTCCCGGGGAAGGAGGGGCTGGTCCATGTTTCCGAACTTTCTGATGAATTTGTCAAGGACCCGAACGAGTTAGTTAAGGTGGATGATGCTGTCAAGGTTAAGGTTATTAACATTGATAATGAGGGGAAAGTTAGTCTCTCAATGAGGGGGGTGGCGCAGCCTTTCGCAGAGGAGGGCAAGAAGCAGGGGGATGAGGGTGGGGACGGGCTGGGAGGCTAGCGTTTCCCGTCGGCGCGGCCGACCTCGTGTTGCGTCCATTGTGGTATACTAGAAAATAGAGAGGGCAATGATGGAGCAGAGATCAACTTCTTCAAATAAAATTCAACTCCTATCGCAGGCGCTTTCGGCTGCTATCTCTTCGCTTAATTTGGCAAAACAATTGATCAATGAGATCGAACAGGCAGGCGGCTCCTTCGAAGTCCCCGGCCTTGTCGGCAAATATAACGGGATGTTTATGGTCACTGCCGCAGGGAAAAAGTATCCCGTTCCCGATAATTACGCCGCCAAGACGAAGCTTGTCTATGGTGACAAGTTGAAGATGGTTGAGGGCCCAGAGGGTAGGCGCTTTAAATATATCTCAAGAGTTCCTTTTGTTGAAGTGGGAGCGGTGTTGGCGATGAAAGATGGGCAGTTTGTTGCTGTTTCTCCCGAGGGTTCCTATAAACTTCTTCAATCGGCGGTGAGGTATTATCAGGGCGGAGAAGGCGACAAGGTGCGGATTCTTCTTCCCCGGGATGAGAAGCACGCTCCGTTCGCGGCGGTGGCGGAAATAGTAGGTAAGGAGCCGGAAGGAAAGAAGGTTGAAAGGGAGGCAGAGAAGCCAGCGAAGGAGGGGGAGGAGGGAAAGAAGCTGGGGGAGAGGGAGGCGTCAGCTAAGGAGGAGCAAGGAAAGAAGGAAGAGAAGAAGTCAAAGAAGGCGAGCACAGCAAAGTCCGCCGAAGCCCCGAGCAGGGTCGAGGGGACGAATGGGGAAGGGAAGAAGGCGGTGAAGAAAGAGCCGGTGAAGAAGCCGGTAGCGAAGGAGAAATCCCCCGCAAAGCCGAAGGCCGCCTCCGGCGGAAAACTGCCGGCGAAGAAGGTCGCCGCCGGGAAAAAAGTGGTCTCCGCTAAGAAGGGTGAACTCAAGATTGAACCCCCGAGCGAGGAAGATTTGGTCTAGTTATATTGGCAGCATCAATGCTCCGGTAGGTCAAACTGGAAAATGAGCGGGAGCTCGTTTTGAAATTGGCGGCGATTATCACTATTATTAAGGGTGGTGAGCTTGGCCAGCCCTTCCGAAAGAGATTATCCCGGGCGGATAGAGAAGCTGGAGGCAACGCCTCTTCTTGAGCGGGTTAGAGAGGAAACAGATCCGAGGCTTGAGAAGCAGTTGCGTGTTGCTGCTGCTGTTGTCGCTGCAGTAGAAGCGGCAGGTGGGCGGGCGCTGGTTGTCGGCGGTTTTGTTCGTGACGAGGCGCTGCGGTTGCTGGTTGCGCAGGGGGAAGAACTGCCGTGGCTGATAGACCGCAACGTCCACCCGAATGACGTCGATTTGGAAATTTACGGGCTTGAGTACGGGCGGCTGGAAGCTATTCTGGGTTCGGTAGGGAAGTTTGACACCCGTGGGGAGCAGTTTCGTGTCCTAAACATCGGTGGCGTTGACGTCTCTATTCCTCGTTGTGATTCTAAGATTGCCCCCGGTCATTGTGGCTTCAAGATCGAAGGTAACCCTTTTATGCCTTTCGGGGAAGCGTCCCGTCGTCGCGACTTCACCGTTAATGCTATTGCCCTTAACCCTCTTACTGGAGAGTTTTTGGATGAGCAGGGGGGAATTAGCGATCTTAGAGAGGGTGTTCTCCGGGCGGTAGATCCGGAGCGGTTTGTCGACGATCCGCTGCGGCCGTTGCGGGCAATGGCGTTTGCGGCGCGGCGTGGTTTCAGCATTGATCCGAGGACAGTCTCGCTTTGTCGGGAAGTTAATCTTCGCGAGCTTCCTAAGGAGCGGGTGGGGGGGGAGTGGGGGAAACTCCTGCGAGCTCCCCGTCCGGCACTTGGTCTCAAGGCTGCTTTGGATTTGGGGATTTTGGATAAGCTCCACCCCGATCTCAGAGTCATTGCCGCTGACCGTCAAAGGTGGGATCACCTTTGCGCGGCCGCAGATGCGGCGGTAGCGGTTGCTAGGGAGTGCAAGCTTGACTCCCAAGCAGCGGGAACCTTTGTTCTGGCAACTCTTTGCCTGCCCCTCGAAGAATTTGGGGCAAGGAGATTTCTCTCTCAACTTAATATTGCGAAAGAGACGGTGAGAAGGATTCTTCCTCTCGTGGCGGAATACCCCTTCGATAGCAAGATAGACGAGGAGGCGGTTAGAAGGCGAGCTTGTCGTTTGTACCCAGCGAGCATAGAGGAGTTCTGCTGGGTCCTCCGAGCTGACAATGGCGGGCAGCCGACTGAGGCAGCGGAAGAGTTGCTTGCAGTTGCGAGGAGGCTTGGGGTGGAGAGAAGGCCGCCGGTTCCTCTTATCTCCGGCGACGTTCTTCTGGAGATGGGTGTCCCTGAGGGACCAAGGATCAGTGAAATTATCAATGCGGTTTTTGAGGATCAGCTTAGGGGCGAGGTCAACAGCCGAGAAAAAGCGGGGCGATTGGTAAAAGCTATTCTGGGTGGAAGATAGTTTCCTCTCTTGTTGTGTTTTACCTTCGCGGATGCTACCCTTATCTTGGTATACCTAACGAGACAGCAAATCCGCCACTGCCATCGGTGTCGGGTGGGGAGCAGGGGCCTGGGCAAGAAGGGGCGGCAAAGGAGGAAAAATCGCCTGGGAAAGTGATCTGCAGCCACCTTGTGCTTTGGGACTCGTCCTTTGGCGAGCTTCGGGAGTTGTCGTCGGAAGAGGAAGCGCGGGCCTTGGAAAAAGTAGGGCTTTCTAATTGGCCTGATCTCGTAATGAGTTGTTACCAGAAGTATACCAACCCCAATAGCCCGTATAATGAGAGATTTCAGGAGCTTTTTGAGCCGTTTAGAGAGTGTTTTGTCCGTGAGGCTTCCGTATTGGGGGAGGCGGAGGAGGATGATGTTGCATTTTTGGACAAAACGTATCCGGGGTGGCGCAATGTTTCACTGGATGGGTTTTCCCGTCCGGAAGCCATCATTGCCACCTTTTTTGTTGCCGGTGTAGATGCTGCTAGACGGCTAGGTTGGTTGGATGAGTCTCTGCATCTTACAGAGGAAGGCGAGGGCAAATTAAAGGGAAGGGAGGGGGAAGATGGAGCAATGGCGGTGGCAGACTTGGTTTACAGCGCGTTCTACGAGTGGTCGTATAACCGTGGGGAGGAGTGGCGGACGGGAAAGAGGGGAGAGAAGAGGCCTTTGCCGGTAGTAAATTTGCGGGAGAAGTGGCGTGCGATGGAGGAGGAGGAGCAGCTGCCGGGCAGTTGCAGGACAGGACCCTTGGGGGGCCGCCGACGTGTCTCGCGGGGAAACGCTCTGCCGGAGGATGTGGGGGGAGGAGCAGCGGCAGAACGACACCCTCGCAGGGTGGTGATGGATGAGAAGTCTCGTGAGGAGGTAAGACAGTCTCGGTTACTAGTGAGGACGGGGGAGAAGAGAGCCGTGAGGGCGGCCAACATCCTTAGGTTGGTGGAGGCCTGTTTGGGGAAGGGGGGGAGGCAGGTGGAACCTCCCGTTGCAGTCTTAACGGCCGAAGAAGCGGTAAAAGGGGTGGGCGAGGAATTTCCCCGCTGGGAGAAGGATGTTCATACTGTGCTTATTCTGGGGGTCCTCAGAGAGTTGCCGCTAGATTTATAGAGTCGTTCGGTAAAGAAATGAGCGTATTAGTTGTTGAGGAAGCGGAAAAGGACCGACCCCAAGAACAAAAGGTCCAAGGGAAACCCAGGCGATACCACCACCGAAGAAGGTAATTTAGTGCTTCTTCCCAGAGCAACTTATCTCTAGATGTATCCCGCTTCGTTGCCGACTTGCGGCCAGCCTTAAGGTTAGCTAAAATGTCTTCAGCGTGAGTGGGCATTCTCATTGGTCGACAATCAAGAGAAAGAAAGGGGCAGCGGATGTTGCTCGGGGTAAGGTTTTCAGCAAGGTGGTACGGGCGCTAACAGTGGCGGCGCGGCAGGGGGGAGGAGATCCAAACTCCAATCCGGCTTTGCGCGCTGCCGTTGATAAGGCTCGCTCTTACAACATGCCCAAGAGTAACATTGACGCCGCCATCAAGCGTGGTACTGGCGGCGGAGGGGAAGTAAGTTTGGTCGAAGCAACCTACGAAGGCTACGGTCCAGAGGGTGTTGCCTTTATGGTCAAGGTGCTGACTGACAATAAGAATCGGACCTTGGCCGAGATACGGCGCATTTTTGAGATGCACGGTGGTCGTATTGTGGATGCAGGATCGGCCTCCTATATCTTTACCGATCCGGAGAATCCTACTTTCATGATTCCCGTTACCGATCCCGCTAAAGGGCGAAAAGTCCTCGCATTAGCGAACGCTTTGGATGACCATGACGACGTTCAAGAGGTCTATAGCAACTTTGACATTCCGGACGAACTAACCGCCCATTTTACGAATGGCTAGCGCAGATGGAGCGAATGGGGGATCCCGATTAGAAGTGATGATTTGCATGATTAGCAACTAATGATTGTTTTAGGTATTGATCCCGGGACAGCTAAGATGGGGTGGGGGGTTGTGGAGAGTCAGGCGGCTGAGAACAAGAAAAAAAATGTCGTTCGCTATGTTGATCACGGGATGATTGAAACCCCAGCGACTGATCCGCTTCCCCAGCGCTTATTGACGATAAGAGACGAGGTGGGGAAACTAATGTCCGACTACGAGGTGGGTGAAGTTGTGATTGAGCGCGTTGTCTTTAACGTCAATAAAAGAAGCGCCATAAGCGTTGCTCAGGCATACGGGGCGGTGATGGTAGCCGCGGCGGAGTTGGAAATCCCTGTTCACGAGTATAACTCACTTGAAGTTAAATTGTCCGTCGCTGGTTATGGACGAGCGGATAAAAAAAGTGTTCAGCAGCAAGTGAAGTGCAAATTGTGTTTGAAGAAGTGTCCGACGCCGAATCACGCTGCCGATGCGTTGGCAGTGGCCCTTTGCCACATTCTCAAGGATTATGCCGCTTAGCGTTTCTTCGGTTTCTAAACGGGCGCGTTTCATTTCTGCTTCTTTGCTTTTAACTGTTGGTTTGATTTTTTTGACGCGGCCGCCATATAATAGCCAGGTCCAATGGCCATACCTCCTGTCGCTGGCCGCGGTTTTTGTGACCGACTTTATCTTGGGGGGGACGGTCGGTGTTGAGCGATTTTCCCTCTTAGTACTGCCCGCCGGCCTTACTTTGGGCGCAGGGCTTTCTCAGCTTTTTTTTCCTAACGTGACAACTATCTTTAGGGTGGGGGTATGGGTAAGCTTCTTTTTGGCGATTTATGCTGCCTTTTTGGCCCTCAACGTGTTTAAGGTAGTACGCCTTAAGGGTGAAACGATTCCGCTCCAGCGGGCAGCTCGGCCAGCTGCCTTTCTTCTAAGTTTTGTCGCCGCGTTCCTTCTCCTGATCTCTCTTCATAAGCTGTCGTTGGGAATTTGGCTGGAATCGCTAGCAATTTTCCTAATCGGGTTTGTTCTTAGCCTTTCCTTTCTCTGGACTCTTTCCCTTGCTGATCTTTTCGAGAAGCCTCATTTGTGGGGGGCACTTCTGGTAGGAGTGGGCCTGATACAAATATTCATTGCCACCTCCTTTTACCCTTTGAGGACGCTTCTGCGAGGGTTGGTGGAGGCGACCTTCTTTTACGTTCTTTTGGGTGTCGCCCGAGCTTATTTCGAGAAGCATTTGAATTACGCTATTGTTTTCGAATATATCGCCGTCGTTTTAGCGATTTTTCTTCTGATAGAGTTTTTTTTGATTTCCCCCTTATTTTGATTTTGAGGGATGTATCAGCCGGGGTAGGGGAGCGCTAGCCCCCGCATAAGCCCTATAGTTAGTAGGGGGAGGGGTATGGCGGCCTATAATTTGATAGGCTAGTAAGTTCAATTAAAATCGATAAGACGAGACCAATTAATCAATAGAAATTTAATCAATAATGGATAAACGGGATCAACAAATCGTGTAAGATCAACATCAGTACTTACAACGGTTTAGCCCTTCATCGCTTTGGTGCCTCAGCCACTTGATAGAAGTTAGTTTTTAGTTACCTAGAAATCAAGGCGCCACAATGCGTTCTAAGGCCGTTTTCTTGTCTCGGTCGAGGTGTTAATCGTCTTGCCGGCTCGTTGGGCACTATGTTTGTTGGCTTACATTGGTTATGTTGCCGAGGGAAAATTAAGATTAAGCGGTGACGTAAGCAGTAACCGGAGAGTGGCTTTGGTCTGCTAAAACGGCTTGAGGGCGGAGTGGTTAGAGTGCCCAAAATTTGACATCCGGCAGGAGGGAGCGTTATTCTGATACTAGATGTCGCAAAATATATCTTGTGCGACGTGGTGCAAAAGGGAAGAGGAGGGGGTTGATGGCCACTCCCCCTTTCCCCGGTCACAATGGCGTTAGACAAGTACATTCGCAAATATTTGGAATATTTAGAGATTGAGAAAGGCAGAAGCGCGAAAACGCTCGAGAATTACGAACATTATTTGAGGAGATTTTCCGACTTCGCTAAAACGGCGGACTCCCCTATCGAAATCGACAGCCGCCTCATTCGGGAGTTTCGTCTTCATCTGAATCGACAGCGGGACCAATCAGGAGAGCCGCTGAAGAAGCAGACTCAAAACTACTATCTTATCGCCTTGAGGGGATTTCTGCGGTACTTCGCCCGGGTGGAGGAGATGGATGTTTTGCCGGCAGATAGGATCGAATTAGCCAAGGAAGATGAGAAGAAAATTCGGGTCTTGGATGAGGTGCAGTTAGATGGCTTTTTAAGCTCTCCGGATGTGAAAACGAACCTCGGCCGTCGCGATAAAGCAATTCTGGAGCTTCTTTTCTCCACCGGATTGCGTGTTTCCGAGCTTACCAGCCTAAATCGCGATGACATTAATCTTAAGACTCGCGAAATAGCCGTCGTCGGAAAAGGAAGGCGGGTACGGGTTGTTTTTGTTTCCGACCGGGCGGCAGAAGCGTTGGTTTCCTATCTTGAGCAACGGGATGATGAGTTCAAGCCGTTGTTTATCAGGTATACCGGTGGGGCTCCGGTAATGAAGGCCGGTGAGGATCTGCGGCTGACGCCGCGTTCAATTCAGCGTCTGGTGGGGAAATACGCGCGACGGGCAGGACTAGCAATTGATCCCACGCCGCATACCCTCCGCCACACTTTCGCTACCGATCTTCTTCGGGAAGGTGCCGACCTGCGCGCTGTCCAGGAAATGCTCGGCCACAAAAACGTTTCCACCACCCAGATTTACACCCATATCACGAATCCGCAATTAAAAGAGGTTCACAGGAAATATCATCGGGGGAATAAGTAGGCCCTCAGAGTTCCGCCACGTCGTGGGAGTGGGATTCTCGAATTCCTGCCAAGGTGACGCGGACGAATTTCGCCTTTTCCTGCAGCTGGGCGATGGTTTGGGCACCAGAGTAGCTCATTCCGGAGCGCACCCCTCCGACGATGTTTCTGATCGCCTCTGCTGCTGAGCCGCGGTAGGGAACAAGGGCGTCCACGCCCTCCGGTGTCATACTATCGATAAGAAGCTGGTCCTCCTCTCCCCTACCCCTCGGCCCCTTTCGCGAAAGCGAAGCCCCGTAGCCGGCCATGCCCCGATAAAGTTTAAAGCGCTTTCCGTTGCGGGTAACTACTGCGCCTGGGCTCTCACTGATTCCGGCAAAGAGATTGCCGATCATAACTGTTTGGGCACCAGCAGCGAGGGCCTTGGTGACATCGCCTGGGTAGCGGATGCCGCCGTCGGCGATTAACGGGACTTTGGCAGCCCTAGCACACTTAAGGATGGCTGACAGCTGGGGAAAGCCGGTCCCGGCGACAACGCGTGTGGTGCAGACCGAACCTGGGCCTACACCGACTTTGACAGCGTCGGCACCCGCCTTCTGAAGGTCTTTAACCCCGCTGGGAGTGGCGATGTTACCTGTGATTACCTCTACTTCAGGAAAGCGTTTTTTCAGGCCTTTAACAGCAGCGATGGCCATGTCCGAGTGCCCATGGGCGATATCGACGACGATGACGTCGACCTCGGCGTCGATAAGCATCTCCGCTCTTTCAAAATAGTCGTCCCGAACGCCAATCGCTGCCCCAACCCGCAACCGCCCCTCGCTGTCCTTGGTGGCGTCAGGAAACTCCGTTCGCTTGAGAATATCTTTAACGGTTATTAGCCCCGCCAATGTTCCGTCTTTATTGACAAGAGGAAGCTTCTCAATGCGGTTTCGGTGGAGAATCCGTTGCGCCCTTTTGATGGCGGTGTTGGGCGGGGCGGTGATTAGATCTTTGCCTTTGGTCATAATCGCCAAAATTTTGGTGTCTGGCTTTTCAAAAATGAGATCGCGGTGGGTAACGATTCCGATTAGCCGTTGTTTCTGGTCAACAACCATCAGTGAGGTGTTGTAGCGATCCGAAATCTCCCGTGCCTCTTGGACGGTTATTTCCCTGCTAACCCGGTGTGGGTCTTTTATAACCACCTTCCTATAAGATTGCCCGCTTCCCCAGTTTGTCTGCAGTGGCTGTATAGGATCAAATTTAGTGTCTTAGCCCCTTGACTTGCTATAGGATTACGTGGTAGGGTATGGGGTGAAGGAGGGAGATATGAAGAGCTCTGCTTTTGTGTTGGTGTTAGCACTGGCACTGGCAGCCTTGCTGCTAGTGGTTGTCGCCGCCTCGGCGGCGGCC
>CAZQCZ010000001.1:10527-28991 GCA_964592215.1 uncultured Candidatus Saccharibacteria bacterium
CGTCCCGCCGTGGGCGGGACTCTCTTTCTTGACCGTGCCAGACGCGGCTTCGGGTGCTTCTTCCTCTTCCTTGACCAATATTGCCAGAGAGGCGACTTTATCGCCTTTATCCAGACGCATCAGCGTTACCCCCTGTGTTGCCCGACCGAGGACGGAGACGCTCTTGAGGGGGAGGCGAATTACTTTTCCGAATGCCGAAATAATAAGAATATCCTGAACGCTTGGGGTGACGATGCGGGCGTCAACTATTTCACCCGTCTTTTTAGTTACTTTAGCGGTGAGGATTCCCGACCCGCCACGGTTCTGGTGGCGGTAGTGGGAGAGTTTTGTCCGTTTACCAAACCCGTTTTCGCAGATGATCAGCATCTGGTCGTCGGGGTCGGTGACCACTCCCATTCCTACTACCTTATCTTCCCTTCTGAGGCGGATGCCTTTTACCCCTCCGGCGGCACGTCCCATTGGTCTTACTTGCTTCTCCGGGAAGCGAATCGACTGTCCCTTCCTAGTCACGAGGACGATCTCGCTTTCGCCGTTGGTCCCTTTCACCCAAGAAAGATCGTCGTCTTTTCTGATTCGAATGGCGATAATTCCCGTTCGGCGGATGTTGGCGAAATCGTCAATCGGCGTCTTTTTAACCACTCCGTCTTTGGTTGCCATGAAGACAAACTTCATCGGGTCCGTTTTGGATAAGGGGAGGATAGCGCTGATCTTTTCTTCCGAGGCGAGATCGAGAAGGTTGACGATCGGCGTTCCTTTAGCTGTTCTTCCCGCTTCCGGCACGTCATAAACTTTCTGGCGGTAGACCCGGCCGGTATTGGTAAAGAAGAGGAGGTCGTCGTGGGTCGAAACGACGCGGATGTCGGAGACGATATCCTCCTCCTTGGTTGTTATTCCTTTAATTCCCTTTCCTCCCCTGCCCTGACGATGGTACGTTTCGCTTTTAACTCGCTTGATGTAACCCGATTGGGTAACGGTGAGAATCACGTCTTCTTTAGGAATGAGATCTTCTTCGGTAAACTCGCCGATTTTACGCTTGAAGATTTTCGTTCGCCGCTCGTCGCCGTAGGTCTCTTTGACTTCGATTAACTCCTTCCTTATTTCGGCAAAGATGTTCTTCGGACTGGCAAGAAGCGCCTCCAAACGCCTAATTTCCTCCAAGATATCCTTTGTCTCCTGTTCAATCTTCTCGCGTTCGAGGGCAGAGAGCCGTTTTAGCGGCATGTCGAGAATTGCCTGGGCCTGAATCTCGGTTAGACTGAACCTCTCCATTAATCTAACGCGGGCGTGGTCAGTATCTCTGGACTTTTTGATGGTGGCGATGACTTCATCTAGGTGGTCGAGGGCGATCTTCAAGCCTTGGAGGATGTGCTCGCGCATCTTTGCGCCTTTGAGCAAAAATCTTGTTCTCTTTACGACGACGGCGCAGCGATGTTTCAAGAATTCCTCCAAGACACCCCTAAGGGTAAGAGTTTGCGGTTGGCCGTTTACCAGAGCCACCATATTGACGTGAAAAACACTCTGAAGGGGGGTGTGCTTGTAGAAGTAGTTGAGGACAGCGTTCGGGCGGGCGTCCTTCTTCAGGTCAATGACAATGCGCATTCCGTCACGGTCGGATTCATCTCGCAGGGCGGCTACTCCCTTGACTCTTCCCTGCTTGATTAACTCTGCCATGCGGATGATCAGCTGCGCCTTGTTTACTTGGAAAGGAATCTCGGTGATTAAAATCTTTGTCTTTCCTTTCTCCTCGATAATATTGGTCTTGGCGCGCATGGTGATCCGTCCCCTCCCCGTCGCGTAGGCGCGGGCGATCTCTTCATGGTTGTAGATTTCTCCCGCCGTCGGGAAATCCGGGCCTTGGATGTGGTTGAGGAGGTCTTCAACGCTGAGATCGGTGTCGAGAGTGGGGTTGTCAACGTCGCCTTCAACCTTCGCCTCCTTGATAATGGCGAGGGTGGCATCAATCAATTCGGCAAGGTTGTGAGGAGGGATATTAGTTGCCATTCCGACGGCGATACCGGAACAGCCGTTGAGAAGAAGGTTGGGGACGGCCGCCGGCAGGACTAGCGGTTCAGTTGTTGTCGCATCGTAGTTGGGAATAAAGTCTACCGTCTCCTTTTTAATGTCGCTAAGCAGCTCATCGGAGATTGGGGCGAGGCGGCACTCGGTGTACCGCATCGCCGCTGGGCTGTCGCCGTCAACCGAGCCGAAATTCCCTTGGCCGTCAATCAGCGGGTAGCGGAGGGAGAAGTTTTGTCCCATTCGGACCAGAGCGTCATAAACAGCAAGATCGCCATGAGGGTGGTATTTCTTAAGGACTTCGCCAACGACGGCGGCGCATTTGTGGTACTTCGACGCTGGTCCCATCCCCTGCTCGTTCATAGCGTAGATAATTCGCCGCTGGACCGGTTTCAGCCCATCGCGGACGTCGGGCAAGGCGCGGGCGACGATGACGCTCATCGCGTAATCGAGGTACGCCTTCTCCATCTCGTCGGTGACGGGGACGGGGAGAATTTTTCCTTGTTTGGTTTGCTGTTCCTTATCTGGTTCTTCTGGCATAATTTTAGTGTCCGGAACTCTCTTCGCTAGTGCTTAGAATGACTAGTCAGTCGAATTTTAGCACTTCCTGCTGCTGAATAAGTCTTTTGCCAACTATCAAAGTCCTTGGCGCTAATGAAAAACTTGACCACTTATTGTATAATACGTCCCGTAATGTCATTGATAGTCGTGCCGCTTTTGGTTGGGGCTACGTCGCTCTTAAGCGCTTTTGCGTTGTCCATTTCCTTTCGAAGGGGTCGGGTCCGCTCGCCAAAAATGGCGGAAGTTGCCAGCTTTATCGCCGTTGGCGTCAGAGCTTATCTTCTGCGGCAGCTGCGAACGATTATCTTGGTTGCTCCATTGCTGGCAGTTGCCCTTGGCTTCCTTCTTGGTATTAAGATGGCGCTGATATTTTTGCTGGGTGTCATTAGCTCTCTGGCCACTGCTATGGTGGGAATGAGCACTGTCGTTAAGGCCAATCTTCGAACCGCCGACGAGGCATCGGCTTTGCCGTGGAAAGCTTTTCGGAACGCCCTTTCCGGCGGAGCGGTAATGGGTTTTTCCGTCACCGGCATCAGCCTTCTTGTCCTTTCGGCCCTTTACCTTATATTTGACGATCCGGCACTTTTGGTAGGGTTTGGAGTGGGGTCAAGCTTGGCGGCACTTTTCGCCCAGATCGGCGGTGGCATTTACACTAAGGCTGCCGATGTTGGTGCCGATCTGGTAGGCAAAGTCGAAAAGAACATTCCCGAAGATGATCCGAGAAATCCAGCAGTTATTGCCGATCTCGTCGGTGACAACGTCGGCGACTGCGCCGGCCGCGGGGCGGATTTGTTCCAAACTTTTTCCGATGATATCATCACCGGAACATTGGTTTCTCTTCTCTTCGTTGATAAATTCGGTTCAAAGGTCTTGCTGTTTCCCGTTCTTTTGCAATCCGTTGGTATTGTCGCCTCTCTCTTAGGGGTTATTCTTGTCTGTCGCCTGAAGAAAGTAGATCCGGAGGCAGCGTTTAGCCGCGGGATAATTTTGGTGGCGGCTTTGGCTTCGGTGGGGGCGTTTGCGGTGGCGAAGTTTCTTCTCAATGATTTGAGTATTTTTGTCGCCTCCTCTTTGGGAATTTTACTGACGGTAGTTGTTTCTTCCTTCACTAAGCTCTACGCCGGGGTTAGCAGCAGGCCGGTCGGAGCGATCGCTAAAGCTTCGGAGCGGGGGGCGGCGTTGAATATTATCACTGGGTTGGCGATGGGACTTCAAAGTCCTGTTCTCCCAATAGCGCTAATTGCTGCGGCCGTCTGCGTTGCCTTTGCCACGGCCAGCGCCGCGCCGTTGTTGGCAGTGGTAGCTGTCAATATCGGAACAGACATGCTCATCGGTTATATTATGGCGGCCGATGCTTACGGCCCAATCGTTGACAACGCTTCTGGGATTGCCGAGATGTCCGACGCGGAGAAAGGCGTTGTCAGCGTGCTTTCGAAACTGGATTCCGTCGGAAACACAATGAAGGCCATTACCAAAGCATACGCCATGTGTTCGGGGACGGTGACGGCGTTTGTGATGTTTTCCACCTTCTTTGCCACGGTGGGATTGAAAGCGCTTGATGTTACGCTCCCCTTCTCTCCTGCTTTGGTGTTGGTCGGAGTTTCTCTTCCCTATCTCATTGCCTCGCTAACAATCGGTGCCACGTCTAGGACGGCGTTGCGGGTAGTCGACGAGGTCAGGAGGCAGTTTCGGGCTATCAAAGGGATAATGCAAGGCAAAGCAAAGCCCGACTACGCTGCCTGCGTCGATATCGTGGCTAAGAACGCCTTGCGGGAGATGATACTGCCTGGGGTGCTTTGCGTGGCGGTGCCAGCGACGGTCGGGCTGGTATTAGGTGCCGCGTCTCTGGGGGCGCTGCTCGTGGGAATTGTGACCAGCGTCGCTTTGCTAGGGCCTTTCTTCAATAACACCGGAACGGCTCTTGACAACGCCAAGAAGTTGATTGAGGGAAGAGGCGAAAAAGGAAGTTTTGCTCATCAGGCCGCCGTTACCGGCGACGTTGTTGGTGATCCTCTCAAAGATGTTGCCGGCCCCTCACTTCTGATCTTCATGAAGCTTGCCGGCATGGTCTCTCTTCTTATTGCTACCGTTCTCTAAGCTGGCTGCCATTCCGGGGAACGTCTGCCTCCGGAACGTCTCACACATCTAGCTCCGCCTTTAGGGCATGGGCTTGGATGAAGTTCTTTCGCGGCGGCACCTCTTCGCCCATTAGCATAGTGAAGGTTTCGTCCGCTTTCTGTGCGTCCTCGATGGTAACAAGTTTCAGCGTTCTCGTCGCGGGATTCATTGTCGTTTCCCAGAGCTGTTCGGGGTTCATCTCTCCCAAACCTTTAAATCGCTGCACTTGGGCTTCGGGCATCCTCTCCAGCGCTGCTTTCCGTTCTTCCTCGGAGGAGACGTAAACGCTTTCTTTCCCCCGCGTTACCTTGAATAGGGGCGGTTGGGCAAGGTAAATGTGCCCCTGCTTAATCAGCTCGCACATGTAGCGGAAGAAGAAGGTGAGATGAAGCGTCTCGATATGCTGGCCGTCAACATCGGCATCAGTCATAATTATGATTTTGCCGTAACGCAGTTTTGCCATGTCGAATTCGTCGCCGATGCCCATGCCGAGGGCCATAATAAGGTCGCGCGTGTTTCGTTGTTCTAAGACTTTATCAAGGCGACTTTTCTCCACGTTTAAGCCCTTTCCCCAAAGGGGAAGAATTGCTTGGAACTTTCGGTCGCGCGCCTGCTTGGCTGAGCCGCCGGCCGAATCGCCCTCAACAATGAATATCTCTGCTAGGTTTGGGTCTTCTTCCTGGCAATCAGCCAACTTCCCGGGGAGCCCCAAGCCTTCGAGAATTCCCTTTCTGATGACGCTTTCGCGGGCAGCGCGGGCGGCAAGTCGAGCCTTGGAGGCAATAACCCCCTTTTGAATGATTTTTTGGGCAGCTTGGGGTGTTTCGTCGAGGAATTCGTAAAGCTTTTCTCGGAGGGCGGTCTCGACCGCCGGCTTAACTTCGGGGTTTCCAAGTTTGACCTTGGTCTGTCCTTCAAATTGAAGGTCTTTTACATCAAGTCGGACGGAGATAATTGCCGTTAGGCCCTCCCTAATGTCCTCTCCCGAAAGGTTGTCGTCACTCTCTTTGAGGAGTCCCTTCTCTCGGGCGAAGTCATTGAGCGTTCGCGTCAGGCCGGTGCGGAAACCAGTAAGATGAGTTCCTCCTTCTGGGTTGAAGATATTGTTGGTAAAAGCAAGGACATTTTCGGTGTAACCCTCATTGTATTGGAGAGCGATTTCGATATTTACTTTTCTCTCCACCTTGTTAGTGTAGAACGGAGGATGAAGAGGCTTTTTGTTCCGGTTTAGAGTCTCGACGAAGGAGCGGATTCCGCCTTCGAAGAAATAGGCGTTTTCCCGGTCGTTGACCCCGTCCTTGATTTTGAAGTAAAGGCTGCGAGTAAGGTAAGCGAATTGCCGGCACCGTTCGGAAAGGAAGTTAAAGTCGGCGCTGATTTCCTTTCCGAATATTTGTTTGTCAGGAAGGAAGGTGACAACTGTGCCCGTCTCATCGGCCGATACCTTCCCAATCGCTTTGACCGGCGCCTTGGGTTTTCCTCGGCAGTACTCTTGCATCCACAGCTTTCCGCTTCTCTTAACTTCGACGCGCATCCATTCTGAAAGGGCATTGACAACTGATGATCCGACGCCGTGAAGTCCGCCGGAGACTTTGTAGCCGCCTTCGCCAAACTTTGCCCCGGCGTGGAGTTTTGTCATTGCTAACTCTAAAGCCGATACCTTATATTTCGGGTGGGGCTCAACAGGTATTCCTCGTCCGTTATCGCCAATGGTGATGGAACCGTCTTTGTTCAGCGTAATCTCAATCTGATCGCAGGCGCCAACGAGTGCCTCGTCGATCGAGTTGTTGATTATCTCAACGGCTAGGTGATGGAGACCTGCCTGGTCGGTCGAACCGATGTACATCGCCGGCCTTTTACGAACCGGCTCAAGCCCTTCAAGGACTTGGATTTGAGCAGCAGTGTAATCGCCAATTTTGTTGTTTGATTGCTTCTTAGGCATAAAGAAATAGACTGCTAAGGCCTAGGGAGCCTCTGTATCCGCGAAGGGTAAGATGCCGTAAGTAAAAGAGGCGCGCAGACTCACCTCCCTACTTATTTTGCCCGATTCGCCTTACGAATTTTACCAAGAAAGAAGGAGCTCATCAATAACCAATTTTTGGTTAGCGGATTCCTCTCTTAGCATTTTTTTGGCCTGCCAGAGCTTCTCTAGCCGTCGGGTATTTTTTAGGTTCAGCTGCTGGCCTAATGCCGCCTCGGCTGTCTCCAAAAAGGAAAAGATAGTTTCTTGATTGTAGCCATAATCTTCTTTGAAGAGAGCCAGTCGTTGGCTTGGTCTGGCGTTGAGAATTTCTCCGACCGCGTTTGATTTAGCTGTTCCTGCTTCCCCTTGCGTCCCCCTTTCCTTCTGTGTTTCGGTGACTAGACAGCGAGAGACTACGGTGGGGAGAAGGAGCCGCGGGTGGGGGGCGGTGAGGATGAAGGTAATGTGGGTTGGCGGTTCTTCGAGTGTTTTGAGAAGGGCGTTTTGGGCAGCCACCGTCATTCGTTGCGCTTCAAAGATCAGTATGCTCCGCTCGTTCCGAGTGCGGACATGGAGGTGCGGGAGGAGTGTTTGGATCTCTTCGATTCCGATCTTCTCCTCCCCCTCCCCTAGTTTAATTAAGTGGACCTCTTTCTCAATGCCCTTTTTGGTGAGGAGCTCGCGGGCGGCAGCTTCTCTTGCTCTCTTGTCGCCTCCGTAGATAAGAATACTTGGCATGGTCGTCAGGTCAAGGATAGCACCGTTAGCGGGCGCTGGTAAACTCCTGAATTTGTACTGCGTGTGCCCGGAGGCGGTAACGGCACACGGGAGTGTATCTGCGGAGTTCCTCGGGTGAGCTTTGGACGAGGGGGCGAAGGGCGCCCGGCGGGACCCCGCATTGAAACCCGTCTGAATTTTGTGTGATACTTGACTAGCACTGCGTGGGTGGAGGACTTAAAGATTAATGGCTAAAGCGATTTTAACGACCAAGGAGGGCATCGCCGATATTCTCCACGAGCGGGGGCTGTTGACGGCGGAACAGGTCGCTGATCTCAAGCTGGAGCAAGTTTCTTCCGGCCGCCCGATTGAAGAGATCATCGCTGAGAGAGAGTTAGTCAACTCCGAAGCACTGGCCGAGGCGAAGGCGCTGTTTTTAGATATCCCCTATATTGATCCCTCCACTTTAAATATTCCTGAGGAGGTTTTGAATTTGATTCCCAAGGCGACGGCGAGCCGTCACATCCTTCTCCCCTTCAATAAGGAGGGTGGCTATCTCTCGGTAGCGATGTGTGATCCTTTAGATCTGCAGGTGATTGAATTTCTCGAGCGTCAAACGCGGCTGAGGATCAAGCCGTTCCTTGCCGAAGAGGAGTTACTGGCGAAGACGATTGAAGCGCAATACCAGAAGACTCTTGGGGAAGAGGTGACGAAGGCGCTGGAAGAGGCAGGGGCGACGCCGCTCAAGCTCGAGGAGGCCAAGGATATCGAGCGCGAGCCAGAGGTAATTAGCAAATCCCCCGTTGCGGACATCGTTTCTTCGATTCTTCGTTATGCTGCTCAGAACAAAGCTTCCGATGTCCACATAGAGCCGGTCGAAGGGAAGACCCGGGTGCGGTACCGGATTGATGGTGTCCTCCATGAGAGATTGAGCCTTCCTTTGGAGTTGCATCCTTCAATCATCTCTCGGGTAAAGATTCTTTCTGATCTGAAGATTGACGAAAAGCGAATCCCTCAAGACGGGAGGTTTAAGATTGAGTTTCGGGGAATGGAAATTGATCTGCGGGTTTCGACAATGCCCACTTCGTTAGGGGAAAAAGTGGCAATTCGGTTGTTGGAAGAGACGGAGAGAATTCCCGACTTTGCCGCCTTGGGGATGCGGGGGACGGCATTGCGGCGGATGGAGGAAGTGTTGCGTCGGCCGAACGGCATCATTTACATCACTGGGCCGACTGGCTCCGGTAAGACATTGACACTCGCTTCGGCCCTCTCGAGGATAGGTTCTCCGAGGGTAAACGTTATTACCCTTGAGGACCCGGTGGAAGTGAGGATTCCCGGTGTTAACCAGACGCAGATTAACCCCGCAGCTGGACTGACATTTGCCACCGGATTGCGCTCGATCCTACGACAAGACCCCGACATTATTATGGTAGGAGAGACGCGAGATAATGAAACGGCCAACCTCTCCATTCATGCCGCTCTTACCGGTCACCTTGTCTTCTCGACTCTTCATACGAACTCGGCTGCTGGAGCGCTACCTCGTCTAATGGATATGGAGGTTGAGCCCTTCCTTCTTACTTCGACAGTGGTTGCTGTTGAGGCGCAACGGTTGGTGCGGAAGGTTTGTCCAGATTGTAAGGAAGAATATGAAGCTTTGCCGGAAGTGGAGAAGAAGATTAAGGGTGTTTTGGGCCCCCTCTTTGTTAGCAGTGCTAAGGCTTCCATGGGGAAGGGAGGAAAGATAAGGTTGATGAGAGGCGGTTCCAAGGGTGAGAGGTGTGAGCGTTGCGGGGGTAGTGGCTACTCGGGCAGAGTTGGTATCTTCGAGGTACTGTTGATGTCTGATTCAATTACCCATCTGGTGTTGGAACGTCGTCCGGCGCAGGAGATTGAGGCGCAGGCGGTGAAGGAGGGAATGATCACTTTGGTTCAGGATGGGTTTATGAAGACGCTGGAGGGGGTAACGACGATGGAAGAGGTGCTGAGAGTGGCGGAGGAGTAGCGGAGTTAATGGAGTTAATCAGCAACATCAATGAGAAATGAGATCAGCGAAAGTGGTATTGTGTTATTGAATTTGCCGGCTTTATCTCGCTCTTGACGGGATATGGGGTTACTGCCGGCCGAAAAAGGGTTTTATGTCCGGAAATATTCAGGCGTTGTTACAGAAAGCAGTTGAGCTAGGGGCGTCCGACTTGCACCTGACAGTTGGTGCGCCGCCGGCTTTGAGAATTGGCGGCGATCTGCGGCCCATCACCGGCGAAGAACTATTGGGGCCCGAAGAAGTCGAGGCCTTGATTTTTGATCTCGTTAGCGAAGAGCAGAAGGATTTGCTTCTCACTCAGAAGGAGATTGATTTTTCCTTTGCTTACGGCGACTCAGCTCGCTTTAGGGTAAATGCTTTTCACCAGCGCGGCTACCTAGCGGCTTCGCTTCGGAAAATTCCTCTTAAAGTCCCGACGGTCGAGGAGCTTAATCTTCCTAAAGTGCTTAATGACTTCTGTAATCTTCCCCAAGGCTTCGTTCTTGTTACCGGTCCTACCGGGCATGGAAAGTCAACGACGATCGCGTCGATGCTTCAGCGGGTCAATGAGACTCGGCCGGTTCACATCGTGACGATTGAAGATCCAATCGAGTACATTTATCCTCATCGGACGGCGCTGGTAGATCAACGGGAGATGCATCTCGATACCTACTCTTGGGAAGTGGCCCTTCGTTCGGTTTTGCGGGAGGACCCTGACGTAGTGATGATCGGCGAGATGCGCGATTTTGAGACTATTGCTTCGGCGATTACCGTTGCCGAGACGGGGCATCTAGTTTTTGCCACGCTCCACACTAACTCCGCTGCCCAAACGATTGATCGGATCATCGATGTTTTTCCCGATGCCCAACAGCGACAAGTACGAGTCCAGCTTTCAGCCATTCTTGAAGGGGTCATTTCCCAGCGCCTTGTTCCATCGCTGAAAGGCGGTCTAGTGCCGGCGGTAGAGATTATGCTCCCCTCCCCCGCCGTTCGTTCAATAATTAGGGAGGGCAAAAGCCACCAGCTGGATAATGTTATTGCCACTTCTTTTGACCAAGGAATGATATCCCTCGAGCGGTCCCTTGCTGCTCTTGTCAAGGAGGGAGTGGTTGATCCCGAGGTGGCGAAGATGTATACCACCAAGCCCGAAGAGTTGGCGAGGTTGATTCGCAACCAGTAGGTAGAGATATCAGATGACTACTTTCAACTACGTTGTCAGAGATCAGGAGGGGCGGAAATTAATCGGCGTGGTCGAAGCTTCCGATCGCGAGCGGGCCAAAGAAATACTTCGGGAGCGGCAATATATCGTTATCTCTTTGACAGAAAAGGGAGGTGGCCTATCCGACTTTCTTACTCGTCTCCAGAGAGTTTCAATCAGCCAGAAGTCGCTTTTTGCTCGGCAGTTGTCGGTGATGGTCGCTGCCGGCGTTCCGCTTCCGGACGCTCTGGGAATTCTGAAGGGCCAGGCAGCGAGCCCGCGGATGCAGGAAGTTCTTGGTGGGATGACGCGGGATATCCAGGGGGGTTCGGCCCTCTCCAAGAGTATGGCAAAGTACCCAGACGTCTTTTCGCCGGTATTTGTTGCCCTAATAGAGGCTGGCGAAGCTTCAGGGAAGTTGGAGCAGATTTTGCTGGAGCTGGCCGAGAAGCTTGAGCGAGATCGGGTTTTCCGCGGGAAAACGCGGGGCGCGTTTATCTACCCGGCCGTTATTATCCTTGCGATGGCCGGTGTCTTCATCATTATGGTCGTCTTTGTTATTCCCCGGTTGGTGGCGATGTACGCCGATATCGGCGCAGAGTTGCCTCTCCCGACGCGAATTTTGATTGGTATTTCGAATTTCTTGACGCATGGATGGTGGATTATTCTTCTTGTCCTCGGGGTGGGGGGGTATGCTTTTCGGAAATTTATCGTCAGCGATTATGGTCGTTACCGAGTGGCCCGGATTACATTCGACGCGCCTATTTTCGGAAAGCTTAGCAAAGAAGTTCAGCAGGCTGAATTTTGTCGAACGTTGTCCCTTTTGGTGGGGGCAGGGGTGCCAATAACGCAATCGCTGGAAATCGTTGCCGGGGCGATGACCAATGTCCTCTATCATGATGCCGTCATAAATGCGGCGAGGCAGGTAGAGAAAGGGATTCCTCTTTCCGTTCCTTTAAAGAAAGATTCGAACTTTGACCCGATTCTTTCCCAAATGGTTAAGGTTGGAGAAGAGACGGGTAAGTTGGATGAGGTGCTGTCCCGACTGGCGGGGTTTTTTGAATCCGAATCCGAGCAGATTGTGAATAATATTTCCAGCGCCATCGAGCCGCTAGTCATCATTGCCTTGGGGGCGCTAATCGGCCTGTTCGTTATTTCCATCATCACCCCCATCTATAATTTAACTAGCCAGTTGTGAGGTTAGGTAAGGTGGATGAAGATCCCCGCTAACGGAGTGCTTTGACCGCGGAGAAGCCCCTGTCGCTGCAGTCGCCTTCGCTTCTGAATTTTATCTATAATGGCAGTGATGCGGCTAAGAAAAAAATTATTGATCATTCTCGGGGCGGCGGTTCTCATTTTGGTGGGTGTTGCTGCTTGGGTACTGGTTAACCCAATTGAGTTGGTGCGGCAGGCGCGGGACCGGCAGTTAGAAGCCTCCGCCGGCGATTTTTTGGCGGCGGCAGAATATTACTACAAAAGTTTCTACGAGTATCCTTGGGATGCCTCAACCGGTTCCGACCCCAGTGAGGCGGGTGTGGAAGGTGCCTGGCTTCAGGAGCTTGTTGGGAAAGAGATAGTGAGCGCAAGTTTTGCCAGACGCTCCCATTGGAACCAGATTTATGTTACACGGCGAGATAGTGTCCTCTACGCTTGCTTCGCTCCCCTCTCGCACTCTTTTAAGGAGGCGGCTGATTCGCAGAAACGATGGCAGGACGGATCAACTGTTTGTGACGGGGGCTGTTTCAGCTGTCTGATGCGGCAGGAATTATGAAGACGGATCGCCGCTTCTCTACGTTTGAGATTCTGGTCAGCTTGGCCCTTGTTCTTATTTTGCTTGGCGTCAGCCTTTGGGCATGGGATCCGGTGGGGCGTGGGCGGCGGAGTCGGGACGCGCGGCGGCTTGATGATTTAGCCAGCTTGAAAGCGGCGATTGAGCAAACGACGGCAGTTTTGGGTTCGACCCATGGAGTGCCGGTCAGCTCAGCATCGGTCGGGGCGACGACGGCAGTAGGTGGCTCCGGTTGGGTACCAGTTGATGTTTCCGAGCAGCTCGAAAACCTCCCTCTTGATCCGATGAATGGTCAAAGTTTCACCGACGTTTGGGGCAACTCTGTTATCGGCGAATATCAATTTGTCTCCGACGGCTACTATTACGTTCTTAGGGCTCACCTTGAGGCGGAGGAGAATCTCGATCTCTATCGTACCGATGGAAATGACAACGGTTGGTACGAAGTTGGGACGGCGGCAGGACTATCAACGTTTTTCGGGCTGTGAGAAATGATAAGAGGTATAGATATAAGGTATAAAGATGCGGAGATGGCTTGGGGTGTCAGAGCGAAGAAAGGTTTTCCGAGTTATGGGGGCGAGCGGTTAAAACAGGTATAATCCTTAACGGATTGGTTGCAAAAATGTGCCGTCTTAAAGAAAGGTGAATCTACTTTTTCCCCTACATCCCTACATTGCCATATTCCTATACTTCTGTATCTTCGCTCTTGGCCTTGCCGTTGGTTCCTTCATCAACGTTGTTTCTCGCCGTTTATTGCGCGGCGAAGCCATCACCGGGCGTTCTCATTGCGAGTCCTGCGGTAAGGAGCTTGCTTGGTTTGATCTCGTTCCCCTACTCTCTTTCTTCCTTCTCCGCAGCCGTTGCCGCTACTGCAGAGCGAAGTTGTCTTGGCAGTATCCTTTGATTGAGCTTGTTACGGGAGTTCTGTTTGTGAGCCTGTTTCTTAAACAACTAGCAATTAGTAATCAGCAATTGACAAGTCAGCTGTTTCTTCCTTTCTGCTGTCTATTATCTGCCGCCAGCTGCCTTGTTATTATCTTCGTCACCGACTTTCTCGAGCGGCGGGTCTTCGATGTCGTTGTTTGGGTAGGCATTGCCTCCGCTTTCTTTTACCGCGTCTTATTCCTATCCGCTGGCCATTCGCTGCCGGCTATCCTCAGCGATCTTCTTCTTGCCGCTGCTGTCTTTCTCTTCTTTTGGTTTCTCCGTCTGGTGACGAGAGGCCGCGGAATGGGCGAAGGCGACCCTCTTCTCGGATTTTTAGTGACGCTTCTCGTCGGGTTCCCCCTCGGATTGGCAGTTCTCTTCCTCGCCTTTGTAGTGGGAGCGGTGGTTGGGTTAGGTTTGATCCTTTTTGGCAAGAAGAAGTTCGGGGAGCAGATTCCCCTTGGTCCCTTTCTTGCCCTCGGTGCCCTTGTTGTCCTTTTCTGGGGCGACGCCCTTTGGGCTTGGTATTTGAGTTTCCTTGGGCTATGATAGGGGAAGACTAGACGAAAGGAGGTGAGACATGCGACGCATTATTTCTGCTGTCGCGATCTTGGCGACGGGCAAGATTGTTGACTCCCGGGGGATTCCTTTTTCTTCCTTCTCCCTTGCGACCTAAACTATTGACTCATTTTTGGGTTGTTGTTTTTCCTTGACTCTCTCCTACCTTTTCTGCTATGTTGGGAATTAGGAGTAGATAAAAAGCGGTGTGAAAGGGATTTAAACTGCCGAAGGGGGGTGACCAAATGACTACAAAGGAACAGCAAGTAACAACGGGTAATGAGATGGTGCGTGAGCGAAGCAAGCACGTGGCTTCCGCAAGGAGAGGCTTTACTCTCGTTGAGCTCTTGGTCGTTATTGCCATTATTGCTATTTTGGCGGCAGTGGTAATGATTGCCATTAATCCGTTGGAGGTGATGAGGAAGGGTCGCGATGCCACTCGGCTGCAGGATATGGAGAATGTCCGCAAGGCGATTGATATGACGATAGCCCAAGGCGGGTCTTTCAGCGGTGCTGTCGGGCCGCTTAACAGTGTCGACCACGGGCGCGTTTGCGGCGCCACCGGCGGCTGGGTGCGTAATCTTGATGTTTGTGGTAATCTTTCTACTCTCCCAGTCGATCCGACGAACAGTTCTACATTTCAGTATCAGTTCCGGGTTGACTCAAGCGGTAACTACGAGATTCGGTGTAAAATGGAGTCAAGCAGCAACTTTGACAGAGCACGGAACGACGGTGGCAGCGACAACACTTGCACTGATAGTGTTTCTGGAGGTGGCACTAATTGTTGGTACGAAGCCGGAACCGATCCAGGGTTAGATTTGATGGATTAGCATTTGCCTTTGTGCCCGGCGGAAAGATAAAGGTCTTGACGAGCCACTTCTCGCTAGGTGCCTGTTGCCTTCCATTGCGAACGCCCTTTTTGTTATGCTAAGAAACGGATGGTGCCACAATTAGCGGTTAACAATCAACAGCCGACGATTGCCCGAAGGGCCTTTACTCTCGTTGAGCTCTTGGTCGTTATTGCCATTATCACTATCCTTTCGACCGTTGGCTACATTACTTACACAGGGGCGATTGAGCGGAGCAGAATCGGCCGTGCTCAAGCCGATCTTGAAGCGCTAAAGACGGCGATGAATATGTACTTTCAAGACGTCGGTGAGCTGCCTCCCAGAGGTAATAACTGTTCCGCTTGTGCGGAACCGTGCAGCTCGACGTGGACAAATGCTGTTAACGCGCTGATGAGTAATGACGGCGCCGGCTGGAACGGTCCCTATCTTGACAAGCGGATTGATACCGACCCTTGGGGTCATTACTATTGCTACGATGATAATGCTGGCGTTTGCTGCGGTTTCGAGTCATACCTCTACTCGATGGGACCAGATGGTTCGCGTGGCGGAACCGATAATATTCGGATCACAGTGATGAGGGACAACGACTGGTAAAAGATGGTTAGCTGGAGAGGACAACGGACAGCATTACAGCCAGTAACCGGCGCGAAGCGCCTTCTCGCTTTTACGTTAGTCGAGCTTCTGGTTGTCATCACTATTATTATGATTCTCTCTGGAGTCGGGATGGTGATTTTTACCCGTGTCCAGAAGAAAGGTCGCGATGCCCAGCGCCGTGCTGATCTAAGGAAGCTGCAGGAAGCAGTGGAACAGTACTATGCCGATAATAGCCGTTATCCATCAACGTGCTCCGGTGGGACGCCTACCTGCGCCTACCCGAACTCGTCTTGGTGGGGGCAGTGTTCCTCTTACGGGGGTCGGACGGCCACGTGCGGCGACAGTAACGTGTTTATTACGGGCATTTGTCCCACCTACATTGAGGTTCTTCCTAAGGATCCTAAGGCTGATGCCGAGGGAAGCGATTGCTATCTTTACAGGTCGACCGGGACTGACTACATGATTTTGGCTCATCTGACCATGGAAACTGTCGACGTTGACCCCGGTCCCAACGACGAGATGGATTGGCCCTGCTGCGAGCAACCGACTATCGCTGTTTATTCTCCGGGAGCACGAAGTTGGTGAGCTGCAGGGCGGCCGGGGGGAGGACATTTGCCGGTAGTCAGTAGTTAAGTAGTTGAAAATGAGACAACCCGTAACCGCGTGCGATAACCTAGTGAGGCGGCCGGCGGCTGCATGTAACGACTTGCCGCGATCTGCAACTTTCGCGAGGCAAGGTTTTACCCTTATCGAACTCTTGGTTGTTGTTACCATTATTGGCATTCTCGCCGGGATGGCGATTCCCACTTTTTCCCTCTTTGCCCGGCGGCAGGCGCTGAACCAGTCGGCCGAAAATATAGCCTCTGACCTTCGGGCGGCACAGAGCCAGGCCATCTCAAGCGTAGATGGGCGGTGCTGGGGCGTTCATCTTACCGAAGGGGCGGCGAACTACACTGTCTTTGCGACAGTGGATACGGCGAGTGGTTGTGCCTCTTACAATTGGCGAGTTAGTGGCTCGGATATCCAAAAGACATTGTCGTCCGGGGTAGTTGTTAAGGCTAATACTGGTCTTTCGCATGAGCAGGGCGGGCAGGCGAATGTTATTTTTGATCGGCTGGAAGGGACAGTATCGGTGGAGCGGAATGATGGGGGTTCGCTTGGATTGGGTCTAAAGATAACCCTACGGGCTACTTGGGCCGGAGAAAAAATGATAACGGTTGGCGCTGGAGGAGATGTTTCGGTACAATAATTTTGCCAAAGTAATGAAGAACCATCCCCCCATACACTATAGGTTGTATATCTCAAGAAGGGGGCAGACCTTGGTTGAAGCAGTGGCAGCGATTGCTTTAACCATCATTGTCACTACCAGTTTGGTCGGGCTGGGGGTGGGGGCGATTCGCTCGGCAACGGTAGCCCGAAATCGCTCTAAGGCGACCGCTTACGCCCAGGAAGCGATTGAAGCATTGCGATCAATCCGCGATCGGAGTTACGCCGAGCTGGCTTCGTGTGGCAGTGGCAGCTATCGAATTATCTGGTCGAGCTCCCAGTGGAGTTGCCAGTCTGGCACAGAGGATCTTGATCCTTTCACTCGGAGTTTTGCGGTAATTAATCTAGATTCCGGTAAGCGGCTTCGCGTAGCCGTTACCGTTGGTTGGCGCGATATCGCTGGTGATCACAACATAGTGTTGTATGCGTACTTCACGAATTGGCGATAGTCGGCGGTAGGAGGGAAGAAGTTACTACCTAGTCAATAAAATAAAATGAGACGGCCCGTACCTGCACATAAGTTGAATGTTTGGACGAGGCTCTCGCGGGGGAGCTTTACCCTTATCGAGCTTTTAGTCGTTGTCGGCGTGACTGCCCTTTTGGCCACTTTGGCAACCGATATTTTCCTTAGCGTCACCCGTTCTTATAATAAGGCCCAGGTGATAACGGCGATTGAACGGGCCGGAAGCACTGCCCTTTCGACAATGAGCAACGAAATCAGAAATGCTCAATCGGTCTCCCCTGCTTCGGGCAACAGCGCGACTCTCAATATTGTCGATAAGGACGGTGTCGCTGTCGCCTTTGCTTTTGTGGCGCCAACCACCGTTGCCAATGGCTATATCTCTCGTAATGGCAGTTCAATAACGAACAATGACTTTACTTCTGGAGTAAATGTGACGATTGGAATGTTTACCGTTGCCGATTCTGATCCGCCGGTAGTAAAGATTACCGTTACCGTCGCTCAAGCCAAGGGGATTCCCAGCCGGGTCGATTATCAGGCGGCGGTGACGATGAGCACAACCGTATCGCTTAGGTACTAACAGCCGGTGACTGGCGTATAGCAACTAGTGTATAATGGAAAATGAGGCTAAGAATGTCTAGAGTCAGTTGCTCCTCACCAATTGCTTCTTGCCGCGTGTGCCGTTCGCGCGGCGCTCAAACCATCATCATTATGTTGGGGGTGATGGCTTTTGCTTTGGTGGTGGGATTAGCAATCTCCTCGCGAGTGGTGACTAGCATTCGCCAAGCTGCTTATTCGACACAATCGGCCGAGGCGCTTGCTTACGCTGAAGGGGGAATCGAATATGCCCTGCGATGTATCAAAGATAGTGAGGCTTGTGGCCAACCCGGCAGCACTGTCTCGCTTGATATGAGCGGTGATGAAAATCTAAATTCTGATGGCGTTGGAGAAAACGAGTGCACTTACACTATTACTTCTCTCTCAAGCAGTTCCTACTTTGATGCTCTCTCCCCGATTGATCGCGACAAGACAGTTCAGATCGATTTGAGCGGTTATACCGGGAGTACAGTTGATGTCTTTTGGGTTGATCGTAGTGACGCGAGTGAACGTCACGACCAGGCAGCGATGGAGGTGAGTGTTGTCTACCTTTCCGAGTCCGAGGGGGTGTACAGAATGCGGCGCTGCGCTTTTGATCCGGTCGCCTCGAGGCGGGCAAGTAACCATCTCACTACTAATCCTACCCCTGATACGGTAGATTACTGTACTCAGAGTACGGGGATCTATCCAGTAGGCGGTGTAAATTACCAAAATAGGATTAGAATTAGTATTCCCGCAGGAGCATCTCCGTCCCTGCTTCGTCTTCGAGCTCTCTATAACGAAGTTGCTAACTCTTTTGCCGTTAAGGCCCCCTGGGAAGCTCATATTCCTGCCC
>CAZQCZ010000002.1:0-28704 GCA_964592215.1 uncultured Candidatus Saccharibacteria bacterium
TCGACGCTTATCGCGCTGAGGATGAGGAGAGTCGCTTCGCTGACGAACTTCTCGCCCAAGCGGGAGTAGCTGTTCGACAGCTTGAGCCAAAGAAGGAGGAAGGTCATGGGTAGCAAGATTACAGCGGTAGTTGCCCACTCCATAAGTGACGCTTGGTACCAGGTGGTGAAGGCCGTTCTTGAGCACGGGGTTGACTACGAGATTACACGAGGCAGTTTCGTGGGTCACCAGCGACGAGAGCTAGAGAGTTTGGCATTGTTCATTGCCGTCCCTGGAGCGCGGCCTTTCGCTCCCTTCGTGCCGACGGGGGTGCCGTTACCTACTGACGATGATTACATCCAAACATATTTCGAGCACTATTGGCTTAGCCCCGAGAAGGCTGCGGGAGAGGATTATACTTACGGTGAGCGAATTCATGCCCAGCTTTTTAAGGTGATCGAAATGCTGAGAGAGACACCGGGAACCAACCAGGCCTGCATCGAGATTGGGCAACCTGGAGACATCTTTCTAGCCGATCCTCCGTGCTTGCGGTTGATCGACTTCAAGCTTCGGGACGGGATATTGACCGTTCATGCCTACTTCCGGTCGTGGGACGTTTGGGCTGGTCTTCCTTCCAATCTTGGAGCATTGCAACTGCTCAATGAGTTTATCAGTGACGCCGTCGGCTGCGAGCCCGGCCCATTGTGCATCTACAGTAAGGGTGCTCATCTCTATGATTACTGTTGGAAGCTGGCAGAGTTGTTGACATACGAAGATTCGGCGGAGGAGAAAGATGCCTGAGTGGCGACGAAGGCGTCGGTGCGGTCTAATCGCTATCACGGGCTGCATGCGTGCGGGGAAGACGTCTTACCTGATCCAGATGGTTACCACTCGTGAGACTTATGGAGGCCAGAAGGTTCAGGTCTTCACTCCAAAAGTTGACACCAGAAGTGGCTTGGGTAGGATTGTTGCGCAGGATGGGTTTTCCTTCCCGGCGCAGACGGTTTCGCATTCCAGCGAGATCTTAGCGCTGGTGGAGCCGGATACCGACCTGGTTGCAATTGATGAGGCCCAGTTCTTCGATCCCGGCTTGGTTGCCGCTTGTCAGGAGCTAATGCAGCAACGGGAAGTCATCGTCGCCTGCCTTAGCACCGACTTCCGCGGTGAACCGTTTGGACCGATGCCGATGCTTTTGGCGATTGCCACCAAGATTCGTACTTTAACTGCGATCTGCGCTGTCTGTGGTGAGGACGCGTATCGTACCCAGCGGTTGGTTAACGGAGAGCCGGCGCACTACGACGATCCGCTCGTCATCGTCGGTGATTTCGGCAAAGGTGTGGAGCGTTACGAAGCGCGCTGTCTTCTTCATCATGTCGTTCTACGGGGGAAGCGCGAGAGCCCGGAGGGTCAAGTTTAGCCCCTCTGGGCTTTTTTCTCATGCAGCGAATGCTTTTCTCAGTTTGGGGTTCAGTCTTTGAGTGTATGCTTCTCTAAGGAGGGATTGGTAGTGGCTTTGGTCTTTAATCGCTGTTTCAGCTCTCGTCCCTTCATATTCAGTTACTAGGTTTTCGAGTGTCGCACATACTAATACTAGGTTTTCGAGTGTCGCGCAGGCATCACTTATTTCCTCCCGACAAAGGTCTCCCTTCTGATACTTTTTATAGTAGCCTCCCCCTTCCCTATTTCGCCGCGCTATGATGTTAGCCATGGTGTCCACTGAATCAAGGTCAACGATGCAGCCGTCGAGCGTGACATTGTGTTCGCTAACGTAGCCGTGGAAATAGCCCGCGTTGTGAAGCTTAGCGAGGTTCTCCCCCAAGGTTTTGGCAAACCATTCCAAATAGTCATTATCCGAAAACTCATCAGGATCTTTCCCTAACTCTTGGGCAACCAGAGCTTTAGCGTCCTTGATGACGGCCTCTGTTCTTTTACGACTTTTTAGCGACGATGTTCCCAACAACGGGACGCTGACAGAGTCTACTCTCTCTCGCGTTCCTCGATAAGCGCGAATTTCTATAACCGGTCTCGCGTCCCCGGGGATAATTCCCCTCCTCTTGGCTTCCTCTATTGATATTTTCTCGTCTCTATAAACCAATTCTTTTAGCCTTATCAGGGCCACGATGCGACATGTTCTGATGCCCAGCCCAATTAGTCTTTCGGAGTTATCTATGTCGGTGTGGGCATACCCCTCATCTACTATTCCTAAGATCTGATGAGGGGATGGGGCTGCTCCTTCTGTTGTTACCTCATCGATGTGGTGGGAGGGACCATCGTCTGCTGACCACCGGCGTGCACGAAAGTGCCCCGTTCCCTTAGCGTCAACGTCCCTGTAGGTGATTCTCTCCCGGTCTCGGAGAATGATTCTTCCCAAAAGGCCGCTTCTTCCCCTACCAGATTCTGGGTTTATAGCCAACCGTCTGGTCCCCTGGCGAGAGAGGAACACGGCGAGATCGGTTGGCTCTCCTCTCTTGAAGAGCTGGCGTGGTTCAAGTCTGAAGGGGAGGTAGTTTATGTCTCCAGAGGGAGAGCGGAAGGCGGGATTTACCCAGAGAACCTCGTTGTCAACTTTTTCGGCCGGGAGAGATAATTCCCCGCGAGCCCGGTTAACTTCCTTGCCGGTACCGGTGCGGTAGTCAGGGTCTCGAGGTGTCTCATCGGTCGGAGTTTTTGGGGAGAGTGATTCTGCCATTGCTTACATTTTACTATACCGTTGATTCTTTTGAGACTCGGTGGAGACCACTTTTCTTGTTTTATTGCTGATTTTAGTATGTTGATATGGTATATTTAGTCGCAATGGCAAGGGAAAAATCTCGGTCTAAGAAGGCTTCATCTGGGGTGAAGAGGGCTGAAGATAAAAAGGCGAAAAGCCGAGCGGTTTTGAAGATACCCACCGCCGAGCAATTACTGGAGGCAGGGGTCCATTTTGGTCATCTCAAACGCCGCTGGCACCCGAAGATGGCGCCGTTTATCTACACTGATCAGGAGGGCGTTCATATATTTGACCTCTACAAGACGCGTGGGAAGTTGGTGGAAGCCTGCCAATTTCTTAGGAAAGTAGCGGCGGAAGGAAAAATCATTTTCGTGGGAACAAAACGGCAGTCGGGACCAGTCATTGAGCGTGAGGCGGGTCGGGTAGGCGCTTATTACTTGTCGGAACGGTGGGTTGGTGGGTTGCTGACCAATTTTGATTCTGTTCGGAAGAACATCGAGAAGTTAGAGGAACTATCCAGTAAGGCAAAGAAGGGCGAGTTTAAGCATCACACCAAGAAGGAGCAGCTTCTTATCGAGCGCGAAGTCAGGAAGCTCGAGCGGGATATTGGTGGTTTGCGGGGGATGTGCGAACTTCCAGTTGCCGCCGTTCTTGCCTCGGCGAAGAATGAGGCTGTTGCCGCCCGGGAGGCTCGGCAGGCAGGAATTCCGGTGGTGGCCATCACTGATACCAACGCTGACCCTAGGTTAATTGACTACGTCGTTCCCGGTAACGACGACGCGGCCGCGTCGATTGAGATAATTATAAGGACGCTTGCGGATGCAGTAGCGTCCGCGAAGCCAGGAGACAAGGATCGGTAGTCAGCGGTGGAAATTTAATGTCTCCTGCCTAATAGCTGATGACTATTGGTACCGACCAAATTAAGAAACTTCGGGAAGCGACTCAGGCGCCGGTGATGGAGGTGAAGCGGGCACTGGAAGAATCCGGTGGAGACGAGGAAAAGGCTAAGGAAATCCTTGCCCGCCTTGGGCGGGTCCGCGCGGAGAAGAAGCAGGCCCGCGGAACCGGAAACGGCTGCATCTTTTCGTACGTTCACACCGGGGGGAAGGTAGGCGTTCTGTTGGAGTTGCGGAGCGAGACCGATTTCGTAGCCAAGAATGAACTCTTTCAGAATTTAGGGAAAGAGCTGGCGATGCAGGTTGCCTCGATGGCTCCTCAAGACATCGCCATTTTGCTGCAGCAAGATTATATCAGAGATTCTTCAAAGACAGTTGCTGATTTCGTTGGCGAGGTATCGGGGACGGTGGGGGAGAAGATCGAAGTGGGGAGGTTCGTGAGGTATGAGATATGAGACTTGTGGGTGGCGCCGAGTGTCTATGAGTTGCTTGTAGCGTATGCAGGTAGGGGAAAAATTTGAGGGGATAATTAAAGATTTTCATAGTGATCTTGCTGCCATCCGCACCGGTCGAGCGTCGGCGGCGTTGGTCGAGGATCTGGAGGTCGAAGCCTACGAATCCCAGATGCCGCTCAAAGAATTGGCGGCGATTGCTGTTCCAGAGACGCGGCAGATCTTGATTACGCCTTGGGATAAATCGGTTTTGAGAGCGATAGAGAAAGTGCTACGGGTGGCTGGTTTCAACCCTGTGGTTGGGGAATCGGCCTTGCGCCTTAATCTGCCTCCGTTGACGGGTGAGGACAGGGAGCGTTTGGCGAGGGAGGTGGGGGAGAGGGCCGAGGGAGCACGGATGGAAGTGCGGCGCGTGCGGCGGGACGCTATCAGTGAAGTAGAACGCCTTGAGCGGGAGAAACAACTTTCCGAGGATGAGGCATTCGCCAAGAAGAAGGCGATTGACGAGGAGGTGAGGGAGGTTAATCGGCGGATCGAGGAGTTGGTGGAGGAGAAAAAGCGCCAGTTGGCGCTGTGAGTAATCGGCAATTAGTAACTGGGCACTGAGGATGGTGTATCGTTGCTGAGGAGTCTGGCCGATTCCATTTTCTTGAAGCAGGGGGATGCGGATGTTTGTCCCGCGATGAATGGCTTGATTGCTTCGAATCTTAAGGTCGAAAATGAGTCAAAGCCGTAGTTGCTAAAATGGCTATCCTGTTGTTTTTAATTTTATTCTCGTTGCTTATCTTCGTTCACGAGGGCGGCCATTTTCTTATGGCAAAGTTTTTCGGCGTTGGGGTAGAGGAGTTTGGTTTCGGCTACCCGCCGCGAGTCTTGGGGAAGAAGATTGGGGGAACTATTTACTCGATTAATCTCATCCCGTTTGGGGGCTTTGCTCAGATAAAAGGGATGATGGCAGAAGACACCGGCGGCAAGGATCATGACTCGTTTGCTTCTCAGCCAAAGCTTAAGCGCGTCTTAATTCTTTGTGGTGGGATCTTTGGCAATTTTGTTCTTGCCTGGATCTTGTTTGTGTTCCTCTTCATCTTTGGCAATCCGATTTTAGCGGAGAAGGTTTTGGTTGAGGAGGTAGCGGAGGGATCTCCGGCGGCGGAGGTCGGCATCGCCGCCGGCGATTACATTCTTTCGTTTGAAGGTGAGCCGGTAGCAACGGCCGATGAGTTAGTTGGGTTGATCGCGGATAACGTTGGGCGTTTGTCGGTTATGGAGATTGAACGGGGCGGGGAAACGCGTCTGGCGGCGGCGATTCCGCGGACAGATTATCCCGAGGATGAGGGGTCGCTGGGGCTTGCCCTCTCTACCGGTGTCGCCTATGAGAAGGCGGCTGTCTGGCGAGCGCCGGTGGCGGCGGCGGCCGAAGCGATCGAGACCGTCGGCCAGATGGCGCGCCTTGTTGCCCGGTTGATAAGGGATTTAATTCGGGGTGAGACGGTGGAGGTAGGAGGGCCGGTGGCAATTCTCGCTCTGACAGAGACTTACGCTTCTTACGGGGTAAGGATTTTCCTCCAGTTTGTGGCTCTTCTTTCAATTAACCTCGTTGTTGTCAACCTTCTCCCGTTCCCCGCCCTCGACGGGGGACGGCTACTCTTCGTCGTTTATGAGGCAGTTCGAGGGCGGCGGTCGCCATTCCGAGTGGAGCAGTTTATCAATAACATTGGATTTATCATGATCATCATTCTCTCGTTCCTTATCGCCGTCAAAGATATTCGGACGTTCTTCTAAGTTTTTCCCCCCTCTGGTTTGGTGAAGGTAGCGAATGATTCGGTTTGAGGCGGCTTTCCTTCGGCGCATCTAACGCCAAAGCCGAACTCTTCGAGTAGTTCTTGAGGCGCGCCGTTGGTTAGGGACCGGATTTTGGCGAGAGTGGGGGGGACGCGTGGGCTATCGCTGGTTCGAGAGTCAAGAAGGATTATTCCTCCGGGGCGGATAACACGCTGATACTCTGCCAACATGGCTCTCGTGCAGCTCTCCTTTTTCTTCCCTCTGCTATATCTCTGGTCTACTTCCGCCGCGTGCCACAGGCCGCCCAGACGTTCGCAGAGAACGTCAACCGAGTTGTCTGGGAGCGGGATGCGCGCCATATCACCGGCAACTAGCTTCAGGTCAACGTTTTTGGGCAGCGGTTTTGGCCAGCGCATGATTGATTTAGGAGGCTTATTCCCCTCTCCTTCTCGGGTGGCGAAGTCCGTAAAGAAGATCGTCGGTTTATGGACTTTTCCGTTGTTGCGGCCCAGCATCTCGTCCAGCGCTTTTACGAATGCTGTTTCCCGTTCGCCGACGCCGACAGAGGACATAATGATCTTCACTGGCCGCCGTTCCATGAGCTTTAAGATGCCGTTTTGCTCGAACTCTTCCATAACGGTACGGACGTATTCGTTTTTTTCCCACTCGGGGACGTCGGCGGCAAACGGTTTCGCGCTATACTGCGCCCGCAACCTTGCTATAGCGCTTCCCTTGATCGTCTCCTCGCCTGTAGGAGTAGCTTCGCGGCCCATACTTGTCTCTTATTCTAGTCCGTGCCGACGGTAGATTCAATGTGCTAAACTCTCTATTGAGAGAAACGAAATGCGCTATACTCGGCTCTTCGGTAAAACTTCGAGGGAGGTGCCTCGTGATGCAGAGCTTCCAAGCCACCGTTATCTGGTCAAAGGGGGCTTTATCGATCAGTTGATGGTCGGCTCATGGACGCTCCTTCCTCTCGGCTGGCGGGTTGTTAACCGGATCAACAACATCATTCGTGAGGAGATGGATAAGACGGGCGCTAGCGAAATGCTGATGCCGCTGATGCATCCTAAAGACGTCTGGAACAAGACCGGCCGCTGGAACGATCCCGGTGTTCGGGAGATCATGTATCAGTTTAAGGACAAACGCGGTCGGGAGTTCTGCCTTTCGTTTACTCATGAGGAGGTAGTGATGGATCTGGTGGGGAAGCACATCAGCTCCTACAAAGATCTTCCGGTAAAGGTCTACCATTTCTCGACGAAGTTCAGGAATGAACCACGGGCGCGAGGCGGTATTATTCGGGCACGGGAATTCCTGATGAAGGATCTTTACTCCGTTCACACCTCGGAAAAAGATTTAATGGCCTATTATGAGGAGGTAAAGCAAGCCTATCTTAGGATCTTCTCCCGTTTGGACATGCCCGTTCGGGTAGTAGAAGCCGGTGGTGGGGTCTTTACCGAGAAGCATACGCACGAATTTCAGCTTATTGTCCCTACCGGTGAGGACACTGTCTTCTATTGTGACGAGTGCCTCTGGGGTCAAAACAAGGAGATCTTCGGAGGCCGTGAAGGGAGCAGGTGTCCGGAGTGTAAAGAAGGCAGGGTAGTGTCGGCTAATGCCATCGAGGTTGGCAACATTTTTCCCTTGGGGCAGAAATATGCCCAAATGATGGGGGTGACTTTCGTCGATAAGGACGGGGAGAGGAAGATTCCCTGGTTCGGAAGTTACGGGATCGGGACGGGTAGAGTGATGGGGGCGATAGTAGAGTGCTGCCACGATAGCAAGGGAATTATCTGGCCCGCTTCAGTGACGCCGTACGATGTCCATCTCCTCTCTCTGTCGGGCGGGGAGTCTGTGGCGGAGAGGATCTATTGTGCCGCTGAGGAATCGGGGCTGGAAGTTCTTTATGATGACCGCGACGGGTCGCCGGGGGTGAAATTGGCCGATGCTGATTTGATTGGGATTCCGGTGCGGGTTATCGTTAGTGCCAAGAGTATCGCCGCCGGCGGGGTTGAGGTTAGCCGTCGTTCCGGAGGCAAAGCGGAGATTGTTTCCGTGGAGAAGCTGGCAGGGAAGATTAAGGAGCTTTATAGCGAAAAGCTAAAAGCAAAAAGCTAAAGGCTAAAAGGAACCAGCGTTTGGTCTTTAGCCATTATGTTGGTATGACTGATTGTCTATTTTGCAAGATCATTGCCGGTTCCGAGCCCTCGGAAAAGGTTTTAGAGACGGAGGGTTTTTTGGTGATCAAAAATAAGTTTCCCGCCGCTCCGGTCCATCTTCTTGTCCTCTCCAAGGAGCACAGGGAGAAGCCGGATACGATCTCGGGCGGGCACCGCGGCTTTTGGGACGGGATGGTTGCTGCCGCCTGGGAAGCGATTAAGGAGGCAAAGCTGGAGGGGGCGTATAAATTGGTTGTTAACGGCGGAGCCTACTCGCACTTCCCTCACGAGCACCTGCATGTCCTGGGGGGAACGGTGGAGGAGCCGGGAGGGAGAACTTAGGTCAATAGCGTCAATGAATCAAGTATTCAACGATCAAGACTTGGCTACTGGGTTATTAAGATGATTGATTGTTTGTTCTGCAAAATTGCCCGGAAGAAAAAGAGGGAAGATATCGTCTATGAGGATAGCGACTTCATTGCTTTCCGTGACGCCCATCCGCAGGCGCCGGTGCATCTCCTCATTATTCCTAAGGAGCACCTTGGTATTGTAGAGTGTGACGTGGAGAGGAAGCATGCTGTCTGCCGCAAAATCTTTGGCGTCGCCCGAAAGATTGCGGAGACGGCGGGGATCGGGGGCGCTTATAAGTTGCTGGTGAACGCTGGTTATAGCGCGAGCGAGGGGCCAGATCATCTGCATGTTCATTTGATCGGAGGTTGGGGGTCACCGACAGAGGTGCGCCATGCTTGAGGGAGGTGTGATTGCATAGTGGCCAAAGTTGTCTTGAAAGAAGGAGAGTCTCTTGAGGAGGCATTGCGTCGTTTTCGGCAGCGGGTGTTGCGAGAGGGCATCCTCGTCGAATTGCGCCGGCGGGCGAGCTACGAAAGTCCTTCGGAGGCGAGGAAGCGAAAGCGGGCGGCGAAGAAGAAATTAATTGAGCGATTGGAGGCGGAGAAATAGCCGGACAGTTAGGATGGGCGAGAATCTTCTAGAGACAATCAGAGGTGATTTGTTGGCGGCGCTGAAATCGGGCGATCAGCCCAAAGTTGGTGCGTTGCGATTTCTTTTGTCAGCCATTCATAACGCTGAAATAAGCAAGGGGAAGGATGCGGTTTTGACGGAAGAGGAGTTGATCGAAGTCCTTCGGAAGCAGGCAAGGCAGCGCTGCGAATCGATCGAAGCGTATGAGAAGGGTGGGCGTTCGGATCTTGTCGAGCAGGAGAGGAGGGAGCTGGAGATCGTCGGGGGCTACCTTCCCCGGATGCTCTCTGAAGAAGAGATCCGCCCGTTAATAGAGGAGACGATTAAGGAGGTTGGTGCCAAAGGTTCGTCGGACATGGGAAAGGTAATGGGGGCGTTGATGCCGAAGGTTAAAGGGAAGGCCGATGGTGCCGTAGTCAGCAAGATAGTTAAAGAAATGTTGGCCTCCTAATCAGCGATGGGGAAGAAGACGAAGAACTGTATCTTCTTTTTAATCGGGGCAAGCGGCAGTGGAAAGACCGTAGTCTGTGACTACCTCAAGAAACACTGCGCTTCTAAATCGGTTGGTGCGGATCTCGCGGTCCACGACATCGACGAAGACGGCCTTCCCGATTTTGGGCGGGGTCATTGGAGGAGGTATCGAATCGATGAGCTCCTCGGGAATGCTAAGAGGGCTATTGCCGAACGATCCAGCCTTATCTGTGGCGTTATCCTTCCCCACGAGGTTATTGAATCGGATCTTTTCGAGCCCGAAATGCGGGTTTATTTTATTTTGTTGGACGCCTCTTCTCAGGCAATATCCCGAAGGCTTTCGAGGAGACTTGAATCAAAGTATGGAAAGGAAAAATCGGAGGAATCGGCAAGGGATAATATCAAGTTCTCAAAGAAGCTGAGGAGCCAAATCTCCATGCAAAGAAATGGCTTTACGGTAGATACGCGCAACAAGAGTATTAAGCAGGTTGCTGAGGAAGTTTTAGCGATCGTTATGCGGGTTCTGGGAAGCAAGGCGCGTTGAATGGAAGTTAAGGTTTCCGTTTCCTTTGTCCCCGCGGGGGAGATGAAGAAGTTGAATAAAGAGCTTCGCGGTAAGAACTACACTCCGGCAGTGCTGTCCTTCGAATATTTTGAGCCGACAGAAGAGGGGCTCCTTTTGGGCGAGGTCTTGATCTGTAGAGGCGAGGCAAGAAAACTCGCTAAAGAGAATAAGATTTCCGAAGATGAGCAGGTTAGCGCCCTGATTCTTCACGGAACGAAGCATATCCTTGGGATTCACCATCGTTAGAACCGTCTTGTCAGAGCCTGCCGTTGCCGCTATTTGTTACCATTCATTTTGAATGAAACTCGTCGTTGGGCTCGGAAATCCGGGGAAGAGATTTGCTAAGGATCGTCACAATGTCGGGCATATATTCATATCCTCGTGCGGTAAAGAGCTAAAAGCTAAAGGCGAAAAACGGAATCAGGCGAAATGGCATAAGACGACTGTCTTTATGAACGATTCCGGCAAGGAAGTGGGGCAGCTAGCTGCTCGTTATCAAGTGCCGACCGCCGACTTGTTGATTGTTCACGATGATATGGATCTGCCGTTGGGAGAGTTTCGGCTTCAGTTTGGCCGTTCGGCAGCGGGACATAAGGGTGTTCAGAGCATCATTGATGCGCTTGGTACACAGGATTTCTGGCGGTTACGGATCGGGATTGGCCGCCCGCCCGTTGGCGTTCCCAGCGAAGACTACGTTCTTTCTCCCTTCAGCGCAGAAGGGCTCGGAAAGCTCTATAAAGTCCTCGACGAAGCGGTCTCCAGCGTTTCGAAATGGCTCGGTTAGATTCTCTTAAACGAGGGGTCAAGAGAGAGGCGGAGATGGTGCCTCTTTTCCTCAGTCACTCCCTCCGCTCGGCGGCGATTTCACTTTCTTCTCTCTTCTCATCAATCTTTATCTACGAAGCGCTGCTTTTCCTAACCGGCCAGAGCAATACCGCTCTTCTCGGCGTCTTTTCCTTCTTCCTCGGACTTTACGTATTCAAACTTGTTGGGGTGCTTCTTGCGGAGGAGATGGCGCTGCGGCTCGGTTTTCGTTGGACGTTCTTTCTTGGGCTGATTCTTTCAGCCCTTTGCATTTCTACCCTCGCCCTTTCCCAGCGATGGCCCGTTCTTCTTTGTTTGGTGATGGCCATCTGGGGGCTTTCCGCCGGTTTCTACTGGTTCGGTTGGCACGGAATGATGGCTAAGTGCTGCCGCCGTGGCTCTTTTGGTGAGGAGCTTGGTCTCTCCGGTGTAATTACGACCTTCTTGCTCGCCGGTGTGCCTCTTCTCGGCGGTTGGCTGATCAGCCGTTTTGGCTATTCCGCTCTCTTTGCTGTGTCTCTTTTCTTCATCTTCCTTGATCTTCTCTCCGTTCGCTTCTTGCGCGGAGAGCAAACTCATCAGGATACTTCCTTTGGGGAAGCGCTTCGTCTTTTCAGAACCCACAAGCGGGTGGCCTTGACCTATGCCGGCAATTCCTCTGGTGGAGTCATCTATGCGGACGCGATGCCTTTGTATCTCTTCCTAATTCTCGGAACGAAACTTTCCTTGGGGGAGTTCCTCACTGCGTCCAGCCTTTTGGTGGCATTTCTCGGTTTGGCTATCGGGTGGTGGGTTGATAAGAAGGGGAAGACGGGGCTGCTCGAGTCGGGTTCTTTGTTCTCATCGTCTGCGTGGCTGGGGCGTCTGATTACGAGGTCGGTGTTCCCGTTGTTTATTCTAGACATGATTACGCGCATTGCCGCCAAGATGGTGGAAATTCCTCTTGGTGCCTGGAGTTATGAAAAGGCCCTCGATGGCCACTCTACCGGAAGGGCGATTCTTTTTAGGGAAACGGCGGTCTGCTTCGGCGAGATTTTCGCCTGTCTGCTTCTCATTGTTTCCGTGCTGTGCGGATTGGGGTTTGAAGTCGGCTTCCTTGCCGCCGCTATTTTCAGCCTCGCGCCGCTGCTGCTTACGCTTTAGGGTTGGGCCCTAACGCTGCTCTTTTTTGGCTGAGCGTTAGCCCGTGTTTTTGAGCTAGGTCTCTGACAATTCCCAAAGCGGTTTTCGCCTGCGCCCTAATTTTCTTTCCCTTGGCGATTTCGTCTGGCCACAAGCAGTCAATATCGGCAGCGGCCGCTTGCTGCTCCTGAGCGAAGCGATCGAGAGCTCTATCGATTTCTTCGTCGCTCAATTTTGCTGTTAGCCTAACGGAAGCTGCTATCGCTTTTGCTATGTCATTAGGCCACGCTGGGGAAAATCCCCAGAGGACAATGGCATCGCAGAAAAAGCTGCGGCGATACTCCTCTTTGCTAATTTTCCGCTCCGGAAAGAACAGCCTCTTCCTGAGGATGGTCGACGCTGAGGGATAGCTGAGGGGTGAGGGGACAGGTAAGTATCGCCCGCGGAAATGATATCCGCCCTTTTTCATAAAGTGATACACGGGAGTGTGCTGGGCGCCTTGAATCACTGCGACCTTCTTCTTTCCTTGTATTTTTCCGAGCCACTCCTCCAACTGTTTAATTACAATTCCCTCTCTTCGGCGGCAGTCCTCGGCGAGGGCTTTAATGAATCCTGGGTATTGCCGGAGCGCTTCTTCTACATCGCCGTTGCGGAGAAGTCTGTGAAGTTCTTCGTTACAGGCCTCCAATCTTCCGCTACGGGGGTTAGAATCTTCCTCTGTTTCTATGGTTTCATCAATGAATCTTATTTCTTTTCCGCTTCCGGCTATGTAAGTCGCGAATTGATCGAGGAATTCTTGTTGGGCGAGTTGATGATATTGCCGCAGCGCCTCTGCTCTGGGGTGATCGGGAGGAATTTGAGCAAGCGCGTTCAGGCAAGATTCCAGCTCTTTCCTTTTTCCTTTCGTAGCGATGAATTCGAGCAGAATGAGGTCGGCGTCTTCTGCTTTTTCCCAAATTTGGCCGACATTTTCCGGTGTGTGAAAAACGTAAAGAAACGTCACTTCAACATCCGGTCGGTTTTCCGGGGATTTGGCGGCTTCGGTGGCATCTCCTCCCGCCGAGGCCGCTTCTGGCGGGGCAGGTTTTCCCGCTTCGAATGCTTTTCCTCCCATTACCTTATCACAGGCAGTGCTTTTGCTGATCGCCGCCTCTTCCTACAAACAATCAGCTATTAGCAATTAACAATCCAATCGCCTGTGCTATCATTGGCGATGAGAATGCTCTATCGAAAATATCGGCCCCAGAAGTTCAGCGAGCTTATTGGTCTTGATCCCGTCAAAAAGACGCTTCTTTCCCAAGTAAAGGAGGGGAAGATCGGTCATGCCTATCTCTTTTCCGGTCCACGGGGGACTGGGAAAACGTCGACGGCGCGAATCCTGGCGAAAGCGATGAACTGCCTTGGCAGCGAGGGCGGCGAGCCATGCGGCGAATGCATCGTTTGTGAACAAATCGAGGGGGGGCGGTTTCTTGACCTTATTGAAATTGACGCCGCTTCCAATCGCGGGATCGATGACATCCGCTCTCTGCGGGAGAGAGTTCGGCTGGCGCCGTCCTCCGGCAATTACAAAGTCTACATCGTCGACGAGGCACACATGCTCACCGCCGAAGCCGCTAATGCTCTGCTTAAAACTTTAGAGGAGCCGCCGGCGCATGCCATTTTCGTTCTTTGCACGACCGAGCCATACAAACTGCCGGCGACGATTCGCTCCCGCTGCCAGCAGTTTAACTTTGAGCGAGCTTCCACTCCTCTTATTGTTGAATGCTTGGGGGGAATTTGTCGGCGGGAAGGAGTGACGCTTGGAGATGAGGAGTTGGAAGAAATTGCTAAGGCCGCCGGCGGCGGTTTCCGAGATGCCGAGACTCTCCTCGAGCAAGTAATCACCGGAAGCCAGAAAGTATCGGACCTTGTTGGTCTCACTGACCTTGACGATCTGGGAGATTTCTTTGATCACCTAATCGCCGGAAATAGTTCGGGGGCCTTGGTCTATCTCAACGCTCTTTACGACAAGGGTATTGGAATGGAGAATCTGTGCCGGAAGATTTTGGAATACCTTCGTGACCTTTTGCTGATTAAGGCGGGGGTAGGGGAGAGCTTGGTTGAGGTGGGGAAGGACCAGTTTGCCAAGATGCGGGCGCAGGCTGCATCGTTGGAACCATTTCGGCTTGTCAACATGATCAATAAGTTTACCCAATCTTACGAAAACCTCGCTCAGAGCTCGGTCCCAACGCTGCCGCTTGAGGTGGCAGTCGTTGAGGTGTCAGCTCCGGGTCAAATGTCCCCGCCAAGCACAGATTCGCCTCTGAGTGAAAAAATCAAAGATCAAAAAGAGGGGAGCAGAATGCGGACGGTTGGAGATGTGCCTGATCAACCAGTCAGCCAGCCGACCACTGGACTGGCCGATTGTTGGTCTGAATTGATGAGGCAGGTCGAGCCGCTCAATCACAGCGTTGCCGCCTTGTTGCGCTCTTGTGAGCCCGGAAAAGTGATGGGTCGCAAGCTCATTATCTGCGCTTTTTATCCATTCCACAAAGAGAGGTTAGAGGAGCCGAAATGTCGGACGATCCTGGAGCAGGCGGCGAAGGAAGTGTATGGTAAGAATCTAGGAGTTGAGGTGAGGCTGGCAAGAGGGAAGCAGCTTGTGTCGGGTTCGAAATCTTAGATTCGAAACGAATTTCGGCGAAGCAGGTCACAAATCACAAGCGATACAACCTTGGAGAGGGGGACATTGGCGTTCGCAGAGGTACAGACTAGTAGATATTGGCAATACGAAGTTGGAAGAGGGGGCGGCTGAGGTTGTTAGTATAGGCTTAGTGCTTCGATTTTTGACTCATGAAGGTTCCGAGAGCGATCAAAAATTTAATCGATGCCCTTGAACGGCTGCCGGGGATAGGTCCAAAAACGGCAGCGCGGTTAACCTTTTATCTTCTCCATGTTCCTGAGGCGGAGCGGGAGAAGCTGGGGCAGGCCGTGCTGGAGTTAGGGAAGGAGACAGCGATTTGCCAGCGGTGTTTCAACATTGCCAACCCCCCTTCGTCCCTCGACGGGCTCGGGACTACGGAGGGGCAGGCCCTCCCTGTCCTTTGTGAGATCTGCAGCGATTCCAGTCGTGACCAGTCAACAATCTGCGTCGTCGAAGAGCCGTTGGATCTGATGGCGTTTGAGCGGTCAGGAAAATACCGCGGACTCTACCACGTTCTTCAGGGGGCGATTGCCCCCTTGGAGCACATCGGACCGGAGGATTTGAAGATAGACGAGTTAATGGCTCGTCTGAAGAATAAAGCAGGAGGTGAGGGCCAGGTGAGGGAGGTCATCCTTGCAACGAATCCCTCGCTTGAGGGTGAAGCGACGGCGATGTACGTTAGGCAACTAATCAGAAGCCAGGAATCTAAAGACAGCGGTAGGAAGGTAAAGGTCACGAGAATTGCGCGGGGAATCCCGACCGGAGGCGATTTGGAGTATGCAGATGAAACTACTCTAACTAAGGCATTGGAAGGACGGCAGGAGTATTAGCTATGGGAGCTGTGGCTGGTGAGAAAGACAAAGGCTCGGTTGGGCGGTGTGAGCAGGTCGAGAGCCCCGAGTGGCTTAAGACCCAGGTTGATCAGCTGACGGCTGCTGTCCGTAACCACGAGCCTGATGCGGCCGCCGAGGTTGCTAGGCGGCTGGCAGGCACGGGGATCAGGGTTGATCTCTACCACGAGGTGCCTCCAGAACTTTTCTCCCCTCTAAGGAACTCGGGTTGTATCGACGCTAGCGCTAAGAGCGAGCATCACTATCTAGGTGCCGCGGTCTACTTTGGGCTCGGCGAGCCGTATGGGTGGGTTTTCCCATCGCCAAATGAGGATCAGGTAGTTAACGTAATTCTTTTCGAAGGGGTTCCCATCCAGTTCACGCTTCCCGTCTTGGTCAGGAGCCACGAAGGCCTACCCCAGGCGGCAGTTATGGTCCGGGAAGCAACCTTTGCGCGGTTAGAATATGATGAAGACCGCAGTCGCTTGTATACTGTGATGGATGAGGGCGGCGAAGGCGGGCCGACAGTGTATCTTGAGTATAAGGTCTGGCGGGCGATTGGGCACGGGCTAGGAGATGAAGAATCATTCAAGGAGCACTCGGCAGGGAAGTGGACTAACTACAGTCACGGCCCCTTTTCCACTTTTCCCGAGTTGGGGAAGGAGCAGATCGAGACTTTAAATCGCTTGCTGGGGGTGATTAAGGTGGAGAAGGCGTTCGATCCTGATCTGGGCTGCGGCTCGGGGGTTTATGGGGGCGTTTACTATGACCGGGTGTATGTCAGGGAGAAGAGCCCGCTAATAGTTTCCAGTGTTGCCGCTGCTGTAGGTGCCGTGGAAGTAGTGTGGGATGCGCGCGGGAAAGAATTAGAACCCGCGGCGCCGATTAATCTCGAGGAGGAGGGGTCAGCCGATATTTTGGTGGAGCAGCTTGTGGCCGAGTACCCCAGCCATGATTCCTCCCATGGGAGGGGTCACATTCGCCGCGTTTTAGAGTCTTTAGACCTCCTCGCTGGGGATCTTGAGCTGGACGTTAAGAAGCACCAACTGGCGCGATTGGCTGTCGCTGGCCACGACATTATCCGTGGTGGTGAGCGTCCTGCTGAAGAATCAGCCAAGGTGATGGAGAATATGCTGCGGGGTTTGATTGATCCTGGAGATATTAAGGTTGTTGCCGATGCTATCGTTCAGCACAATAAGCCGCCCGAAGAGAGATTTGACGAATCAATGGTTACCAGGTTGCTGGTCGACGCAGATAAGTTGGACTGGTCACGGGAGCGCTACGGGCTGGATGACAAGCCCGATCCCGCCGACCCGCTGGAGGAGCAGTTTAGGGACGAGACACGGCGAATTTTGGAAGGGGTGTATTCCGAGCGAGCGAAGAGATTTCTAAGAGGTTTGCTTGATGAGTCGTTGGCGGCAGGTTATCGGTAGCAATCCAGAATATGACGACGAAACGACTTTGGCAAAGGCGCCAGGGGTGGGGCGAATATCGACCAATCTTCTTTTGAAGACCTCGGGAACACTTCCGTAGGGTTGTTCCCCGTGTATCGACTGTGGGGAAGGAGCCGGTGTCACGGTAGTAACCGCCAGCGCGTACCTATGCTATGATCGGGTCAGATGGCTTTACGGCTGTATAACACCTTAACGAGGAAGAAGGAGACTTTTAGGCCCCAAGATTCTTCATTGGTAAAAATGTATACCTGCGGGCCGACGGTCTACGGCCCTTCTCATCTCGGCCACATGCGCACCAACACTACTTTTGACCTTCTTAAGCGGACGCTTTTGTTTGATGGGTATCAAGTGAGGCATATCCTGAACATTACCGATGTTCATGATTCGATGATCAAGCAGGCGGAGGTGGAGCGCACTACCGTCCGGAAACTCGGCGATCGCTACTTTGATCTTTTCCGCCAAGAGCTTGCGGTGCTGAATATCATTCCGCCGGACGGATTTCCTCGGGTTACCGATCACATAGGAGACATAGTCACTATGATCGAGTTTCTGATGGAGAAGGGGTACGCCTACGAGGCGGATGGTTCAGTATATTTTGACATTTCTAAATTCAAGAATTATGGCAAGTTATCTGGTATTAAGTTGGAAGCGGAGCGGTCGGGTACCAGGATTGCTTCCGATAAATACGGGAGAGAGGAGGCGCAGGATTTCGCTCTTTGGAAGGCAGCCAGCGAGGAGGAGGAAGAAGTCGGGGCGGTGTGGGATTCTCCTTGGGGTCGCGGCCGACCGGGGTGGCACATCGAGTGTTCGGTGATGGCGAAGAAGCATCTCGGCGAGACAATCGACATTCACGCTGGTGGGATGGACCTCAAGTTTCCTCACCATGAAAACGAGATTGCCCAGAGCGAAGCTGCGAACGGCGTAAAGTTCTCCAACTACTGGGTCCATTGCGGTCTGCTAACAGTTGACGGCCAGAAGATGAGCAAGTCGCTAGGGAATTACACCGAGTTCAGGGACATTGCGGCAAAGGGATTCAATCCTCTTGCTTTCCGCTACCTCTGTCTGACAACCCATTACCGCAGTGAAATGAATTTCACTTGGGCGGCTCTTGATGCCGCCCAGCGAGCATTGAGCCGGCTCTATTCCGAGGTCTCTATGTGGGATTCGCCGGAGGAGGGGAGCGGCGGCGTCCGCTATCGCCGGGCGTTTCTTAGCGCGGTTAACGACGACCTCAACCTTCCTAAAGCCCTGACCGTCGTTTGGGAGGTGATCAAAGACAAGAAGTGCCCAACGGCAGTTAAGCATCAGACCCTCCTTGAGATGGACGATGTTCTCGGGCTTGCTTTGGGCGCGGTGGGGCGGTTGGAGGTTCCCGGAAGGGTGGGGAGGTTGGTTGCCGAGCGGGAGCGGTTGCGGGAGGAGGGCGAATGGTTGGAAGCGGATAAGATCCGTGACTGGCTAGAGCAGGAAGGGTATCAAGTCGAGGATACCTCCAAGGGGCCGGTCGTGAAGCGCATAGGTTTGTAGGGAACATTTGGCTACTGGTCGTCGGTCAGTAGTTATTGGTACTTAGTGAGGAGAGGAGTTATTCCAATAGCCGGCGGACGAGATGCTAGTAACCATATACATTGGAGTATGTTAAGATAACGGAAGTTATGTCAAAGTATAAATTGATTCTGGAGCTAAAGCCCGATCTTTCTGCCGACAAGCAGGGTGGGGTTATGGGAAGAGTGAAAAGTCTAGTTACCGATGCGGGGGGCAAGGTATCGGAGGCTAAGAGTGGCGGTTTGGTCAAGCTTGCCTACCCGATCGATGGGTCTACTGAAGCGAATTTATTTACCATCCCCTTTGATGCTTCCCGTGAGGCCGTCGATTCATTGCAGCGGGGGATGAGGAAGCTGGGGGGGGTTTTGCGGGCGATGATTGTAAGAGGAGAGAGGGGGTGAAAGCTAATGGCTCGATCAATTAATAAGGTGATTATCGTTGGTAATCTTACGCGCGATCCGGAGATGAAGTATACTCCGAGTGGTCAGGCAGTAGTTACGTTTGGCGTTGCCACTAGTCGGCGCTGGACAACGAATGGGGAGCAGAAAGAGGAAACCGAGTTTCACAACGTTGTTGCCTGGGGAAAGTTGGCAGAAATCTGCAACCAGCTTTTGCAGAAGGGACGCAAGGTCTATATCGAAGGTCGGTTGCGAACTAGGAATTGGGAGGATAAGAACGCCGTTAAGCACTATCGGACAGAGATCATCGCTCTGGATATGGTTGTTCTCGACCGTCGAGAGGTAGCGGGTGCTGCGGGAGAGGAATTTGTTCCCCCCGAGGAGACCCCGGAAGAATCGGCGGGAGAAGCTTCTCCTGAGAGGCAAGAGGATACCTCCAAAGGTGATGAAGCCAAGAAGAAAGGGAGCAAGGGGTCGAAGGAAGAGAAACCGGATGATATCCAGTTAGAAGAGATTCCATTTTGATTGGGTCCGAATCTCAGATTAGCGCTACCTTGTCGCGCCGGGGGGCGGAGGTGCTAAGATTTACGTATGCCGAGCGCAGGGAAATTGAAGAAAAGTAAAACGTCGGCGGGTTACCAAAGGCGGCGCAAGCCTGTCGTTCCCCAGCGGTGCTTTTTTTGTGTAAAGAAAATAGAGCCATCGGCAATGGAGTATGAGATTCTGGCCCCGTTCTTAACTCGCCGGGGGAAGATTAGAGGTCGGCAGCGCAGTGGTCTCTGTCGACGACATCAGCGCTGGTTGGCTAAGGAAATCAAACGGGCGCGGAATTTAGGGCTGTTGCCGTTTAAGATCGAGGGGTAGTGGAGAAATCCTAGATCCCGGAGCCGGAAGGTACCGAAAGCGTCTAAGTCCCAATCCCCCAGATTCGAAACGCTTCGGGACGTTGTGGTTTAGAATTTGTGATTTGCTTAGGATTTAGTGTTTCGAATTTAGAGTTCGCGTTGAATTGCAGATGAATCGTTTTACACGCTCTCTGAGAGATAAATTTCCGTCGCTCTTTCTTTCTTTGGCGATTTTCTTTTTCGGTTGGATGCTCGGTACCGCCGGGTTTAATCTTAATCTTCGGCTAAACCCTCCCGGCGTCAGCATTGAGTACAAATCTATTCCCTCATCGAAAATCGATTTTTCCCTTCTTGGCGAAGTGCTTAGTAGCATCAACAGTAAGTTCCTCTTCAGGCCAATCGATGGGCAGAAGCTCCTTTACGGGGCGGTTTCGGGACTGGTCAATGCTTTGGGCGATCCTTACAGCGTTTTTCTCAACCCGGAAGAAAATGCTGAATTTCAGGATCAGCTTGAGGGCCGATATGAAGGGATCGGGGCAGAGCTGGACGTGAGAGATGACCAGCTAATAATCGTTGCCCCTTTGGAGGGGTCGCCGGCGGAGGCGATGGGGGTACGGGCGGGAGACAAGATTTTGGAAATTGAAGGGGAGAGCACGGAAGGGATAACTGTCTATGAGGCGGTGACGAAGATCCGCGGTGCGACCGGGACGGTTTCGACGCTGACGCTTCAGCGGGGGGATGAAGAGCCGTTTGAGGTAAAAATTACTCGGGCGGAAGTAGCCCTTGAGAGTGTTCGTTTTGAGGATAAAGGTGGCGGTGTTTGTTACCTTCGTGTCTCTCGTTTCGGCGAGGGGACTTTGGGAGAATGGGATGGCGCCGTGGCTGAAGTGGTTAGCAGACGACAGTCGGGGGCGGGATGCACGAGGGGGGTTGTCTTGGATTTGCGGGGTAATCCGGGCGGTTTTTTGAACGGGGCGGTTTATCTGGCATCGGAGTTCATTTCCTCCGGGGTGGTAACGATCGAGGAATCAGCTGGCGGCGCGCGGCAGTCTCTTAGAGTTCAGACGACCAAGAATGGTCAGGCTCTGGTAGGAGTGACGACGATTGTCTTAATCAATGAGGGTTCTGCTTCGGCTTCGGAAATTCTTGCTGCCGCCCTTAATGAACGGGTTGGGGCAATGCTGGTAGGGAAGACGAGTTTTGGGAAGGGAACTGTCCAGGAGGCGGCGGAGCTGACCGGTGGATCAGGATTGCACCTGACAGTGGCGAAGTGGCTGACTCCTTCGGGAAAGTGGATTCATCAGATCGGCTTGGCTCCCAATTATGAAGTTGAGTTGACCGATGAGGATATCAATGCCGATCGTGATCCCCAGCTAGACCGCGCATTGGAGCTTCTGCATTAGGCCTCCCCTGCGTTTTAATCAGGACTTTCAAGAAGGGGAAGATGTTGCCAGTTGGCCGCAGGCCCCTTTAATCTCTTGGCCGAAACTGTGGCGGACGGTTACGTTGAGGCCGTTTCTTTCCAGCTCTTTTTTGAACCGGGAAACGGTTTTCTCATCGGCGCTTTCGAATCCGGTACCGGTTTCGTGGTAGCGGATTAGATTAACGTGGGAGAGGGGAGTGCCCCGCAAGAGGTCGGCTAACTTCCTCGCCGATGCCGCGTCGTCATTAACGTCCTTGAGGAGGATATATTCGAAAAAGACTTTTCTCCTTGTCTTTCTCACATAGTCCTTGGCGGCCTTGATCACTTCCGTGATCGGGTACCTTCTGTTGACGGGCATTAACTCACTCCTCTGCTCGTCGTCGGCGGCGTTTAGGGAGATAGCCAGGTTAACTTCCAGGTTTTCCTCCGTGAATCTCCTGATCTCCGGGACGATGCCAACCGTCGAGATTGAAATTGCCCTTTCTGCCAAACCAAACCCATCCCTGTCCTTCAGGATTGTGATTGCTTCCATTACGTTGTCGTAGTTCAAAAATGGCTCTCCCATCCCCATAAAGACAACGTTCGGTTTCCTTCCCTTGCTTTTTTTGGCGAAGAAAAGGACCTGCTCTACCATTTCCTGCCAATCAAGATTTCTCTTGAAGCCCGTTTGGCCGGTGGCGCAGAACCGGCATCCCAGCGGGCATCCGACTTGAGAAGAGATGCAGACCGTTTCCCTTCCGTATTTGTGCCTCATCAGGACGGATTCGATTAGAAGGTTATCCTCAAGCTCAAAGAGGGCTTTCTCCGCCCCGTCTCCTTTTTCCAGCGCTTTCAGTTTCAGGGAAAAAGGCTTGACTTCCTTTGCCAGCTTCCTTTGCAGCTCGGCGGGGAGGTCAGTCATCTCCTCGAAATTGAGGCATAAATTCTTGAAGACTGCTCGGTAGATTTGGCGGAAGCGATAGTCCGGTTCTCCCACTGTTTCTAGAATGCTTTTCAGTTTTTCCAGATTCATCCTTTTCATTTTAGCCGAAAATCAAAAAGCCGACGAGGAACTCATCGGCTTTCATCGTTACTCCAGAGGCAGGCCGGGCAGGACTTGAACCTGCACCACTGGTTTTGGAGACCAGCGTTCTACCATTAAACTACCGGCCTGCGTTCTTCAGCACCCTCGGTGGGACTTGAACCCACAATTAGCAGATTAGGAATCTGCCGTTCTTCCCAATTGGGCAATGAGCGGTGTCACTTGGTGATGATAGTAAGCGAGGAGAGTTCAGCAGGATTGAACTCTCCTCCTTCCCTCTGCTCCTGTTCGGAGAACGGGATCGGAGAGAAGGATTGTCACCAAACTGGATCTTGGTGGCAGGCAAGAATCCGCTCTTTATCCTAGTTGCGGCGCTATTTGGTACGGGGCGAGGTGGGATCCTCCATTTGGGATTTCCCGTTTGATAGCGAAAGAAAAATTATCGCTTGTGCGTACCATTATTGGGTAGAAGCATCCCCGGGTCAGAGGGGAACAATCAAAATCAGTTATTTTGGTAGACTGTGTTTTGTGGAGATTAATGTGTCCCTAACCAAACTAGGATCCTTTCTGAAACGCCATTTGAAGCCTCTTGTAATTTTACTTATCCTTGCCACCTTGGTAGCTTCAGGTTATTGCTTCCGTAACCATATCAGTTCTTTCGTTGCCGGTCTTTTTCCCGGTGTTGAAATCAGGACAAACCGCGAAGTTCTTACTCAGGAGGAGGCAGTTATTTCTGTTGTTGATGAAGCGTCGCCGGCGGTGGTTTCAATCGTGGAAAAGAAGACAGTTTTTGATCCTTTCTCCGGTCCGGTTTCGCAGGAACAGGGGATTGGGACAGGTTTCATTATTGACGCCGACGGAGTGATTTTGACAAACCGCCATGTTGTATCCGATACCGACGCTGAATACACGGTAGTAACATCCGACGGGCAGGAGTATACAGCGGAGAAGATTCACCGCGACTTTGCCTATGATTTGGCGATTATTAAGGTTTCTGCCTCCGGTTTGCCGGTGCTGACGTTGGGAGATTCTGATGCGATCAAGGTAGGTCAGACGGCGGTGGCGATCGGTAATGCCTTAGGAAAGTTCTCTAACACAGTGACTGCTGGCATCATCTCCGGTATCGGGCGGGGTATAGAAGCAAGTTCGGGGTATGGCAGTCAGTCGGTCTATATGGAGGATGTCATTCAGACTGATGCTGCTCTTAATCCCGGGAACTCCGGCGGGCCATTATTAGATCTTTCCGCCAAAGTAATTGGGATTAATGTGGCGATTGCTGTTGAGGGGGAGAACATCGGCTTTTCAATTCCAATAAATATTGCTAAGCCGGTGGTCGATGACTTTCAGAAGTACGGCCGCATTATTAGACCGTTTCTTGGCGTTTCTTACTATATAATCACCGAGGACGTTGCCGAACTGCGCGATCTGCCCCAAGGCGCCTTTGTCCAGTCGGTGAGGGATGGTTCCGGGGCGGACAAGGCGGGGGTGAAGGCGGGAGATATTATCACCGCTATTGATGGCCAAGCGATCAGTGAGAACGTAACCTTGGCGAGGATCATCATTGCTCACGAAGTAGGAGATGTGGTGGTCCTTAGTATCAATCGTAGCGGAAAAAAGCTAACTTTAAGTGCAACTCTTGGTGAGGCACCTTCTGATTGAAACAGAAGCTGCCGACGCTGGTGTTAGATCGGACCCTGTTGGAGAAAGTTTAGGACGGCGGCGGTGGCCCAGGCTTGGGGATGGCAGGCGCTGGGGACTTGGATGAGCTTTCCATTGGCGTAGCCGTAAAACTCCGGAATGTATCCTAATTCTTTGTAAGCGTTGGTGATAGCGTCTTGTACTTGCTGGTATTTTGCTTGGGCACCGACTTTTGCTAATCCTTGAGCGATAATCCAGTTATCGTGGGGCCAAATCGCGCCGAGATGGTAGCCGCGCGGGTCGAAGTCGGGGTCATTTGTGGAAAGGGTGCGGATGCCGAACGGCGTCCAGAGATCCGGGGCGAACAGGCGGCGGATAAGCGGATCGAGATGACGCTTCTCGGCGATGCCGGTAAAGAGCAGGTGTCCGGGGTTGGAAGTAATTGCCCGGCGCTGCTTCTTATTGCCGTCAAGGGCTAGGGCAAAGAATTGTTCTCTTTCTATCCAAAACCGGCGGTTGAAGTCCTTCTTAAGTTGATTAGCTTTGCGGTCATATAAATTGCTCCCCGCGCCAGCTATTCTTGCGAGTGTAATCATCTTCTTGAGCGCTAGGTAGGCGTATCCCTGTTCTTCGACAATCGCTACCGGCGGCTCAATTTTGAGATGGTCTCGAGTGCCATCTTTCCACCCTTGGTGGAGAAGTCCTTTGCCCTTACGCGCGTATTCAACAAAACCGTCGTTATCAATATCTCCCCAGTTGATGATCCATTTAGCGGCCGCCCGGAGATGGGGCCAAAGGCCCCTGATAAGTGCCTTGTCGCCGGTTTTTTCGAAATAGAAGGCGGCAATGATGATGAAGAGCGGTGTTGCATCAACACTGCCGTAGTAGGGGAAGGGAAGTGTTTTCGGGCGCTCCGGGTGGGGTTTATCATCGGTTTCGTGAAGTATTTTTCCGGGCTCTTCCTCGCGGATAGGATCGCTTTCATCTCCTTGGAGTTTGGCAAGGATTTGTAGAGTCTTTCGGCAGACGGAGGGGTCGATCTCGAGCAGCTGCCAAGCGGTAATAAGGGAGTCGCGGCCGAAGAGGCGATTGAACCTTGGGAGCCCTGCGTTTATAAATCCCCGTGGGTCACGGAGGGTATCCAATTCTCTCAGGAGCGATTCTTTAATTTGTTCTTTGCCCGCTCTTCGCGCCATCGTTATGGCACTAACAATATCAGATCGTTTGGGGATGTTACCCCTGCTTTTATCTTATTCATTGTGAATGCCGGAGTCTCTTAGGCCGTGGTGGTTTGTTTCCCTCAACTCGGAAGGTTGGTAAATTGGTGGCGGAGGTCACTTATTCTTCTGTGATTTGGCAATCTTTCTTAGCAGCAAGTCTAAATTCCCGTTCATTATGTCTTCAATTTTGCCTACTGAAACCCCGTAACGATGGTCTGTAATTCTATCTTGGGGGAAGTTAAAGGTACGTATCTTTTCTACCCTTTCGGCGGTGCCGATCTGCTCGCGACGCAACTCGTCAACGCGGGATTTCCGCTGCCGCTGCATCATCTGAAAGAGTTTTGATCGGAGAACGGCGAGGGCCCTTTCTCTGTTCTGAAATTGGGAACGCTCGTCCTGACAGCTGACGATAGTGCCAGTGGGAAGGTGCGTGACGCGCACAGCCGTTGCCACTTTTTGGACATTTTGTCCCCCGTGGCCTGACGCATGGAAAGCTTCTACCCTCAAATCGTTAGGATTTATCTCAACCGACGTTGGCGGAACCTCCGGCAGGACGGCGACGGTGGCGGTTGAGGTGTGGATTCTCCCACCCTTTTCGGTTTTGGGTACTCTTTGTACCCGATGAACGCCAGATTCGTGCCTAAGCAGGTCGGGGGCATCTTCACCGGCGATCTCCGCCGTTACCGATTTTATATTTCCGACCCCTCCCTCATGTCGGCTATATTCGCGGACTTTCCAACCGCGGCTTTCGGCGAAGCGCCGGTACATCCGGTAGAGATCGGCGGCGAAAAGCCCCGCTTCGTCGCCGCCAGCTCCGGCACGAATTTCTAGGATAACGGATCCCATTTAGCCTTGCTCCAACAGCGCTTTAAGAGTTCTCGGGCGTGTTTCTCTTTCTTTTTCTTTGAGCATCTTTGCTTCCTCTTTTTGGCGCTTTTCCTCTAATCGCGCTTTGGCCCATTTTCGCTTCCTATTGAACTTGTCAATCTGTCCTTTGGTGTCGATGAGCCTTTCCTCGCCCGTATATACAGGGTGGCATTTGTAGCAAACTTCGACTCGCAACTCGGGTTTAGTTGAGCCGGTAGCGAAGGTATTCCCGCAGGCGCAGGTTGCCCTTGCGTTTGCGTAGTATTTGGGGTGGATGTCTTTCTTCATTTCTTATTCCTTTCGTTTGAGACAGTTTATCATCGATGCTTAGGGGATGCAACCCGTCTCCGCGGTTCACTCATGGCGAGGTTGGTATTCGCTGATGCCGACACCCGCGGCGATAATTATTGCGCCGATGAGGAAGGCGGCGGTAGGAACCTCTCCGAGCCAAAGGTAGGCAAAGGGGACAGAAAAAATTGGCTCGAGGTAGGCAAACACCGCCGCTTCCGAAGCCTCAATCTTTGACACTGCCCAGGCGTAGGCGAAGTAAGCGACGATGGAGGAGAGGAGAGACATATACAAGATGCCGGTCCACGCGGATGGTGGGATGCGGATCAATGCGGAGGGAAGATTCGGATTTTCGATCAGGGCGAGGGGGAGGAAGGTGAAGAAGCCGAATATGAATGAGGTGGCGGTGACGAGGAGAGGCGAAAATCGCTTGAAAGCCTCTTTAGTGAGGAGGGTAAACGCTGTCCAGGAGATGTTTGAGGCGAGGACGAGGAGGTTACCGGCAAGATTTCCGCCGGCGAAAATCCCCCCCTCAAGAAGCGGTTGGAGGACAGTGGCCCCCACTCCTGTTAAAGCGATTGCCAGCCCGAGCTTTTCCAATCGCGTTACCTTTTCTCTGAGGCAGACGACTCCTTTGATGCAAACGACGCTGCCACCGAGAATGATGAAGAGAGGGGCGGTGGCGATGATGAGGGAGGCATCGAGGGCGGTGGTGCGAGCGATTCCGAGGAAGACTAAAGTGAGGGTCGTGGTTGTCCCAAGAAGAGTGAGGAGAATGAGCTGTCCCACCTCGCTAAAGCTTCGAGGAACTTGGTCGGGGTTTTTTTTAAGGTAGAGACAGAGAATAGGGGAAATAACAACCGCACTGACGAGAAATCTTAGCGCCAAGAGGGCGAACGGCTGGATGTCGCGAAGGGTAATTTTGATCACCGGCCCGGCAATGCCCCAAATGGCGACGGTGACAATCATGGCGAGATAGGCAAGAAGGCGATTTTTTTCCATGTATTTGATTTTAACCTATTGTGCGTGCGGGTTTTATGTTTGTCTATTAGCTGACGGCCGCTTGCCTGGCAGACTATTTTCGGAATGAGCGCGAATTTTGAAGGCGAATGCCAGCCTCCCGCATCGGCAATGAAAAAAGGAGCTCCGGGGACTAGTCTCCGGAGCTTTCGTTGAGCAAATGCGTGCCGATGCCGATTGCTATGCCAAAAAGCAAGCAGATCGGCCAGCCGGCGCCGAAGACAAACCCATATGCGGCCCCGACGACGAAGCCGATTATAAATGACATCTCCATGTCCCTCCTGTCTTGTTTTCAGTGCCGCGTTGCGGCCTGGCCAAACAGGTGTCCTGCTTGAGAAAAATCCCAGGCGGGAACACCCGCTGGTGTTCGTCCTCTCCCACTTAGTACTAAAGCTAGTATGGTCCTCCCTTCTTTTGGGTTATTTTATCCCCCGAGGAAGGATAAGATCAAGCAGACTTGATTACTGTGGGGAGAAGGGAAGAGGGAACGGTTTGCTGCCTCTTCCGTTTGAGGTCTTTGATCGTAACTGTGCCTCCTTTTGCTTCTTTGGGACCAACGATGATGGCATAATCAATGCCTTTCCTGTCGGCGTATTTGAGCTGTTTGTCGAGTTTGGCCGTCGGGTCAGGATAAATTTCGGCGTCGATTCCCTTGCTTTGGATGGTTGTGAGCGTTCTGATTGATGCGTCGGTGAGGTCTTCAGTGCTGCCTTCAGCAGATTCTGTCTCTGACGGGAAGATGGTAACCAGCACCTCGGGGCGGAAGGGAATATCGGTTAGATTTTTCTCCGGAGCGGCAGCGACAAGACGATCCAGCCCAAAAGCCATTCCGACGGCGGGGATATCCCGTCCGGAGTAAACTCCGATAAGCTTATCATACCTTCCTCCGCCAGCTACCGACTGGTTTCCGCCCTCAATGACAATTTCGAAAATCGGGCCGGTGTAATAATCCAGACCGCGGGCGAGGGTGGGCTCGAAGGTAAATTGCTTCTCCGAGATTCCAAAGCTCTTCAGATGTTCGAAGATTTTCTCCAGTCGCGGGGTAGGGGATTGGGATTTGAGTTTGCGCAGGATGGCGGTATCAAGTTTGGCTTTCTTCAATTCTTCTTTAACACCGTCTTCACCGATTTTATCCAGCTTGTCAACGATAGTGAGCGCCTTCTTTGGAAGGTCTTTGAGGAGGGCGCGGTCGTTGATTTTTATCAGGAAGTCCTTAACGCCAAGGAGCTCTAGAAAGGTAGCGCAGACGGCGAGGATTTCCGCGTCGGCGAGAGGCGAATCAACGCCGACGGTGTCAAAGTCCACCTGGGTAAACTCGCGGTAGCGGCCGGATTGCGGTTTTTCGGCGCGGAAAATATTTCCGATCTGATAGCGCTTGAATGGGAAAGTGATCTCGTTGTAATGGGTGGCGATGAACCGGGCGAGCGAGGGGGTGTGTTCGGCCCGGAGGGCGACCCAACGGTCGCCTTGATCCTTGAATTTGAAGACCAGCTTTTGCATCTCCTCACCGACTTCTTTTTCAACCAGCTCGGCGTACTCGAGAGTCGGCGT
>CAZQCZ010000003.1:0-28421 GCA_964592215.1 uncultured Candidatus Saccharibacteria bacterium
CCCCCGTATCTCGCCCCCCACCCCCTCTACACCAATAGCGACGTGATAACGGTTGAAGGTTACGCCGAGGCGGGAGCCGAAATTATTCTCTCGGTCAACGAAAGTGAGGCCGGAAGGACAGTCGCCGAAAAAGGAGGACAGTTCACCTTCCCCTCAACCACCCTTGCGGAGGGGGAAAACAAGATCGCTGCGGTTGCCAAAGACGGAGCAGGAAACGAAAGCGCTAGCTCCTCGATCCTAAGAATCATCCTCGATAAAGAACCTCCTGAACTGACCGTTGACCAACCGGCTGCGGGACAGGGTTTCAGCGGTGCGGATAACAAAATTAGCGTCTCTGGGACAACGGAGTCGGGAGCAACCGTCAAAGTCAATGATTCTCAAGCGTCTGTCCTTGCCGATGGGTCATTCACTTTCGCGATAATCGCCAACCAAGAGGGAGTAATAAAAATAACGGTTGTCGCTACCGATCGCGCCGGGAATGAAACCAAAGCGGAGATTAACGTTAATTACTCAAGCGGAACAGAAGAGTGAATATCCGAGGCCTGACAGGCCTCGGCTCTCGACAGGATAAAGTGGATTATCGAACCCCTCACTCCCCCTTTATCTTGGCAGCAAGAGCAGCAAGATCGGCATCAGCACGGTCCTCAAACTCCCTAATTCGTTTGTCAATCTCCCGCTGAGACTCCTGAAAGAGGCTATCTAAATCCACTTCGGGAGGTTCAGGGACGCCTTCAAAGAACCTGGAAACCGCCGCTACGAGTTCGCTAAGGACCTCCTCTTTAACGTCTAGAAGCTCCATCTCCAGCTGCAACAATTCTCTGACCTTGGCAGCTTCCTCTGCGGATAATTCCGCCGCGGTACTCCCGCTCAAAACTTCCCCTACCCGTCGCTTTACTTCCGGCGTAATATCCAGCTTCCCAATTATGTCTTTAGCCTTTTGCCGCTCCATCTCGAATTCTTATGCTAAAAGCTCGTCAATCGCTCTTGATAGCCCTTCTCGGGTTCCTTGCACCCCCGCCATACTCTTCTCCCATTTCTGCTGCAACCTTAGTGCTTGATCTAACTGCTCATTACCGTGTTCTAATGCCTTGTTACGCCTTGCCAACAACTCCTCTCTAAAGAGATCGAACGAATCCGTCAGCCATCCAGTAATCTCTCTCTTCTGCCTCTCCAACTCCACCACTCGGCGCGCTTGCTGGTTCTCCATAAGATATCCCCGTATACCTTTTATCACCTGCCACCCCAAGCTCCGCCTCCCGGCAAATTCGCGCTGAAAATTCGCCCGCTCGTCAACGATCTCCTTCGCCAACTCTGCTTTTCTCCCTTGAAAATCTTCCTCCGCCTCCTTAACGCGCTCCATAGCAACCTCCCGCGCCGCCTCAACGCGCTCCTTGTACAGTTGAGCGTCACTCCTTAGCGCCTCCTTATATCTCTTTGCTCGCTCTTCCGCCTTCCCCAACCGCCAACTCTTAAAGAGAAACTCCGGCGCTTCTACTAAGGACCGCACTGACAGTTCCATCACTACCCCCACCGCTTTAAATTTCCCTCCCAACTTATCAAGCGCCGATCCCCACTTTGCAAAAACGTTCTCGACTCCCTCCACTAACTGGTCTAACCCGCGCCCAAGCTGCTCCTCCCAACCTCCCCGCTTGTTCGCCCACTCCAACAGCCTCTCCTTTTCCGCTGGTTCCGCTGGTTCCGCTGACCCCGACACCGCCTTGCTCGCCGCTCCTCCTTTTGGAAGCGCTTGCTCCACCCCCCTAGCCTTCCTGCTCTTCTCCGAGGCATCAAGCCAACCTGCAAGACGCTCCACTTCTCTAGCACGCCGAGCAATCTCCTCGCACGACTGACTTCCAAACTTAGTCCCACGCAAGTCCTTTAGCGCTTCCGTTAACTGCTGTCTCAAATCCCTCTCCATCTCCTCCCTTGCCCTCTTAACCATCTTGCTTCTCCCGCCGACCTCAAGACGCCCTTCAGGGGTAACTTCGGAGCCCCACCGCTTCGCTTCCCCCACGGCACGATGGCGAGACTTCATTGCCTCCTGCTCCTCTTGGCTAAACCCTTTCCAAGCTTCGCCCTCACCTTTAATCGTTGTAGGCAACTCACTCAACACTTCGGCCATTTCGCTTTAATTGTACCACATCGCCGTGAGAGGACCTTGTCAAAGTCAACAAAGTCAAGAAGATCAGACCTTCAACAATGCCTACGACGACCGCCGAACCTTGATACGAGAACCTTGGGATAAGCAGAAAGTTAAGCACCACCGTTAACCCCGCCGCCAAGCCATAAACACGCGGCAATAACCCCTCTCCTCCCGTCGTCACGAGAAACCATTGCAACGGTGAAGAGAGAAAGAAGAATGGCAATCCCATAAGGAGGATCCGCAACGCCACCGTCGAATCCTGAAAACCCGCTCCGGCGATGGCCCCCACAACCCACGGGGCAAGAATGAAACCGGTGGTCGCTCCCAACACCGAAATTCCGAAAAGAAGCGCAAGCGCCTTTCTGAACCGCCGGATAAGCCTCGCCGGGTCCTCCCTGCGATCAACCACCATCACTGGAAAGAAGGCATTCATGAAGAAAGTTGGGAGAGCAATAATATTCTTAAAAACGTTGTAAGCAAGGCTGTAGATCCCTACCGTCTCCTGCGACCCAAGCCCGAACGACTTTGGTAGGGGCAAAAGAGAGAGGAGGAAAAGGTCCGCTTTGGTATTGATTTGAGAAAAGAGGAGCATTAGCCCCAGAGGAAGCGCGCTCGCCAGCAACACTCCCCAGAGTCTCCGATCCAATCCGATACGAAACCTTAGCTTGAACTTTCTAAGAAGAGAAGCGCCGATGGCAGCATTGCAAATCTCCCCCACCAAAGAAGCCCCAACCAAAAAAAGGAGCCCCAGCCTCAACCGCATGCAAAGCAGCACAAGGCCCAAGACGATCAGCTGTCCCGAAACGCAAGCGACCGTTGAAAAATCATATCGGAAGTTGACCTGGTAAATGACATTGAATGTGCTGCACAGGGAAAACGGTATAAGAGCGAGGAGAATGATGGCCGTCGCCCATTTGACACTTAACGAATAGGGCGCGAAACCGATAAACCCAACACCTACGAGGATAAAGAACACCGAGAGTAGCAATCGCAAAGAAATTAAGTTCTCAAGGTAACGCTGCGTCTCTTCTCTCCTGCAAGCTATCTCCCGCGCAACGATCGCGTTCAAACCGAAATCAACACCGAGAGTGAAAAAGAGCATGAAATTGTCTGCTAGTGAGAGGTCGCCGTATCCCGCCCTCCCTAAATAGCGGGTTACGAGAGCGGTTGTCATCAAGCCTAAGGCGAGGGTAGCAACCTGCCTGACAGTTTGCGCCAAGGTATTGTAAGCAACTTTCCCCGAGGCAGAGAAGGCAAACTCTTTCAGCACGGCATCAAGATAACATAATCAGAAGAGAGGAGGTGGCAGGCACTCAAGGCGATATTCTGCTGCTTGACGGAGGCGAACCTTCAACCTCTTCGACGAAAACTCAGCACTTTAATCCTGCCTTGGTGGGCCCGCCTGGATTTGAACCAGGGACCTTTCGGATGTGAACCGAACGCTCTACCCCTGAGCTACGGACCCAAGGCAAGGACAGAACTCAAGGGGGCGTCCTGCCTGCCACAAAGCTAACTGCCTGTTGCCACTCAAATAAGCCACCGAGGCCTAAGGGGCCTTGGTATCTGCTAAGGATAAAATAAAAACCGGCAGATAGCCAAGAGCTAAACTTATTATATAATACGCCTGTGATAGGAAAGATTATCCGGGGAATTCTCAACTTCATTTCCGAAACTCTCGAACTTAGCGCTCTTGCGGTCCTTTTCTTCCTGTTCCTTTATATCTTTCTCGTAAGGCCGCATTATGTTAATGGAAACTCAATGCTTCCCAGCTTCCATAACAACGACCGCCTTCTCATCGAATCTTTCACTTATAGGATCCTAAGGCAAGAACCAAGGCGAGGAGATGTGATCGTCTTCCACGCCCCTCCCCAACCGAACGTTGACTATATCAAGCGCATCATCGCCCTCCCCGGCGAAAAGATTAAGATTGAGAACGGAAGTATCTTCATCTTCAACGAGAAGCATCCGGAAGGATTTCTCCTCGAGGAACCATACTTGGGAAATGGGGTTGTCACCGACGCTCAAACCAGCAAGACCATTCGCGAAGGGGAAACCTTCAAAGTTGAGGGCGGTTACGTCGTAATGGGAGACAATCGTACCAACTCGTCTGACTCAAGGGATTGGGGAATCGTAAAGGAAGATGCAATTGTCGGTCGGGCTTGGATTCGCTATTGGCCGCCACCCTCTCTCACCATCGTCGCCGCACCGGCGTATAACTACTAATAACAACCGCATTACCGGAAAAACGGCGCTACTCCTTACTACTAACAATCGAAAGGCGCTTCTTCCCCTTCTTTGCGTAATCAAATTGCGTCTCACCAGATACCAAAGCAAAGAGGGTGTGATCCCTTCCCACACCAACACCCTCCCCTGGCTTTATTACCGTCCCCCGTTGCCGAACGAGAATCTGCCCGGCGGAGACGGTCTGACCAGCGCCCACCTTCAGCCCCAAGCGCTTCCCTCTAACTCTCGATTGTTGCCGTGCTTTTGCACCGCCTGCTTTCTTTGACGCCATGATAAGTTCCTCCTAGCCGCAACGCACCGCCTGCCAATTACTATTCAACACAGCAGGCAGCACATTTGAAAGGGCATCATCCCCTTATTTTCTCTACCCGCACCCGCGTAACAGGCTGTCGATGCCCTGTCTTTCTTCGGTACCGCGACTTAGCCCGAAACTTTCTTATCTCTATCTTCGGTCCCTTGGCGTGCTCAAGGATCTTGAACGACACTGTCGCCCCCGGGACAAGCGGGGTACCGATCTTTAACGTCTCGCCCGTTGATACAGCAAGAACATCCGACACCTCCAACGTCCCACCCGTCTCACCTTCGAGTCGAAACGTCTCAAGAAGATCGCCCTCACGAACTACTACCTGACTGCCACTAAGTTTTACTACTGCAAATTTCCCACCCGAAGCCCCCTTAGCCATGACGAAGAAAACTTTACCCTACGGTGAGCTCTAAATCAAGCCATGAAGCATGCGCTCCTGAAGCCCTCCTGTGTACCTGCCTCACCGACAGGCAGGCACAGGATAGTGCTTACAGGACGCTCAACTTCGTGGCACGCCAAAACTCTGGCCATCCCGGTGTATCGCCAGCGAATGCACTAATCCTAGGGCCGCCAGGGTAAAAAGAAGCGAAGACCCGCCGTAAGAAACGAGAGGAAGGGACAAGCCGGTAATCGGTGCCGCCCCGATGTTCATTCCCACATTGATCACTACCTGCGCAAAAAAAAGAGTAAAGACCCCCGACCCCAGAAGAAAGCCGAACCTATCACGACAAAAAGATGTAATCTTCAGAATCCGCCAGAGAAGAATACCGAAGAGCGCCAAAAGAAGGCCAGCGCCTAAAAGACCCCATTCCTCGGTCAAGGAAGCAAAGATAAAATCTGTGTACCTAACTGGTAAAAACTGGAGACGAGACTGCGTTCCCATCCCCAATCCCTTCCCAAGGAGTTGCCCCGAGCCCACGGCAATTACCGACTGAATAACGTTATACCCTGATCCGAGAGGGTCCGACATAGGATTCAGAAACGCGGTAATCCTCGCCCGCTGGTAACCCTCAAGACCGCCCCACACAAGTGGCAATGAGACGCCTATTAAGACAAGGCAGGTAAACAGATAGCGGATAGGAACACCCGCGGCCCAAATTATCCCTGCCCAGACTACGCAGAAGACTAAGGCTGTACCCAACGAAGGCTGTAAAACTGCCATAACTGAAAGAATAGCGACAGGTACGATGCTGATCAAGAAACCGCGAACTCCCAGAGAGGGGGAACTCGAAAGGAGAGAAGATACGACGACTATTAGCGCTACTTTGGCAAACTCTGAGGGAGAGAAAAACAGTGGGCCAATGGCGAACCAGCGTGAAGCACCACCTACTTCCTTTCCCAAGAACAACACCCCCAAGAGGAGGACGGAAGAGATCAGAAAGACCGGGAGAGCTGCTGTTTTAAGCCGGCGATAGCTCAAAATCGAGACAAGGACGAAACCCAATCCTCCGAAAAGGGCAAACAGCACCTGAGCTCGAGCAAGCGCAGGATTAACCGAATAGAGGCCGAGAAGGCCAAAGGCAAGAACAAGCCCTGTGGGAATAATTAGGAGAAGGTCGCACCTCTGAACAGAGCGGGAAAGCAAGGAGCCTAAAGGACGATGCCGCATTGCCAAAGCGGAGAACCCCTTCATGACTGATCCCTATCTCGCCAAGCGCCAACTGTCGCCCGGCGAACCAAAAGCTTCTTTCCCGGTTTTAGCTCTTTAGCCAACGTTTGCCGCTTAATGAAATCTCCCGCTTGATTAACGGAGGCAGCACTGCTCGGCGGATAAGTGACTGTAATGAAATCGCTAAGCTGCAGTCCCTTCTCTTTCCGCAGATCTTGAATCTCCCGCACCAGCTCCCGCGCTCGACCCTCCGCCTTCAATTCCGGGGTCAGTTTGGTATCGAACGTAAGTGAGAGATCGCCACCGCCCTTCTTGAGTGTCACCTCCTTAACATTCAACTCTTCGGCAATAAGGGCAGTAAGCTCCTTACTAAACTGAGATCTAAATCCGGGAAATCCGATCACCTCAACTTTGGCAAGCGGCTGGCGCAACGGAATACCGCTAGTCTTCCTAAAGGAATGCCCTGCTTCGGCTATTTTCTGCACCAGTTCCATATCTTTCTCAAGTTTCCCGTTTCTCCACTCTTCCCTCACCCTCGGCCAAGATTCGAGATGCACCGACGGTTCCCCCGTCAAGTTCCGATGAATCTCCTCCGCAATAAAAGGAGCAAAGGGGGCCAGTATCTTGGACAGTGTCACGAGAACATCCCAAAGAACGTAATACGCAGCATTTTTGTCCGCCCCTATGGAGGCACTCGGTCCAAAACGATCCCTGCTTCTTCGTATATACCAGCGAGATAAGTCATTAACGAAAATCCAAATCAAGGTAGCAGCTTCTTGGGGGTCATAATTTTCCAAGCCGTTCTCCTCTATGTTTTTTAATCCCCCATTTAGCCGGGAGTAGATCCACTTATCTAAGATATGCTTCGGTGGTATCTCTTTTTTAGGAGGACTCCAACCGTCGGCAATCGCATTATCGATAAAGAACTTGTAACAATTCCAAAGAATAAGGAAGAATCGCCGGCGGATTTCGTCGGCGACGCCGTAGCCGAAGTTAATGTTCGTTGCCGGATCGTGAGTAAAGTACATCCAGCGCATAATGTCCGCTCCCATTTTCTCCGCCGCATCGTCAAACCATATTGCGTTCCCCGCCGACTTATGCATCGGCTTCCCCTTCTCGTCGTAGAGTTTCTCGTAGCTCAAAACCTCTTTGTAAGGAGTCTTATCTTCTAAAGTCGCCGCCATAAACAGCGTTGAATAAAACCAGAGGCGCACTTGCTCCCGCATCTCGCAAATCCAGTCGGCCGGAAACCATTGCTTCCAGTAATCCTTATCCTCAAGATACTTAAGGGTCGAGAAGGGAACAATCCCCGCGTCCAGCCAACAATCCCCGACGTCAGCAACTCGCTTAACTTCCTTACCGCACTGGGGACACTCTATCGTTACCTCGTCAATCCAGGGCCGGTGGAGCTCCGATAGATTGTCAACCTTCTTGGGATCGACAGCTAGTTTCTTGAGTTCCCTTTTGGATCCGACGACAACAGCCTCGCCGCAGTCACATTCATAAAACGGCAGAGGCAAACCAAAATATCTCTTCCGAGAAATGTTCCAATCCCCCATATTTTTAAGCCAATCTTCCATAAGCTTCCCCACGTGCTCCGGATGCCACTTAACCTTTCTCGCTTCTCGAATCATCCTCGGCCTTACCTCATTCGTCGAGATGAACCAATTCTCCTCTGCTCTGAAGACAATAGGCTCTTTGCACCGCCAGCAAACCGGATATCGGTGGGTGTAGTCCTCAACCTTGTACAAGAGACCTCTCTCTTTGAGGAAAGCAAAGATGGCGTCAGCTGCCGAGTGGGCAAAATTGCCGGTGAGAAAACCATACCCCTCGACATAGTTCCCGTTCTCATCCAATGGCACCAAAACCTTTAGATTATGCTTTCTGCCGAGTTCAAAGTCCTCGTCACCGCACCCGGGGGCGATGTGAACAATCCCCGTCCCCTCTTCGCTAGAGATGTCCTTCCAGAGGAGAACTACCTTCTGTGTATCTTTCTGCACCGGAAGCTCATTAAAAGGCGACTCATACCTCAAGCCTTTAAGTTGAGAACCGGACATCTTCTCCAGCACCTTATACTCACCTTCTAAAGCGCTTAGCAAAGCCTCTGCCAAAATCAGAACGTCGCTGCCTTGTTTTACCCTTGCGTAAGAGAGGTCTGGATGGATGGCCAGGGCAACGTTGGCGGCCAAAGTCCATGGAGTAGTGGTCCAAACCAAAAAGTACTCTTTATCTTTTCCCGTCATAGTTCGACCACGCTCACCATGTACTACGGGAAACTTCAAAAACACCGACTTGTGCGTCATGTCTACGTAGGAGTCAAACAGTTCATGTTGGGAAAGCGATGTGCCGCAACGGGCACACCAAGGCAAAGAGCGAAACCCTTTATAAAGCCAACCCCTTTTGTGACACTCTTTCAGGAAATGCCAGATATACTCGATATTCTTCTCCGAAAAGGTGTAGTAGGAGTTCTCCCAGTCCATCCAGTAACCGAGCCGTAAAGACTGGTCCGCTTGGACCTTGGAGTACTTCTGAACTCGCCTGTTGCACGCCTCGGAAAACTTATCGAGACCAAACTTCTCAATGTCCCGCTTCGATTTGAAGCCAAGCTCCTTTTCAACCTCGACTTCAATCCACAATCCCTGGCAGTCAAATCCATTCTGAAACCGCTGGCGGAAACCCTGCATATTTTTGTACCGCTGGAAGAGGTCTTTATAGCTTCTCCCCCAAGCATGATGAACACCCATCGGATTATTTGCTGTGACCGGCCCGTCAAGAAAACGAAACCTCTTCTTTGCCCTGGCGTTCTTCTTTAGATATCTCCTAAGGATTCCTTTCTCTTCCCAGTACCTAAGAATCTTCCGCTCAAGCTGCGGAAAATCAACATGGGAGGTAACTCTTTTGAAACGCATACTAGGGACAGTCTAGCACAAAGGCACGGAAAGGAAACTATGATATTTGCAGCTGCTCAACCGATGCGCCCTTCGGCTCCTTTCGGCGCAATCCCGACCCTTCCCTACCAAAATGGGTAGCGAAACAGAAACTCAAACTCCACGCAACTCGGCAGTAGAAATGTGCGCCCTCACCGCTTCCAAAATCTCTTCCAATACCGTCGGCCCGTACGGCCTTATCTTCACAAAACTGGAGTCAAGACACCCTCTCGGCTGGAATTGCTGCAAAAACCACTTCACACCGGAAGAGGAGGGACAGATATCTGCCAACTGCCTAGCCAAGTCCACAAGACTCTCCTTCGTATGCAATCCCGGCACTACTGTTGTCCGCAACTCAAAATCAATCCCGCTTCGGATTAAGATCCCAATGCTCTCCCGCACTGCTTCCACAGAGGAGGTCACCCCCGCGGCATAACGGTAGCGGCTATCTAAAGGAGCCTTAACGTCAAGGGAAACGAAATCCAACAATCCCTCTTCCAAAACATTACGAAGAGTGGCCGGGCGGGACCCGTTAGTGTCGAGTTTCGTCGCCAAACCCAGCTCCCGCACTTTTCCAAGAAACAGTCCCAGGTCATCCTGGAGCGTCGGCTCTCCGCCACAAACGACAACTCCATCCAAAACAGCCCTCCTGTTCCTAAGAAAAGAAAATAACTCTTCATCTGCGATGCGGGGTGGGCGATTAGAGAAGCCTAAGACCAGCTCGGGATTATAACAGTAGGGGCAGCGAAAATTGCATCCGCCTACAAAGACGGTGCAGGCTATTCTTCCAGGAAAATCAAGGAGGGTTGTCCTCTCGAAACCATAAATGTCCATGAAAAGAACATTCTAAACTTTAAACAGGAGGCGGTCGGCAAATTCTGCTTGTTTGCCGGCGTTCCACTGACTGACCGGACGCAAATACCCCACCACGCGCGAATAAACCTCGCATTCCTTCCCGCACTTAGGACACTTCGCGCGCTCGCCTGAGATGTAGCCATGCTCCATACAAATGCTGAAGGTTGGCGTCAGCGTAAAGTAGGGAAGGCGGTAATTTTCCGCGATCTTCTGCACCAGCCTCTTAACCGCCTGACCAGAAGGAAGACGCTCCCCTAGAAAAGCGTGGAAGACGGTTCCCCCCGTGTACTTGGATTGAAGCCCATCTTGCACATCCAAGGCCCCGAAAAGGTCGTCGGTAAGCCCCACGGGAAGTTGGGTAGAGTTAGTATAATAGGGAGCTGCCCCGCTTTTGACTGCCTCTTCGTTAGCGACGATAATATCGGGATACTTCTCTTTGTCCAGCTTTGCCAAGCGATATGACGTTCCCTCGGCCGGAGTTGCCTCTAGGTTGTACATCTGATCATCTTCTGCCTGAAAGTCGCGCAACTTCTCATTCATAAAATCCAGCACCTCTGCTATGAACTTCCTCCCCTCGCGGGTAGAAATATCCTTCCCCAGAAAATTAAGACAAGCCTCATTTCCTCCAATCACGCCTATGGTAGAGAAGTGGTTGTACCAGTAACCTCCAAATCTCTCCTTGATATTAGAAAGCAGTACCTTGCTGTAGGGGTAAAGTCCCCCCTCGGTAAAATTCTCGACCACTTTTCTCTTGGCAATCAAACTCTGCCTAGCAATTTGCATCAGCTCCTCTAAACGGTTAAAAAAAACCTCTTTAACCTGCCCTGTGCGCGAACAGCAAATCTTCGTAAGATAGGCGACCCGAGGCAAGTTAATTGTCACCACCCCGATTGACCCGGTAAGAGGATTGGCACCGAAGTAACCCCCGCCACGCTTTCGGAGCTTACGGTTATCCAAGCGCAACCGACAACACATTGAACGCGCGTCCTCGGGCTTCATATCTGACTGAACGAAATTAGCAAAATAAGGAATGCCGTACTTTGCTGTCATCTCCCAAACAGCGCCTAGGCTCTTTGTATCCTCAAAGAGATCCGATGTCACATTGTAGGTAGGAATGGGAAAAGTGAAAACTCTACCCTTCGCATCGCCCTCGAGCATTGCTTCGGCGAAAGCTCTATTAAACAGATCTATCTCTTTTTGAAAATCGCCATAAGTCTCCTTCTGCAACTCCCCTCCGATGATTACCGGCTCATCCTTCATATAGTCAGGAACTTTGAGATCCAATGTCACATTAGTAAAGGGGGTTTGGAAACCAACTCGGGTAGGAACATTCATATTAAACAGAAATTCTTGCATGATCTGTTTGAGCGCCCCGTAACTTAAGCCGTCGCGGCGAATAAAGGGGGCAAACAGCGTATCAAGGTTGGAGACAGCTTCAGCTCCGGCACTCTCGCCCGTGAGGGTGTAAAAAAAGTTCACTAGCTGGAGAAGGGCCACGCGAAGATGTTTCGGAGGCTTAGATTCGATCTTTCCCGAAACCCCACCAAACCCGTGGAGCAGAAAATCCTTCAGTTCCCAACCGCAACAATAAGGAGCGAGCATATAGAGATCGTGGATGTGCAAGTCCCCACTCTCATGAGCCCCCCTCGCCTCCGGCCCATAAAGCTGATTAAGCCAATATTTTGAAGAAACTGCAGTAGAGATATGGATGTTCAGCCCTTGCAGAGAATAAGTCATATTAGCGTTCTCCCGCACCCGCCAGTCTAGCCGATCGAGATACCCCCCAATAAGCTCATTAACGTCAATCAAGGCCTCGAGGTCTCTTGCCCGCCGATGGAGCTCCCGGTAGAGGATATAAGCCTTCGCCGTCCTAAAGTACTTCTCCCCCATCAAGACTTCTTCAACAATATCTTGGACTTGCTCAACGGCAATTGCGCTTCCGCCGAAACCCCGAGCGATAATCGTCGATATCACTAGCTTCGTAAGCTGGGACGCCTCCTCCTTATTGAACTCGCCCGCTGCCCGCCCCGCCTTAAAGATAGCGTCGGTAATTCTTCGTGGCTCGAAAGGAACAACCCTACCGTCCCGCTTTCTTATCATTTTGGGAATTGAAACTTTCTTCGTGGTCATAACAAGCGCTCAGCTTCTGCTTAGCACAATTAGAAAGATCGGCGCAAGAGAAAAGCCGCCCCCGTGGCACTAGCCGACGCAGGCAGATCATCCTCGCCAAAATTGAATATTTACTATTTACGGCGGGCTTTCGACAGGATCACAGCAACAGTCCTGAAACTCGTAAACATTATTGATTTACTGAGTTACTAACTATTTCTTTCGCCTGAGAAATGCCGGGGCTTCGTAAGGGTCTTCCTCTTCCGCGCTACTACCCTCTTCCCCTCCCCCCCTCGTTGCAAGTGACGGCTCCGAAGCCCCTAACGAAAAACCGGTGGCAATAACGGTTATCTTGACCAGGTCTTTCGCTGACTCGTCGATTGTCGCACCAAAGATAATGTTAGCCCCCGGGTCGGCGGACTGAGAGATCACCCGAGCAGCCTCGTCAACTTCATGCATCGAGAGATCCTGCCCGCCAACGATGTTAAAGAGAATTCCTGTCGCCCCATCAATGGAGACTTCAAGCAAAGGAGAGGAGATCGCTGCCTTCGCCGCCGTAATGGCACGGTCGTCTCCGCTCCCCTCTCCGACCCCCATCAAAGCCGAACCGGCGTCGCTCATAATCGTCCGAACGTCGGCAAAGTCTACGTTGATCAGCCCCGGCATAACAATTAGATCGGAGATACCCTGGACTCCTTGGCCAAGAACAGAATCCGCCACTTTAAACGCGTCCAAGATTGACATTGTACGCTCTACAATCTCCAAAAGCCGCTGATTAGGGATAACAATCAAAGCATCCACCTTATCGCGAAGGTTATCAATCCCCTTGAGGGCGTTTTCCATCCGCCGGGCCCCCTCAAACTCGAAAGGCTTAGTTACTACCCCAACGGTCAGGGCCCCCGAATTCTTACTAATCTCCGCAATTATTGGCGACGCACCCGTCCCCGTCCCGCCTCCCACGCCGGCAGTTACAAAGACCATATCGGCCCCCTCAATATGCTCTTGGAGCGCCTCCCGCGACTCCTCGGCTGCTTTCTGCCCTATCTCCGGATTCGCCCCCGAACCCAACCCACCGGTCAGCTTAGCGCCGATTTGAAGCTTAACCGGAGCCTGCGAGGTGCCCAATGCCTGGGCATCAGTATTAACGGCGATAAATTCCACCCCCTGAATCTTCTGAAGGGAAATCATTGAATTCAAAGCGTTGCAACCCCCGCCGCCAACACCCAGAACTTTTATATTTGCTACTTTTTCGATCTCTGGCTTAACAAGCATCGCCTAAATTCTCACTTGGATCGCGAGAACAACAACCCTCACCCAACTACGGCAGGAAAGAGCGTCCCCATTTTATCACCTTCCCCAAAGCCCTGGAAAGTCTTTGCGCTCCCACAAACGGGACGCGATATTGCCCCCCGGGTTCGAGGTAGGAACCGTAGACAACCAGTCCGATCGAGGAAGCATAGGCTGGAGTAGAAACCTCGTCAATAAGTCCAGTGACCCCCGTGGGGTAGCCAATCCTCAAAGGTGTCCTAGTAATCCTCTTTGCTACTCGCTTAATCCCCAAAGTCTTAGCCCCACCTCCAGTTATAACCAGACCCGCAGGAAGATCTCCCTGTTGCCCCGAGTTCTTCACCTCCGCCCCGACCATATGGAAAATCTCCGACAGGCGAGCTTCGATTATGTTCTGTACCAAACCCCGAGAAACTGACTTCATCTCCAGCCCCAGTTCGGAGATATCAACCCCATCGTCCTGCTTCTCATTCGATTCTGCCTCGCTATCACTTAGTTTAATTTTAATCTTCTCGGCGTCTTCAAGCGAAACTCTCAAACCTACCGCCAAGTCGTTAGTGATGTTCTGCCCCCCGATCGGAAGAACGGCAGAATAAACGGGGCTGCCGGCGGCGAAAACAACCACCTGCGTCGTCCCTCCGCCAAGGTCCACTAAAACTGTCCCCAACTCCTTCTCCGTATCGGAAAGGACAGCCTCTGAGGCGGCCAAACCACCAAAAACAAGGTCTTCTACATCTACTCCTACTTGCTGAACACACTTAACTAGGTTCCTCATCACCGTCGCCGAGCCGGAAATGATATTTGTCTCCACCTCTAGACGGACACCGCTCATCCCCACCGGATCCTTCACCCCATCCTGCGAGTCGACAGTGAACCCGCGCGGAATAACATGGATGATTTCGCGCGAACTCGGAATCGAAATCGCCCGCGCCGCCTCTGTCACCCTCTCAACATCGCTCTCGGTAATCTCCGAATCGCCGCCCGCAACCGCCACCACCCCGTGCGAGTTCAAAGAAGAAATGTGCTTCCCGTCAACAGTTACAAACGCAGAAGAAACAGCGTAGCCAGCCATCCGCTCCGCCGCCTCTAGTCCTTCGGCGATCGCCGCCACCGCCTCATCAATATCGACAACCACCCCCTTCTTAATCCCTCTTGAAGGAACGCTGGAAACGCCAATAACCGAAATCTTCCCTTCGGGAGAAACGGAAGCGATGATGATAGCGGTCTTCGAAGAGCCAACGTCAATCCCTGCGAGGATTCTATCTTTAGGCATTAATCATCACTATAGAAGATTAGGAATCTGAATGTCAACGCAAACAGTCACTTGCCTATCTCCTATCGCCCGCCGCTTAAATTCTAAAATCTCACCACCGGGCGACTGAACCGGAGATCCACTCCAACGGGCGTGCGCCCCAAGAATTTGTAACGCTTCAGAAGCTGCGCCAAAATCTCTACTTGGTCATAAACCGATTTTGCGACTGAAAGGAGAACGCTTGGGCCAGACTCTAATTTCAGCTCAATCTCCCCCGGCTTAAGAGCAACGGAGGCTGCCTCCAAACCCTTTCCCCCAACGCAGTCTAAGGTTTCGAGGTATGCCCGCACCTCATCGCCACCGACGACCTCCCCTACCTTGCCGACAAACGATTCTCCCAAATCAATAATCGGCAAATTTTCATCTGAGGCTTTGCGAAAGAGATATCCATCGGCATCTACGAGGAACATATCCCCATTCTCTACCCGAACTTTTGCCAAAGGAACTCGTACAGAGACACAGATGTGCACCCTATCTGGCAGTGCCTTCTTAATCTCAATCGCCCTCACCGTTGGAAACTCCCGTTTGATTTTTCCCTCAACCGCCCCCGCATCCAAAAATACCGTGCTTCTCCCTAGAACCTCCTCCGATATCCGCTGCCTTACTAATGCCTCATCGGCCAATTCTTCAAACTCAAAGCTTAGGTTCTTAATCTGGAAGGTGTCCGAGCGAAGGAAAAAGTAAACTGTCGAAGCAAAGAGGGAAACAATCAGAAGAAGGCTAAGCGGCCGAAAGGGAATGACGAGTTGCCGTTCCGAGGAAATAGGAACAAAGATCTTTGGCGAACGGCGGAGCTTGCTTAAGCGGCGTCGCGCTTTTGGAAACAAAATCATCAGCCTAAGTATAACAGGGACTCACTGTCAGAAAATGCTCTATAACTCCCTCTTCTCTCTCTCTCTGAACCCCTGACAACGCTGCAGTCGACGGGCAAGACAAAGAGACGGTTAGAACCTCAACACCCGGCGCCGTCTGCCTCAAAACCAAACAATGGCATTATCTCCTCCGCGATCCTATCGGCGGCGGAGAGGTCAACGAGTTTCTTTGCTTCTCCTGCTCTTTTCTGATACTCCTCGAAGTCGCTGGCAATTTTGTAAAGCGCCTCAAGAAGGGAATCCGGCGAGAGTTTCTCCTGGGGAATGATTATCGCCGCTCCGATTTCCTCCAGCAGTTGAGCGTTCTTCGTTTGCTCGTCATGGGAAACCCAAGGAATAGGAATAAAGATTGCCGGCTTGCCCAAAGCGGCCGCTTCGGTAACAGTATTCGCTCCACTCCTCCCGACGATTATATCGGCTGCTTTAAAAACAGCTCCAATTTCATCCTCACCAAAGTAAGGTTGGATAACGTACCGCTTTCTCAACCGTTCAGGAAGCTGGCCCCTCAACACCATTATCCTCTGATAATCTTGATGCTCACCAGCGTCACCAACTTGGTGAATAACATTATAATGCTCAAGAAATTCGGAAAGAGAATTTCTCACCGCCTCATTGATAATGTGCGCCCCCTGCTTCCCGCCGGTAATATAAACCGCTGGCAAACGGTTTGAGAAACGAAAACGTTTCCCCTTGGTTTCAAAAATCGCCTTTCTTAGAGGGTTCCCGGTCAGAACGACATTACCACGGGGGAAAAACCGCGCTGACTGCTTCCAGGAGATAAAAACTTTCTTCGACAAGCGGCCGATGAAACGATTTGCCCAGCCGGAAACAGTCGTCTGCTCATGAGTAACCGATGGTATTCGCAGAAGGAATCCGGCCAAGACCACCGGAGCAGCTAAATACCCCCCAAAAGAAATGATCAACCGCGGCCTTATCTTCAACAAGAGATAGAAAGCGTGGAAAAAGCCAAACGGCACTTTAATCAACTCGCGCAGTGAGCAAACCCCATAGAGCTTCCCCGCCTGAAGATCAAAGAAGGGAATGCCAAGCCTCGCTACCGCTCGGTATTCGGGCGACATCAATCCCTTGTCGCCGAAAGAATGTTGGTGTCCGATCCAGTAGAACTCGAAGTTGCCGCGTCTCTTCAGCGCCTCAATTGCCGCCAAGGCGGGCGTATAATGTCCTCCCGTCACGACAACGCGTATCGGCTCATTTTTCAACTTATCATTCGCCATTTGGTCTCCTTAACTACAAATCACTAACTTGTTACTATTTCCTAACCGTCTGCCTGCTTACATTCAACAAGATACCAAACGCTGCCATCATTACTACCAGCGACGACCCGCCATAGGAGATGAGGGGAAGCGTAATCCCCGTCAAAGGAATCACTCCCACCATTGCTCCCAGATTAACAAGCGCCTGAAGAGCAAGCCAAGAAGAAATACTGGCTGCCAAGATGCGGCCAAACTCATCGGGAGCTCGCTGAGCTGTCCGAAACCCGCGGTAGATAACTAACCAGTAGAGAAAGATAAGCCCAGCCGTTCCGACGAGACCAAACTCTTCTCCTAGCACGGCAAAGATAGAGTCAGTATCCACGCCCGGAAGGTAAGCGTATTTTTGTCTCCCCCTCCCTATACCCAAGCCAAAAAGTCCGCCCGAGCCAAGTGCGATAAGAACTTGTTTAATCTGATAACCGGCACCCTGAGGATCCGCCAACGAGGGGTTCAAATAAGTGAACAGGCGCTCGCTCCGATAAGGAGAGGTAAGGATAAGCGCCATAGCGGCCACAGCCAGAAAAGGCGCTGCCACCAAAAGCTGCATAACTGATCCCTTGCCAACAATATAAGCTGCCAGCCCAATACCGACCAGAATACACGCGGTCCCGAAATCAGGTTCTAATAGAACAAGGGCAGCCGTGAAGAAGAGCACCGGAGCAAGTAGGCGCAATCCCACACGCTTCCGGCTCGCAAAGAGCGCCGCAAGATAGAGAACCAGACTTAGTTTGGCTAGCTCTGAGGGCTGAAACCGAAGCCGTCCAAGAAGAGGAATCTCGGGAAGCGGCGAGGGGTTGAGGTAAAGCCACCTCTTAGACCCGAGAATTTCAGGTGCAAACGGGGCCGGTAAAAGCACCAACGCAAGAAAAGCGAGGGAAAGGAGAAAGAGAGGAAAAGCAAGCCCCCTAAGCCGTCTGTAATCAACGAGGAAAAAAAATGTCGCCGGTAGCAGGCCAATAAGCACCCAAGTAAGCTGAAGGAGAAGGTAGTGATACTGACCGCCGAACATACTTAATGAACTCACCACCGAGGAGTCATAAACCATCAACACCCCGAAAGCGAGAAGGACGGAAACTGCCGTCAGAAGCGTAAGGTCGGGCTTATGCCGACCTCTAAGGTTGCCGGCTCTCTTCGCTACCTTCATATCTTGCTAGCTTAATCCTAACACGCGAGATACCGAACTAACTAAAAGCGATAGGCTTGTCGAACTGCCAAACCACCTGTGGTGAGCAAAGTCGGACCATCACAGAAAGGCAAGACAAAGACCCAGGAAGGTAAAAAACGCCCCGGCCAGCCAGAAGCGCATTGTCACTTTTGCTTCCGGCCACCCCTTCATTTCAAAGTGATGGTGGATGGGGGCCATTAGAAACACTCTTCCCTTCCCGAGTTTAACCGACCCAACCTGAATAATGTCCGATAGTCCCTCGATGAGGAAAACGCCGCCAAGAACTGGCATCAGGAAGGCGCGATCCAGCAAGAACAAGATTACGACAAAAGCACCGGCCCAACCAAGTTCAGCAACATTGCCGGGAAAGATTCGCGCCGGATAAATATTAAAGTACATGAACGCCAAAAGCCCGCCAATTAAAATACCGACAGCACTGCTAAGATCATACCGCCCCAATGCCAGAGAAATGGCCAGAAGTGCCGAGAAGGAGAGTAAAAGCAACCCCCCTACAAGCCCGTCCAGACCACTAGTGATGTCAATGGCGTTCGTGAAGAAAAGAAACATAGAAATGGCAAAAGGAGCAAATAGAATCCCCAGATCAACGCTTCCCAGCCGAGGAGCCCAAATGCGAGAACCTCCATTAACTACCAACCAAACGGCAAATCCGGCGGCAATAAGAAGCTGGATTAAAATTTTCTGGTACGTCTTGATACCTCCGGCCGTTTGCGATCCCAACGCCCTAAAAGTTTCCTTAAACACTCCCCAAGGAAAGAGCGCCAACTTATAGAGATTCCATGAGAGGCCCGAGAGAGTAACTATTGGAACTATTCGCTCTCTCACTGTCTTCCTTAGGCGCGAACGATAGTACATCTTGAAGAAATCTTCTAGTACACCCAATACTCCGAGGGAGCCAACCACCCCACACAAGAGGACCACCTCCCTACTCCGGTTAAATACAAGGCTTAGGACAATAAATACCAATATCGGCAAAGCCCCCCCTGCGGTAGGCGTACCGCTCTTAGCCATATGTGTCCTTGGCAAGTCGGGGTTAACAGGGTCTCTAAATTGAAACCGGTAAAGAAAGCTTATGAAAAGCGGGTAAAGCGCAAATGTTGCCAAAGAAGACACGATGATGAAAACGAAAGGAGTTGCCGCTGACATTTCTTTAGAAGATTCTACCAAACCCACCCCCTGATTACGTCACTACCTGAAGCAAGGACGCAACGACTTTTTCCATCTGCATCCCTCTTGACCCTTTGACAAGGACAACGTCTCCTCTCCCCAACCTCCAATGTTTAAGCACTTCAATCGCATCTCCGGCATTATTCACTAGGGTTACTGACCTCATTGACTTTGCCGCCCCCGCTGACTCTACTCCCTTCTTCATCCTTTTCCCAACAAAGAGATACCGATCGGCAATCTTGACTGCTCCTCTTACCACCTCCCGGTGAGCCTTCTCTTCCACTCTCCCTAACTCCAACATATCCCCCAAAACGGCAATTCGCCGCCCCGACTTGACCGGAAATTCCTGCAAAACCCTAAGAGCCACCGCCGCGGAACGAGGTCCAGCGTTGTAGGTATCATCAATAATCTGCACCCCCCTCCTTCCATACCGAAGGCACAGCCTCCCCTCGAGCGGTCGCAGCCCCCCCAGTGCCTTAACAACCGCTGCTCTCGAAACCCCAAGTTCCCGACCTACAGAGAAGGCAGCCAAGGCCGCATACCTGCCGCCCTCCCCCAAAAGCCTAAGCTCGACACCTTCGAGACAAGAGAAGCTGTAGGCAGCTGTTGGTTGGGACCCGTACCAAAGCTTCTTTCCGCTAAATCCCTCAGCAATCTCTCTAACACCGACATCATCTTTGTTCAAAATGGCAGTTCCCCCAGAAAAAGCAAGAGCCCGCAAAAGCTCTGCCTTTGCTCTTTTGATACGCGCCAACGTCTTCAATTTCTCTAAGTGCATCTCCCCCACCGCTGTAATCACCCCCACCGCGGGTCTAACGATTTCGCAGCTCTTTGCGATTTCACCCAAGCGGTCCATCCCCATTTCGACCACTAATACCTGATGCCTCGGCTTGAGCTCATTCACCACCTCAATCGCTATCCCGCGTGGCGTATTCAGATTGCCTGAAGCTCTCAAAACTTCGAACTTGGAACTTAGAACTTTGTAGATCGCTTCCTTGGTTGACGTCTTGCCATAGCTCCCAGTAACGGCGACAACTTTAGGCTGTAATTCATCCACCTTCTCCCGTGCCAACTCAAAAAGATCCTTCTCTTCCAATACCCCTGCCACCCCCTTCTTGAGAACCTCGGGAATAAAGCTGTGCCCGTCAAAGTCCTTGCCCTTGACAGCGATAAACCACTCACCCTTCTCTATTGTCCGCGAATCTTGGTTTACCCTCATTACTCCAGAGCAAGATCGATAATTCGCCCCACTAATTGCGGAAAGCTTATCCCCGCTGCCTTGGCCTCCTTAGGAAAGAGGGAATTTTCCGTCATTCCAGGAATGGTGTTAATCTCCAAGACGCAGGTTTCTCCACGCTCGTCGAGAAGCATGTCAACCCTTCCGAAACCCCGACATCCCAGCACCCGAAAAACTTTCACCGCCAGGTCCTGTAGCTCTCGCGTCTTTCGAGAATCGAGCCGAGCAGGAGTAATTTCCTTTGCCATACCCGGAACATACTTCGCTTCGTAGTCAAAGAACTCCCCTTTAGGAATAACCTCAATGAGAGGAAGCGCTTGCGGACTGCCGTTCCCCAGAACCCCGACGCTAAACTCCCTCCCTTTCACATAGCGCTCAACGATGGCCCGACCATCGAAACTGATTGCCCCTCTCAACGCTGGCTCGATGTCTTTTCTTGCCTCCACCAGCGAGACCCCCACACTCGACCCTTGGCTGGAAGGCTTAACCACACAGGGCAATCCGATCCTCTCAACGCCCCTCGCGCCCGAAACAAGATCGCTCACGACCGCAAATTCTGGCGTTGGAATCCCCACTGCCTGAAACATCCGCTTCGAAGCCACCTTATCCATCCCTAAAGCAGAGGCAGCTAAGCCCGATCCTGTATACGGTACGCCAAGAAGATCAAAAAACGCTTGAATTCTCCCATCTTCCCCGAAAGGGCCATGAAGAGCAAGGAAAACGACATCAAATTTGCTGAAATCTATCTTTACATCGACGAGGAGATGATCCTTTCCCCAAGACACCAATTCGGGCTGGAATTGATTACGATCAAGCGCTTTGAAGACATTCTTGCCCGAAGCCAAGGAAACCTCATGTTCCGAAGAAGGCCCTCCGCAAAGGACGGCAACTCGCAACTTCCCATTTCGATGCAAGCTAGAAGGCTTATTCATTACACAAACCTCTCACCGCCTCATTAAACTTCCTTCCCCGATCAAACTCGTCGACAAAGAGTTCAAAGCTCGCCGCTGCAGGAGAAAATAGGACTACCCCTCCAGGGCGCGCATGGGAAAAAGAAATTCTGACTGCGTCGCCAAGATTTTTCGTCTCGGCTAGGACTAATTCCTTCCGCAATCCCCGCTTTAACTTCGCCGTCGCCGATCCGGAAAGGAGGACAACAGGAACCCTGCGCGCGCTTATCTTCTCAGAAAGCTGGCGATAATCTAACCCCTTATCCGTCCCCCCAACAATAAGGACCACCTGCCCTCGAAACTCATTTAACCCATAGAGCGTTGCACCGGGATTAGTAGCACAACTGTCGTTAATGAAACGCACTCCCTCCCTCTCCATAATCAGCTGCTGCCTGAAAAGCACTTCCATATCCAAAATATGCGAATCGAACGCAAGCCCTAATCGGTCAGCGATTTTCCTAACCAATGCCTTGCTACCGCCTCTAAAAAAGAGGGGGTTAGCCGATGCCCCTGAAAGATTCCACACCTTCCCCAGACTTTGCTCGAGAAAAAGGAGATCGCCTTTCTTCTGATATCTAAAAATGTGTTCCTTAGCGGAAGCATACTCCCTCATATCTCGATAACGATCCATGTGATCGGGAAAGAGATTGGTAACTGCGGCCACATGCGGACTTCGCCTTATCATCTCAAGACCTTCCAGGTGAAACGAAGAAAGCTCTAGTACCACCCACGTTTCCTGATTGACCTGAGGCAAAACCTCCAGCATTGAGCGGCCAAAATTCCCCACCGCCACTACGTCTTTCCCTGCCTGCCTCATTAGGCGCTCCAGAAGCAATGTTGCCGTTGTCTTTCCCTTGGTCCCGGTAATACCGACCGTATACTGACTGGGACAGAATTGAAAGAACAGTGTTGATTCCATTACTATGGGAATTCCTCGACGCTCCGCCTCTTTGAGGACTGGAGACGTGTGAGGAACGGCCGGACTTCTCACCATAAGATCGGCCTCAAAAATCTCGGAGCGATGACCACCAAGGGAAAGTCTGACAGGAAGATTATCAATTTCCGAAAGGGAATTGGCCAACGCTTTCTTATCCTTCAGATCCGAGACCAAAACTCTGGCCCCCCGGTCAGCTAAAAACCGCACCACTCCCACTCCCCCGCCGTGAGCTCCCAGCCCCAGGACGGTAACCCGCTTCCCTCTTAGATTGAACTTACTTCTGCCGTAATTCACAGCTCGTCAATTAATTTGTTGACATCTCCGGCGCTAACGAAGGCAACTACGTTACTCGGCGCCTTCTTAAGAAAGGCCAAAATTTCCTCTTGAGGAAGATAACGAACGGTATCCCTCCCGACAGCCCTAACCAGGTCTCGGCTATGAATCTTCCCCAAGTCCTTTTCCCGTGACGGGAATATGTCAGTAACGAGAACCTCGTTAACGGGCATCTCCCTTAGAACAGAAACGAATTCATCAAACAGTATCTTCGTCCGGGAGAACATATGCGGCTGAAAAACAACAACAATAACCTCATCCGGATAAAGTTGGCGAAGCGACGTACTCACCGCCCGCAGCTGACCAGGATGGTGACCATAATCATCATAGATCTTTCTCCCCCTGATAACCTTCCTCAACTCCAACCGGCGCTCAACACCCGGGAATGACCCCAACAACTTGCCAGCCTCTGCCGCCGAAACCCCCACATCCCTCACTGCCAAATATGCCGCTCGCGCATTAATCCGATTATGACCGCCGGGAACCAGTAATTCCCCTTGGTAGGGCATGCTAAACCTCCTTACCTTACCCGGCCACCCCTTCAAATACCCCAAAAATCTGCGAACACCTCGATCCCTCTTGTAGCAAACAAATTTCTCCCCCCCTCTGGCAAAGGTTTCAAAGGACGAAAGGTACTCCTCAAAGTTCGAGAAGCACTCCGGATGGTCAAATTCTAAGCTTACACAGACCGACAGAGAGACGGGATAATTAAGGAAGTTATTGTTAAATTCGTCCGCCTCAATTACAAACAACTTGCTCCCTCCTCTCCGAAAGTTGCTACCCCCACGAATCTTTGCGCCCAGGAGATAAGAGGGATCAAACCCCGCTCCTTCCAAAACGTAAGCGATCATCGCCGCAATAGTTGATTTTCCGTGAGTGCCGCAAACCCCAATGACTTGCCTGCCCTTTAGCAAAAACTTCCCCAAGAACTCCTGCCACGTAGCTACCGGAATCCCGCGGCGGTATGCCGCGACCAGCTCCGGGTTCTCCGGATCAAGCGAAAAAATGGCGGGAGAAACAATCAGCCAATCAACTCCTCTGAGGTGCCTCGGACTATGGCCCGCCTGCCCACGATCACACCCGGAAACTCTGTACCCGAAGGCCCTGGCTAATGAGGCGAATGCGCTCGCGCCGGAACCGGCAATGCCCATAATGTGGAGGTGCTCACTTATTGAAATCATAAATTCGAATCCCTAAATTCGAAACAATATTTAAATCCAGATACCCAAACTTCGAAACATTTATAATTTGGAATTTTGACCACTCGCTATTGTTTAGCATTTAGGGCTTAATGCTTCAGATTTGCGAAACTTTACGCTTCGCCACTCTTCCTCCACTACCTTTCGATCATTCCAAGGGTACTCTATCCCTTTTATGGACATTGTTGGCTCGTGACCCTTCCCCAAGACAAGAAGGTAATCTCTCGGTCGTGCCTCCATGAGGGCAGCCCTAATGGCCTCCCGCCTATCAGAAACGCGAATAAAATCCTTCCCCTCAACTGCTCCCTCGGCGAAACAACCCCGAGCGATCTCATCAATTATCCTCACCGGATTTTCCCCTCGCGGATCCTCCGAGGTGAGAACAACAAAATCTGCGGTCCGAGCGGCAATCCGCCCCATCTCTGGGCGTTTTGAGCTATCTCTTTCCCCAGCGCAGCCGAAAACCACGAGCAAATGAGAGTCAGCCGGCTTTATCCGTGCGGCGTAGTTAAGCACCTTCCCCAAAGCGTTAGGAGTATGGGCAAAATCAATCACCGCCACGAAGTCATCAATTCCGCGAACCTTCTCAAAACGTCCCGTCAGCAAGGAGGGATCAAAACTCCCCAAACCCCGTCTGATGCCAGAGAGACTCTCTCCTGTCAAGCACCAGACGGCCGCGGCGGCGGCTAAGACATTGAGGACGTTGTATTCCCCCGGAAGGGGAACCTCCATCGATACTTTCTCCCCACCCCTCACGAGCTTGAAGCGGCAGCCGCCCTCCCCCGCCTTCACGTCGACAGCCCGAAACTCCGCCCGCGGCGAACAGCCATAGCTGACTACCCGCCCCCTTGCCACATTAGCTATCTGATCAAACGACGGGTCGTCCCTGTTCAATACCGAAAAATCAACGTTGCGGAAAAGCCTCGCCTTGGTATCCCGATAGCGAGCAAAGGTTTCGTGATAATCGAGATGCTCGGGGGTAATGTTGGTTAGAATTGCCCCAACAAACTGTACTCCCGCAATTCTCTCTTGGGCAATAGCATGAGAAGTGGTTTCCAAGATAGCTACCTCCGTTTTTCTCCTTGCCTCCCGCCCCAACCATTCCTGAAGTACCAGAGCGGAGGGAGTTGTAGTATGGGCCCCCGGAGCGTTAAGAGTCGACAGAACCGCCGATCGAAGACCCGTCTCCCTCAAAATTGAATTCAATAAATGAGAAGTGGTCGTCTTCCCATCCGTTCCGGTCACTCCAACAACCCTAAGCCTCTCCGAAGGATTGCCATGCCAAGCTGAAGATAGTAACCCTAAAGCTTGCCGTGAGTTGTTGACCTTAACATACGCCACCTTAGAGGTAGAAACTCCTTTCCGCCGCCCTTTCCGACCCCGCGGGTTGGCTAGGAAACCCCCAAGGCTCTTACTTGAGGCGACACCCTCAATGGGGACATCACGCTCGCCGACAACAACCGCCGCGCCCTTCTTGACCGCTTCAGGAATGAAGTCGTGGCCGTCATATCTCGACCCACTAACCGCCACAAAGACTTGACCCGGTCGAACTTTTCTGGAGTCGTCGGTTACTCCCTTAGCCCCCTTAAGTATCTCTCGAATCGGAATTAACTCTGACTCTCCGCCCCTTCCGCCCAAGAAAAACTGCTCAAGACGGTCGAACGCCGCATCGATTCCTCCCTCTTTGGCGGCAAAGGAGATCCTAACAAACCCTCTCCCTTCTTCTCCGAACACGGAACCGGGAACGAGGGCAACACTCGCCTCACGAAGCATGCGACTGCAAAAAACACGGTCGTCCTCCCCGCCCAGCAGTTTGACAAAGAAATAGTAGGCGCCGGCGGGCACTCTTGTCTCGAAAACAGAGGAAAGCTTCTCCAATCGCTTCCTCATCCGCTCCCTTCGCCCCCTTAAAACTTCAGCAAACTCGAGAGGTAAATTAGGAAAATCGGAAAGGGCGGCTAATGCGGCATACTGCGCCGGAAGAGAGGCGGATGCAGTCGTCATCATCTCATGCACCTTGGCTATCTCACCGACCAAAGGTGCATCTGCCAGAAGGTACCCCACCCGCCAACCAGAAAGGGAAAAAGCTTTGGAAAAGCTCATCAGCCGTATGACCCGATTGCGATAACGCTTAAACCTGCCAAAACTTGGGTACGCCTCATCATAGACGAAATAGCGGTATACTTCGTCAACGAAAACGAGAAGATCGCGCTTTTCCGCCAGCTCCAAAAGCATCCCTAGCTCCTCTTCCGTATAAACCGTACCAGTAGGATTGTTGGGGTGAACCAAAAGGATACCCGCTGCCCTAGGAGTGATCGCTTTCCTAAGAGCGGACAACTTTGGCCGCCAGGCATCCCCCCTCAAAGAAACGAAGACGGGCTTCACTCCCAGGACTTTAGGCAGATTTAGGAAGGGAAAGTAGCTAGGAGAAGGAACAATCAATTCATCCCCGGGCGAAAGGAATGTCATCAGGGCCGCTAACATCCCCTGAAGGGCGCCGGCAGTAACCAGTATTTCGGAACCGGGATCGTAGAAAACGCCTTCCTCCGAAAGGTGCCGAGCAGCAATCTTCTTCCTGAGACTCTCAATTCCTTGGGGAGGACCGTAAAAATCGGCCTTCCCTTGTCTAATCGCCGTCGCTGCCGCTTCTCTTACCCCCAAAGGGGGCAAGAACTCTGGCACCCCCTGGGCAAGAGAGACCGCTCCCCGCCTTTCAGCCTCCGCCTGAATCTGTTTTATCGGTGAAAACTCTAGCCCCCGCGTCTTAAATTCCATCTCAAATAATAAACGAAGGAGAAGAAACCTCATTACAACTCCTCTGGCGGCAGACATCTTCCTGCTTTGCAATTAAAAGACGGTTGCGATATCATCAGGAGTGATGCACGGGTTCAACCCAGTAAAGAGCATAGGGAGACGGGGAGTAAGGATAGTCCTCGCCGGCCTTTCCCACTGGGCGTTAAGAAAGCACAAACCTGAAGTCATTGCCGTTGTAGGCGAAGGAAAGGCAGGAATCGCCCGCGAAGCTATTTACCAAGTCCTCAAGTGCGACCCGCCGGTTAGGAGGAATATTGAAACACCGGACGCGGAATTTGTTCTCCCGCTAGTCATCCTCGGTGTCGAAGAGTATCCCTGCTCCTATCTCAGTTGGCTGAAAACCGTAGCTAAAGCCGCCGGACAGTTGCTCTTCCGTCCCGCTTACAAACATCGCTTGGTACTCGAAATTGGATACACCAACAAGAAGATCTTCGATTACTTTTGGCGAATAACCCGTCCCCTCGTTCTCGTCATCTGTGGCAAGGCGCCATATCTCTCCGAGAATCAGATAGCTGAACATACTTTCCGTATTGAACCAACGGAAGACATAAAACCATACCTCAGGACAGCTATCGAGGTGGCCAAAATCTTCGGGATCCACAAAGAAGCAGCCCAAAAAGAACTTGCCAAGTTCTCACTTCCCCCCGCCAGAATCAGGATAATCGCTGCCAGAGCTGGCGGGCTTCTTATCGACGCTACTTACCAGTACTACCCGCCTTCCAAAAGAACACTCAACGAAATCTTAGAAGCCTTGCCGGGAAGGAAGATATTCCTTGACCCAAATAGCCCCAAGCGGCTCCGGAGTAAGCCGCCCCAGATCAAGAAGGGGGAGATAGGTGTTCTTCTGGGAGAGAAGAAGGCAATGTGGCCAGTTATTCTTGAACTGGCAAAAACGCCATGGACCGACTAAGCATCGAGAAACAGCAAACCACTTATGGACCTCAAGGAAGAAGAAAAACTAATCAAACGGGCCAAGGCGATTAGGAGCGGAGAAAATAAGCCCTTTGGCGCGCTTTACAACCTCTACCGCCCCAAGGTCGAGAAATACTTTCTCGCCCGCGTTGCCGACGAAAGGCAGGCCGAAGACCTTACCTCAAAAGTATTTGAGAAAGCTCTCGCCGGACTTGACGGCTTCCATTGGCAAGGAGTCCCCTTCTCCTCCTGGCTTTTTAAAATCGCCCAAAATACCCTCTTTGACGCCTTCCGGTCGGAAAGGAACAAAAAGGGGGTCTCGCTGAACAAACTCCCCTTTCTGGAAACGAAGGAAATCGGGCCGGAGGATGTTGCCCTCCGAGACGAAGGCCACGAAGTTCTAGAGCAACTCCTCGTCCTTCTCCCTAAAAGGGAGAAAGAGATCATCTACCTAAAGTTCTACGAGGGCTGCACCAATCGCGCTATTGCCAAACATACCGGCCTTTCAGAAACGAATGTGGGCACAATCCTCTACCGCACCCTCCGCAAGTTGAGAAAGGAGCTCATGTAGTCCCGCCACATTCATCACACCCTCAAGAGATGCCGCTAAGTCTGCTCCCGCCAGTGACCATGCCGCACCGATATGCTTTGCGGAGGCAATACCGAGAAGAGCAACTAATAGCAAAGAAAAAATTACGAGGGGATTGACCAATCTTATAGGATAGTGGTAAACTAAGAACGTAAAATTACCCA
>CAZQCZ010000004.1:0-25665 GCA_964592215.1 uncultured Candidatus Saccharibacteria bacterium
CCACCTACCCTTTCTTTCGGTCCAGAAACGGCAGGGGAAGGAAGGTTGGCAAGATTTCGCCAAATCCTTATTGCTTTATCGACACTGGCGATTGTCGTTTTGGTCGGCTTCTTGGTTTTTTCCGTCGCCAAGGGGGGATGGCGTAATCTTCCCTTGATCGGAAGTCTCTTCCCGCCGGCTCACAAAGAAATTACCCTTACTTACTGGGGCCTTTGGGAGGACAGCGACCTGATGAGTGCCATTCTTGATGATTTTGTCACCGCTTACACCAGTGAACATGCAAACATTTCCCTGACAATAAATTATGAGAAGCGTAGTTTCGGTACTTTAGAGCAATACAGGGAGACGGCTCTCACTCGGCTTCGCCAGGGGACGGCTCCGGACATAATCCGAATTCACAATAGCTGGGTTATGGATTTTGCTTCCGAATTGTCGCCTTTACCAGCAGACATAATGTCGGTGGCCGATTACCAAAGTACCTTTTATCCGGTAGCGTTCAATTCAGCATCGGTGGGAAATAATATCTATGCCATTCCTTTAATGTATGACGGCCTAGTCCTTTTCTACAATAAGGATTTCTTTGAAGGTGTTGATGTTGCTTCCGAACTTTCTACTTGGGAGGGATTCCGCCGGAAGGCGGTGGAACTGACTCAATGGGAGGAGAACGACCCCAAGAAGAACATCCTTCAAGCGGGAGCAGCTTTCGGAGCAACAGGTAACATTTCACACGCTTCTGATCTTCTCTCCCTTCTTTTCGCCCAAAGTGAAGTTGACCCTTTAACCGAATTGGAAACTCAACCGGCGATTGACGCTCTCACTTTTTACACTAATTTTGTCCGTGAAGACCATATTTGGGACGAAACTCTTCCCTATTCAATCAATGCTTTTGCCAATGGACAAGTGGCGATGATCTTTGGACCTTCATGGCGAGCGCTCAATATCCGCGATCTCAATCCGGAGTTGAATTTTGCTGCTGTCCCCGTTCCCCAGTTGCCCGATGCGGCGGAAGGGGGGGTCCACTGGGCTTCTTTCTGGATGGAGGCAGTTAACGCCGATTCGGAGAATGCGGAAATTGCCTGGGAGCTATTAAAGTTCCTCTCGGAAGAGGCGCAGCAGCGGGAGCTATTTTCCGCTGCCTCGAAAGTACGTTACTTCGGCGAGCCCTATAGCCGCTCTTCATTGGCCTCGGGTTTGAAGGATCACGAAATTCTTGAGTCGCTTCTGGCCGAGGCAGAAACGGCCGTTTCCGGAAAGACAACGGATCAATCAGGCAATAAATCGTATGTTGATGCTTTCAAGCAGGCTATTAGTGATGCTCTCAGCGGTGCTTCTGCTGCCACAGCGTTAGAGACGGCTCAGGCAACCATAAATCAACTTGAAGGGATTACCCCCTCGGCGGAGGAGTAACTCCCCTGATTTCCATGAACATTGTTCCATTACGGCCGAAGGCGAAACGCAGGTTTGACCAATTTGGAGTAACCGAGGAAACGCTTAATGCGCGGGCAAACTTCCTAGCCAGCCGCGGTTTCTTGACCGATACTAAAATTCTTTTCCTCGGTGACTATGATTTAACTTCATTGGCTGTTATTCCCATAATGAAGAACGCCGAAGTATGGACTCTTGATATTGATGATGATGTTCTCGCAGTGATCAAGAAGAAAAGCAGAGGAGCGGTGGTGGGAGTGAAGCACAATTTGACTAGTCCCTTGCCGAAGAAGATGTTGGCCGCATTTGATATGGTTTTCACCGATCCCCCCTATACGCCCGAGGGCGTATCCCTTTTCCTCTCCCGGTCTTTGGAAGCCCTTTCTAAAGGAGAACGAGCGAGGGTTGTCCTTTCCTACGGTACTTCAGAGAAGGCACCGGAACGGGCGTTAGCGGTGCAGGAGAAGATTCTAAAGCATGGTCTTTTGATCGAGGAACTTCTTCCCGGTTTCAATGAATATTTGGCGGCGAAAACGATTGGTGATCGTTCCGACCTTTACGTTCTTCGTCCCACCCCCAAAACTCGTCCCCTCATCCGTGGGGAGTATCAAGGGAAGATTTATACCTACGAGCGTTCGGCTCGCCCGTCGGGCGGGCAGGCGGGCCTTTTGCGGTGAATGAGGGTGGTGGGGTAGAATTGTTCCCGTGGATAAAAGATTTGAACCGCAGGAAGTTGAGAAAGGAATCTATGAGAAATGGGAGTGCGCCGGTGCTTTCACTCCCAAAATTGATCCGAAGAAAAAACCTTTCACCATTATCCTGCCTTTGCCCAATGCCAGTGATCCGATGCATATTGGCCACGCCGTTTTTGCTATCGAGGACATTATGGTTCGCTACCACCGAATGTTGGGTGAACCAACCCTTTGGCTGCCCGGTGCCGATCATGCCGGGATTGAAACCCAGTACGTTTTTGAGAGGCACCTGGCAGAAAAAGGCCAGTCCCGCTTCGATTTTGACCGCCAAACCCTCTACCAAATGATTTGGGATTTTGTAGAGAAGAATCGGAAGATCAATCAGTATCAGATGAAGAAACTTGGCTTCTCCCTTGACTGGACCCGTTACCACTACAGTCTTGAACCGGAAATAGTTGAGCAGGTTATGGCGACTTTCCGCAAGCTTTATCGTGATGGGTTCATTTATAGAGGGAACAAGATTGTAAATTACTGCACTCATTGTGGGACAGCTTTTTCCGATCTGGAGGTGAGCTATGTGGAGAGAGAAGATTCTCTTTACTTTCTTGATTACGGTCCGGTGCAGATTGCCACGACGCGGCCGGAAACGATTTTTGCCGATGTTGCCGTCGCCGTCAACCCAAAAGATAAAAGGTTTAAGCGTCTGATTGGCCAGAAGGCGGTTGTTCCCTTGATAAAACGTGAAGTGCCCATTGTGGCTGACTCTGCCGTGGAGATGGACTTCGGGACAGGCGCCCTAAAGATTACTCCCGGGCATGATGCCGCCGATTTTGAAATCGGTCAGCGGCAGAAGTTGTCGAGCGTTTCCTGTATTGGACAGGATGGGAAAATGCTTAATTGCCTGCCCGAAATAGACGGTCTTTACCCAAAGGAAGCTCGGGAGAAGACGGTCGAACTTTTGCGGCGGGAGAAAAAGCTCCTCAAAGTGGAACCATTGGAGCACACTGTCGGCGTCTGTTATCGCTGTAAGAATTTGATCGAGCCACTACTCGCCCCTCAATGGTTTATCAGAATTAAGCCGCTGGCTGATCCGGCGATCGCCGCCGCTAAGAAGGGGAGAACTAAGTTCTTCCCCGCCCGATTTAAGAAACTTTATCTTGACTGGCTGGGAAACATTCGTGACTGGCCATTCAGCCGACAGATTGTTTGGGGTCCTCGGATTCCCGCTTGGTATTGTCTCGACTGTCACGGAGATATTAAGCTTGCCTTCTTGGATAAGAATGGGAAGGTGGCTTTGGGGACATACGGGGAATTGAAGGGCAGATATACATTCGCCGAGATAGAGAACGGGCTGCAGTCTCTGGCTGCGCCAGCCGGGGTGGATTTCGTTATCCAAGGCGGCAGGTGCCCGAAATGCGGGAGCAAACATTTAATCCAAGAAACTGATACTTTTGACACTTGGTTCCTATCCGGCCAGTGGCCGTTGACTACATTGGGCTTCAATGTTGAGCACCCGGAGAAAAGTGCCGAAGATTTTCGTTACTTCTACCCCACCAGCGTCTTAGATACTCTTTGGGACATTATCTTCTTCTGGGTTGGTCGGATGATGATGTTTGGGCTTTATCTGGCCGGCGACGTTCCCTTCCGCTGGGTTCATTTGCATGCCCGAGTGGTGGATAAGAAGGGCCAGAAGATGAGCAAATCAAAAGGGAATGTTATTGATCCTCTGGTAATATCGGAAAAATACGGCGCTGATGCTTTGCGAATGGCCTTGGTCTTCGGAGTGGCGCCGGCGAGCGACATTGTTGTTTCCGAGGAGAAAGTCAGGGCAATGCGCAATTTTGCCAATAAAGTCTGGAATATTGGCCGTTTTACGAAGATGAGCTTAGGGCAGAAAACGAAGAGCAAAGGGAAGAAAATGGAGTTGCGGCCGGAAGACAGACGGATCATCAAGGAGCTAGGTCAATTGGTTAAGGAAGTTACTGAAAGTCTTGATAGCTTTTACTTCTCCCGAGCGGCGGAAGCAATCTACCAGTTTGTGTGGCACCGGTTGGCGGACGTTTATATCGAGGAGATTAAAGATCGTCTTCGTGGAGGCGATCCCGCCGCCCAAGAGACTCTTCTCACTGTTACTAAAACTTGCCTCAAACTCCTCCATCCCTTTATGCCTTTCGTGACCGAGGCAGTCTGGGAAAATCTTGATGAAGAGGAGCTTTTGATCACTTCTCTCTGGCCAAAATCCTAACTGGCGAAAAGCGAAAACCCGACAGGATTGCCCGTCGGTTTTTTCACAATTAGCTAGCCAGCCGTCTTCCCCTTCTCGAGCTCCTCGAGGAACTTCTTGAGGGCGCGGATGACGTCCCCAAGAGGAGCGGGGTCCAGCTGGTTTCGGAAGAGCATCGTGTACCCACCACAGACCGTGGTGGATCTGAAGGTGGCCGTGAGGCTCCCATCCATCCTCTCTAAAGCCTCAATTAGCTTCTGGAGAGGCAGAATTGCCTTCTCCGGAGACTTATCCCTAATACGCCATCCCTTCTCGTCCTCCTCAACAAAGAGGAGGAGGTCAAAAGTGGTGATCGAAGCTCCCACTGTTCCTCCTTCCCTCCTTTCGTGGAGTTTGCTCTTCTATCTTATGGGGTAGGCCGGCAGAAGTCAACTGCGATGGGGATAAGAGGAGGTGTTGCTGGTTAGCCGGAAGGTTCCTCTCCCCGGTCGCGGCGAGGCTTACCAGCCTCTTCAGGTTTCTCTTCCGTTGCCTCAACAGTGGCAACAGCCTCTTCCTCGGTTACCGGCGCTTCCTCGACTTCTTCCTTTGCCATCTCGGCATAGTCGATCTTGAGGACGGCTTCATTTGGCTCATGCTCCAGTATTTTTACCTTGGAGTGATCAATGGGCAAGTCTTTAATTTCGATCATCTGCCCCACTTCGGTTAGATTTGTGATGTCAACTTTGATTTCCGACGGAAGGTCTTGGGGGAAACACTCTACTTCCACCTCGTCGAGGAGGGTGAGGAGAATGCCAACGCCACTTTTGACTGCTGGCGATTCTCCCTCGACCTTGATTGCCACCGTTGCCGTAAGTTCTTCTCCCGCCTCGATACGTTGGAGGTCGGCATGCATGATCTTTCCGAACGGATCACGCTGGACGTCGGCGATGAGGACCGACGCCTTTTTGCCCCCAACATCTAAATCAATGATGGTCGATTCACCCGCCTCGCGATAGACCCTCTCGAACTCCATTTGGTTGAGGCTTAGCGACTGGGGTTTTTCGTCACCGCCAATAAGGACGGCGGGAATAATGCCTTGACGGCGCAGCGCCTTAACTTTCTTCCCGGTAATTTCGCGTTTCCCTGCCTTGAGTTTCATCTCTGGATTATCATAGCAGAACTTTTCGCTTCTTCCAAGAAAATGGCAACCCCCGAGGTTTTTCTGTCTAAAAACTCGGGGTTCCTTCTTATAGCAGCCGTCTCTTGATTGCCTCGAGGACCATAGTGGAGACCTCCTCTCTTGTCCCTTCAGCGTCAATGATCTCCACTAGGCCGAGAGAGGCGAGATAGTCCAGCGCGGGAAGAGTCCGTTGGCGGAACTCCCGGAACCTTTCGTCTATTTTGGTGGCTTTCCACGCCTCGCTCTCCTGATCGGCGGCAAGTATCTCGCCGCAGTGAGGGCATCGCTCTCCGGCGTGATCCCTGGTGGTGGGATAACGGCACTCGCGGCGGGGACAGGTAAGGCGGTTGAATGCCCTCCGCCGGGCTGTCTCCTCGGCGGTAGAAAGGGTCAATACCAGGACGCGGTCCCGACCGTAAACTTCAAACAAGAGAGGCGCGATTGTTTCCGCCTCGTAAAGTGTTCGCGGGGATCCGGAAAAGATAACCCCCTTTCCTTGGCTGGCATAGGTATGAATCCGTTCAACGACGAGGTTGGCGACCCATCGAGGATCGTTAAGGAGCCCCGCTTCGTAGATCTCCCTTTGCTTTTGAACCGTTGGATCTGAGGCAAAGGTGGGGTCATGGATCCGGCGGTAAATCTCGGCCCCGGTGTCAACGTGAACAAAGTTCGGGAAACTCCCTATCAAATTGAATGCCTGCGTCCCCTTACCGACACCAGGTAATCCCATCAAGAGAATAGCGCCCTTCTCCACTAATTTTCCTTTCTTATAGTTATGTTGAGCACCAAAGCATAGCTCAAGTTCCCCTTAAAGATAAAGGAATTACCCTCCCTTTGCAACGTTTCCCCTGAAATCTGCATTCCGAACGGCTCTTCAAAAGTGAAGGTGAAGGCGTCGCCGGCTGTCCCCGGCTGTTTTCTGACGTTGAGGCGGTAATTATCCAACGTCTCCAAGTTGAGGAAGGAGGGAAGGCGGTATTTCAGTTCAAGCATCACCGTTGTTTGAGGCTCAATGCTGAGGAAGGCCGCGAACTCGGTCTTTCCCGCCTCCTCGGCGGTCATCGTTTCGGGGAGGTAATTCTCGCCGTTGAGCACCGCTTCTTTCAATTCGCTCCCCCGAGGGACCAAAAGCCGGAAGAGGTTGTGGTAGGTCCCCGCGGGCCACGATTCGGTTCCGGTGTGCGTCCAGGTTATTGTCAGCTTCCCCTCAAGGCCGTTTTCTCGATCACTGTTAAAAACCCTGTAGTCAATGCTTCTTGTGACCCAAAAGTTCGCTTTTGAGCCATAATTGCTGTCGATCGCCATAAGAAAGTCGCCGTTGGTCTCTTCGATCCGTCCGTCGAACCCCACCTCGATTAGTGTTTGGGTGAGGTCTTTTTCGTCGAAGCAGAGAAGAAGGTCGTGCCTTTTGAGCCCTTCCCAACCGATCCGGGCCAGGAGGTCATAACTCTCCTTCTTCGGGCCAAAAAGACTGTTGAGGAGTGCCTCTCCCAACTCTTGGAGGAAGCGTTTCTTTTTGGTTGACCCGGGGAAGAACTCTTTTTCCACTTCTTCGGTCGTCACCGCAAAAAGGTTTTCGGCGGTGACTGTTCTCTTGGAATCAGTCAGTTCCAGTGGGCCGGCGAGAGCGACGAGCTCTTTAGCTAAGAGGAGGTTGATGCCTGCTACTCCGTCAATGACCGTCCCTTGCGCCGCCTCAAAGAGCTGGCTGATCGCCTGGGCGCTTTCGGGAAAAGAAGCGAAGTAGTTGCTTTCCCTTAGTTTCAGCGTTTCCATGTTGAGAAAGTGTTTGGTGGTTTCAGGGGCAGGGACGCCGCCGGCGAAGTCAAATTGGTAAGAATCAAAGAGTTCTAGCGTTTTGATCCTGCCGCCTTCAAGAGTCAGTTGAGCCAACGATCCTAAGAATCCGCCTCCAGCGCGCGCTTCAGCCGAGTTTTGGAAGAGGATGAGGTAATTTCTCTCACCGCGATAGCCAAGAAGATCAGGGGCGGCGGAGGCGAGGGCGCTTCCCAGCTTGAGGGCCGTCGTTCCCTCCTCGAGATAGTCAAGCAAAGGCGCAAGCCAATGATTGAAGGGGGAGCCAATTTGAGTTAAGCAGAGCTGGCTGGTTAGGAGATGATTTTCCGCTTCTTTGAGGGTGACAACGAGTCGGTTGAACTCTTCTTCGGTCTGGGCCTGGGTCACTTCTCCCCGGCGGCTCTTGAAGAGATTCTCGACGGCGGTGGTCATCATCTCTCCTTCAGCCACAATTTTTTCTACTGCCGCCACTGCCTCCGCGCCTCCTTGGCTGACGAGAGCCAGGGAGTGGAGGGGAGTAATCCTTTTGGAGAAAGAGGCGATGTCGAAAAAGCGTCCAAGAGCAGCGAGATGCTTTCGCGCCTCAATAGCAGAGTGTTGTGTTGCTTGGAAGTCAAGAGTACTGATCTGGTGGCGCAGCTGGAGCAGCTCGTAAGCGGCGAGAGAAGCGCGTCCACAGGTATACAAGAAAGGACTAAAGAGGAGGAACAAGAGAGCCGTTATGATTATTCCCTTTCGGCCTGGCCATCGGGAGCGGGGGAGGCGGAGACGTGCCCTGAAGCACGTCTTTTGCCTTTTCGAAGGAGCCTTTGCTTCCTCGGTGGATAGCGATCGCAATGTCCTCATAATCCCCTCTTTGAGAGAGACTCTAGGTTTGAACCCGGGAAGGGCCTTCTCCTCCACGTTGGACTCTTCCTCGATGGGAACGAGGCCTCGGTGGTAGCGGATCTCGTGCCTTCCACCACCAAGCTCCTTGAGGAGGTCGGCGAGGGCGGCCGAAGTGGCAGCCGCGGGAGGAAGGGCTTGGTAGGTGGTGCCCATTCTTTCCACGGTGAGAGCGCCCTTTATTGCTTCGGCAGCGTCAGTGAGATAGAGGTAGTGGTGGCTGTCCTTCCCTTCGCCATAGACAGTGAGAGTTGGTCCGCCGGGGGAAAGAGTTGATTGGTCAGCAATGAATTCGGAAAGCAGTTCTCCCAATGCTCCGGACTCGTTGAGGGGGATTCCCGGGCCGTAAAGGGTGGGCAGTCGGAGAATGGTTGTCCGCCCTCCTCTTCGTTGGTTCTCTTGGGTGAGCGCTTCAGCAAAGCGGAGTGCCTCGCAAGCGGCTGTCCTTTCCACAGCGGGCGACTGGCAAGAGGCCTTGATGCTAGAAACTAGGAGAAAAAGCGCCTGATCTTCTTTTGCTTTCTCAAGGAGCTGATGCGTTCCTTCGGTTAAAGTCCGCGGTGTGGTTGCTAGTTGGATGAGATAATCATATTTTTCCTTCGGAGGGCAAGTTAATCTAGGAGGGAGGATCGACACCTGAAAGCCCGATTTTCGAAGGACCCCGGCGACCTCTTCAGTCAGGGCCCCTTGGCCAAAAGCAAGAAGAGCCTTTCCTCCACTCATTTCCCTTTCATTCTAGTATGTCTGGGGGGTAAATTGCAGGTAGAGAGATGGGTTATAATCGAAGGAATGGTGGAGCGGCTTTTCCTTTTTACCGATGGGGCATCACGGGGGAATCCTGGGCCGGCCGGGGCGGGTGTTGTTCTCAAGAATCAGGAGGGGAAGGTTCTCATGGAGAAGAGCCAATTCCTCGGTCGGATGACAAATAATGAAGCAGAGTATCGAGCCCTGATCCTTGGCTTAGTCTCGGCGGAAAAGTTCAGGCCCAAGACGCTCGTTTGTCTTCTCGATTCCGAGCTGGTTGCTTCCCAGCTCAAAGGCGTTTACAAAATCAGGAAGCCCCATTTGGGAGTGTTGGTGCAGGAAGCCCGTCGGGCGGAATCCGCCTTTGCGAAAGTGATTTACAAAGTGATTCCTCGGGAGAAAAATGAGCAAGCTGACAGATTGGCGAATGAAGCCCTGCAGCGCAGATGACATCTATATAAAAACAGTAGGGCCAGTTGGGGCGGCAAAAAGTGACGAAAATACGAAGTTTCTAATTCTCTCTTATGCTTGAGGAAGCAATTACTAAGACTCTTGCTTATCGCGACATTTTTGACTACCCGCTGACGGCGGAGGAGGTTTGGCAGTTTTTGGTCGAGGAGAAAGCGACTAAAAAGAGGGTGGAGAGGGCGTTAACGGCGATGGTGGCTAAAGGGCTAATCGGAGGGAGGGAAGAGTTTTACTTTCTTCCCGGAAGGGAGACAATTGTGCCGCTTCGGCGGCGGCGGGAGACTGTTTCGAAAGGGAAACTGGCAAAAGCTCGGAAGCGTGCCGCCTGGTTGCGTCTTATCCCTTGGGTGCGGGCCGTGTTTGCCACTGGAGCAGTAGCGGTGGGGAACGCCGATGAGGCGGCCGACCTTGACATTTTGATTGTTACTTCCCCTGGGCGGTTGTGGTTGGCGCGCTTCTTGGTGTTTTCTGTCCTTCTTCTGCTGGGGGCGAAGCGGAAAGCCAAGAGCCCCATCGGCAAGGATAAAATCTGCCCAAATATGTTTTTTGTGAGCAGCAGTCTTGCTCTCCCTCGAAACGAACGGAATCTTTATACAGCCCACGAAGCAGTTCAGGCGAAATTGCTCTGGGAGAGGGGCTCAATTCATCGGCAGTTTCTGGCGGAGAACAACTGGATAGGGAAATTTCTCCCTAACTGGGAGCCCCAGCTTCGAGGTCTGGAAGCGTGGAAGTGTGAAGGTGGCAGAGGGGAAAAGGAGGTGGGGAAGAAGGCGGTTTCCTTGGCCTTTCCGCCCCTCAACTTTCTCGAGAAAGCTGCTTATGAACTCCAGTTGAAATATATGGCGAGGCGGCGGACGACAGAGGTCGTGTCGCCGGAGCGGATCCTTTTTCACGCGAAGGATTTGCCGGCGATCATTCTTGCCGCTTACCGTGCTCGCCTAGATGAGCAGCAGAGGGCAGCCCTCCCTTTGTGACTTAATCTTCGGCTCTTCGCTTTCGGGGAGGCACGAGAGTGCCATCCAACTTGACCCCAACAACTCCCCCTCCAAAAATAAATCGTGATCTGCCTGGGCTTCGGTTGATAAGCCTGTAGCACCACCTATAATAGTTGGTGGCTAGAAGAGGCTTCTGATTTAAAAACTTGGAGGGACGGAGATGGGAAAAAAGGAATTGAGGTGGGACCTAACAGAATTTGGGTACCTTGGCCCCACCGATTCCGCGATCGACAGGGATCTTGCGGGGGCGCTAGTGCTCGCCCAAGAATTTGGGGCGAAGTTTAGGGGGCGGATCAACAGCCCCGGTCTTGATGCCGCGACTCTTGTCGCGGCACTGAAGTGCTACGAGGAAATAGCCCAGCTTCTCTGGAAGCTGGGGGCGTACGCGTCCTTGTTGTACTCTCTCGACACGCAGAATGCTGTCGCTAGCGCCTTGCTGGCGAAAGTCGAAGAGTCGGGGGTTTCGATTAGAAACCACTGCCTCTTCTTCGGACTCGAGTGGAAAGCCCTTCCCCAAGGGCAGGCGGAGGGTCTTATCGGAGACCCGGAGCTTGCTCCGTGGAGGCACTACCTAGAAGTGTCACGGCTGTTTGCGCCATACGTCTTGGACGAGGAGAGGGAACAGCTGATTAACGAATTCGATCCGGTGATGGAGGCGTGGAGAAAGCACTTCGAAAAGATCATCGGCCGGATCAAAGTGCTGGGCGTCCCTTTGGACAAGGCGCTCTCCGAGGCCGCCCACAATCCAGACCGCAGGGTGCGGCGGCGTTACTACAACGCCATCACCAACGCACTACGACGCGAAGCGCCGTACATCATTGACGTCATCAACGCCACACTTCTTGAACCTCACAAGTGTGAGGGTGCGCAAATATGAGGACGTTATGGCGCCGACGAACGTCGGCAACGAGATCAGCCCAGAAGCTGTAGAGGCGCTCCTGCAGGCTTGCGATGATAGTGTCGGCCTCGTTCGACGCTATTATGAGCTTAAGCGGCGCCTGATGGGGCTCAGCAGGCTTGCCGCCTTTGATCGCTACGCTCCAGTCGGACTTGAAAAAACAAGTACAATCCTCCTTGAGGAGGCTCAAGAGTTGGTCGTCGCCACTTTTGCCGAATTCTCCGCCGCGATGGGCGCCGTGGCCAGAAGGGCGTTTGAGGATGGCTGGGTTGACAGCCCCGTTGCCCAAGGGAAGTGCGGTGGTGCTTTTGCCTACCCAGTTCCCTTTATCCATCCATTCATTTTGCTCAACTGGGCGGGAAGTTTGGAGGGCGCCCTGACACTAGCCCATGAGCTGGGCCACGGTGTCCATCAAAGTATGTCCGCCACGCTGCCCTTACTTGTGGGTGATGTGCCGATTACTCTGGCCGAGACGGCCAGTGTTTTCGGTGAAAAGCTCGTCTTTGCTAAGCTCATGGAGCGGGCCGGCCGTGAAGAGCGGCTGGCGCTCCTGTGTTCCTCGATCGAGGAAATTATCGCTACGAGCTTTCGGCAAGCGGCGATCACGAGGTTCGAGCAGAAGCTTTATGAGGCTCGCGCTCAAGGCGAGCTTTCGGTCGAAGCAGTAAACGCCATGTGGCTGTCGACCCAGAAAGCAGCGCTGGGCGGCGGCATCGACTTAGGCGGTAGCTACAGCTGGTGGTGGGTCTATGTCCACCATCTCCTGCGGCCATTCTATTGTTATGGATATGTCTTCGGTCAAGTACTCGTTCTAGCCCTCTATGCCAGGTATCTGGAAGAGGGCAAGAGTTTCGCGCCGAAGTATCTCCAGCTTCTCGCCGCCGGCGGCAGCGACAGCCCGGCCAACCTCCTGGCCAAGTTGGGGATCGACATCGAAAGTCCCGACTTTTGGCAGGGAGGCTTCAACGGCCTCAAAGGTATGATCGAGGAAGCTGAAGCCCTTGCCGCCGAGCTTGGGTGTTGAAATAGCTTTTTTGTGTAAGGCCGTTGGAGAGCAAACCAGCGGGCCTTCTCTATCCCGAATGTACAGAATAGCTACCCTGGCCTCGGATGCGCTTTGTTCCCTATCCATTTTTCTCCTCTTCCGGGAAAGATTGTGTGAGGCAGACAGTTGAAGCTTTGTGAAAGGCGGGGCAATTGAAACTTGTAGCACCTCCCGGTGACATCTGTTTCCGCTAGGTGCCAAGCCGCCGCCAGTCTTGCCAAGGCTTTTGGCGAGGAAGCAACCTTCTCCCAAATGTCCGTACCCCATACAGGGGCTTGACAAGGCTCTTGTTTGTTTTTATAATCTCATCACAGACAGGCCCCTGCCTTGGATTTGCTTAGGGAGGATTCCATGAAAGCCAAGATCAAACCACTCGCCGATAATGTTCTCATTGAGCCTTTGGAGCGGGAAACGAGGACTCCTGCCGGTATTGTTATTCCTGATACGGCCAAAGAGAAACCCCAAGAGGGGAAAGTGATTGCCGTTGGCGCCGGGAAGTACGAGGAGGGGGAACGGATCAAAGTTGAGGTTGAGGTGGGTGATAAGATTCTGTACCGCCGTTACGGTGGCACCGAGGTAAAAATAGAAGGTAAAGAGTATCTAATTGTTTCGAGCGACGACATTCTTGCAATTATTGATTAGTCGCTGGCTGCTAATTTATGGCTAAACAAGTTATCTACGCCGAAGAGGCGCGGGGAAAGTTAAAAGCGGGAGTTGAAAAGTTGGCGAGAGCGGTTGTTACCACTTTGGGGCCAAAGGGGAGGAATGTTGCTCTCGATAAGAAATGGGGCGCCCCCAACGTCGTTCACGACGGGGTGACCGTTGCCAAGGAGATTGAGCTCGAAGATCCGTTCGAGAATATGGGGGCCCAGCTTGTCCAGGAGGCGGCAAGCAAGACGAACGAGAACGCCGGTGATGGCACAACCACGGCGACCTTTTTAGCAGCCTCGATAATCGATCAAGGTTTGAAGAATATCACCGCCGGTGCCAATCCGATGGAGATCAAGCGCGGGATTGAAAAGGCAGTTGACTTGGTCACCGCCGAGATCAAGAAGGTTGCTAAGCCGATAAAGACGCGGGAGGAGAAGGTTCAGGTGGCGACTATTTCCGCCGCTGACCCTGAGATTGGCGGAATCATTGCTGACGCGTTCGAGAAAGTTGGCGACGATGGGGTGATTACCGTCGAAGAGGGAAAAGGGCTGAAGACCGAGGTCGAATACAAAGAGGGGATGCTGCTCGACAAAGGCTACGCCTCACCTTACTTCATCACCAATGCCGAACGCCTCGAGGCGGTAGTCGAGGACGCCTATATTTTGGTTACCGACCAAAAAATTTCTTCTCTCAATGATCTTCTCCCCTTGCTGGAGAGCCTGACCAAAGTCACTAAGAATATCGTTATTATCGCCGAAGAGATTGAAGGTGAAGCATTAGCAACACTGGTGGTAAACCGGCTCCGGGGAACGTTGAATGCTTTGGCGGTGAAGGCGCCCGGTTTTGGTGATCGGCGGAAGGAGATGCTTCAGGACATTGCCATTTTGACCGGGGCAACTTTCATCGCTGAAGAGGCGGGAAGAAAGCTCGAGTCGGCTACTTTGGATAACCTCGGGAAGGCGGAACGGGTAGTGGCAGGGAAAGAAGAGACTATTATTGTCGGTGGGGCAGGGCAGAAGAAAGATATTGAAGCGAGAGTTGCCCAATTGCGTCGGCAGATTGAGGAGACGGATTCCGATTTTGATCGGGAGAAGTTGGAGGAGCGGTTGGCGAAACTTGCTGGCGGTGTGGCCGTCATTTACGTTGGAGCGGCGACAGAAGTTGAGCTTAAGGAGAAGAAACACCGCGTTGAGGACGCCTATGAGGCAACCAAGGCTGCCTTGGAGGAGGGGATTGTTCCCGGCGGTGGGGTAACACCGCTTCGGGTGCGGGAAGTATTGAAGAGTGCGCCGAAGGGTAGCATGGACGAGTCGCTTGGATTTGATATCCTCTACGCTGCGTTGGAGCAACCGGCGCGGAAGATTGTTGAGAATGCTGGTGTCGATGCTGGTCGGGTTTTAGCTGAAATTGAGAAGAAGGAGAGCCCCAGCTTTGGTTATGACGTTTCAACAGAGACCTTCTGTGATTTGGTAAAGCAGGGAATAGTTGATCCGGCGAAGGTGACGCGATCGGCGATCGAGAACGCCGCTTCAGTGGCAATGATGGTTCTCACCACCGAGGCATTGGTTACCGATATCCCCGAGAAAGAAAAGCCCGCCGGTCCAGCAATGCCCCCAGGCGGAATGGGTGATTACTGATCCCTTTTCCCCAAGAGTTTCCGCTGATGCCTTAACGCCGGACGGAAACGGAAATCAAAGTTCCTCAATCGCTATTCCCTTGCCCTTTGGTGCTTTTTTGGCGAGGGGAAGAGTAATAGTCAGAATTCCGTCTTGGAGCTTAGCCCGTGCCTTATCTTCCTCCACTGGTTTGGGGAGGGTGGTGACATAATGATAAGCGCTCTGAAGCTGAGAGCGGTATGTCGTTTCCTTTTCCCTTTTCTCCTTCCCCTCCTGGTGTTCGGCGTCAATTCTGATAACCCCGTCCTTTATCTCCACCGAGATTTCTTCTTTCTTCGCTCCGGGAACCGCGGCCTCGGCTACCAGGGTATCTTTAGTTTCGTAAAGGTTAAGGCCGCCGCGAAACGGAAGAGAACGCTTGTCTTCAAAGGGTTGCTGCCCCCAGAAACCAAAGAAGGGAAGGTCAAATTCGTAAAGACCGTTCATTGCTGTTAGTCACCTCCTCTCGTCTCTACTTTATAACGCAATGAGGGGGAGGTTGCAAGAGTCTGTAGGCTGTCCCGAGGAACCCCTTCCCGCCAGAGGCGGGAACGTTTGGAGGTGCGGGCCGGATTCGAACCGGCGTGGAAACGCTCTGCAGGCGTTTGCCTAACCACTCGGCCACCGCACCTTGGTACCTCTTACCTAACGGCGGGCCCTCCAATGCTTTATTTAATCCTCAGCGAATACTAACCTTTAGGCCTCGGCAGTTTATTATACCTTGAGAGTGGTATCTGGTAAAATGAGAGGCGATGAAGGGGATAAAGCTAATTTTTATCGCCGCCATTCTTGCCATTGTCGGGGTAGGGGTTTTCCTCTTCGGCAACGAGTTGTCGCTGAAGGCGGCCCTCCTCGTCTCCTCTGATCCAGAAGGGCAGATGGTTTACCTCGATGGCCAGGAGCTTGGGTCAACTCCGCTGAACATCGGTGATTTAGCCGGAGGGGAATTTACTCTTACTTTTAGCGAATTTTCCCAAAAAATTCATCTCACTGGCGGAGCTTTGACGGTAGTGGACTGGGTCTTTGGCCCTTCGGAAATATTTTCCGCCGGGGATATCGTCTGGCTTAGCCCTGCCGGGGGCGGGGCGGAGCTGTTGGTTATTGCCAAGCCGGCGGCGGAAGTCTTTCTCAATGGCTCCTCGGTGGGAGAATCGCCTCTGAGCAAAGAGATTCAACCGGGCGAGTATACCTTGGAAATCAGGGAGGATGGATACTTCCCGCGAACGCTTACCGTCGCCGTCAAAGAAGGCTACCGCCTCAATGTCCAGGCTAATCTTTCCCTTAACCCTCTCCCGGAGGTGGCGTCCGAATTGGAGGCCGGGGGCCAGCATATTAAGGTGATGGACCTTTCTTCCGGTGAGGTGCCGCTACTGGCAGACTTTGCGGCGTGGGCGGCCGGAGCCGCCTTTTATGCCAAGAGAGGCGAAGAGAGCTACAATTTCTTCCTGACGGCCGAGGGAAAGCTTTATGATATCGATGGTAGTGAGGTTTCGTTGTCCTCACTGGCGCAGCAGGAGGAAGATATAACCATCGGCTATCTCGGCGAGGAGGGACGGGGGTTGGCTGTGGCTGCTTCGGCGACGTTGGAGCAAATGCAATCGGTGCTCTTCCCCACGCCTCCGAAAGTATTAGTGCTGGAAACAGGGACCGGTTTTCTGCGGGTACGGTCTGGTCCCGGCAAGACTTTTTCTGAAGTTGGTAAGGCAACGCCCGGCGAGACTTACGATTACCTCGGCGAAGAGTCAGGATGGTTCAAGATTGATTTCAACGGGAGCGAAGGCTGGGTCTCCGGCCAGTACGCCCAGAAACTGTAAGGCACTTGCCTCGCTCCGCGGCTTTGTTCTCCTCTGCCGGCCGGCGGATTAGAATAGGGGCTGTCTGACCCCACCAGCTGGTGGAAGAGACAGCCCCCTCTCAATTTTTGACTAGGAGGTGATGTTCCCTCTCCCGAAGAGGCGGTGGATCCTCCGCAGCTTCTTCTTCCGCCAGTAGATTCGCCGCCGCACCATGATCACCGTTCTCTTCCCATCGGCAGTTTGGTCCGTTGACGAGCTTAAAACGAATGCCCTGTCTTGGAACTGGCGCTCTTGCAGGATTGCTAAGGCATAGCCATCCCGTCTTTCCAGCGCCCGCATCACTAGATCTTCGTCAGGCAGCCCCAAGAGAAAAAACGCCTCCGGTGTTAGCAAAAGCCCCTCCCTTTCCTAAGATAGCAGGGGTATGGTAATAAAGATGAGTGTTGCTGTCAACTTGCTTCGGAGGAGTTAGCCGCCCAAGCCATAGATGATGATGAAGATAGAGGTGGCCCAGAGAATGGTGGTGGCGAGGAGTGGCCAATCAGAGAGGAGAGCTTTCTCCGGAGATTCCCCCTCCTTCTTTTCGTAGATGATGTAGAGGTACCGGGAAACGCCGTAGATGACAAGAGGAATAGTGAGCATCATCCATTTGGGAGTAGCCAGGGTGGGGGGGATAAGTTCCAAGAGTTGCGAAGAAGGCGTTATCGGTGACGTCTGGAAAGAGAAAATGGCGTAGCTAATGGTGGTGAAAGCAGCAGCCATGGAAATAATGCTGTCAAGCAAGGTGTCGGGGTAGTGTCTCAGCGTCTCACGCGTCAGCGGGTGTCGTTTGAGGGGAGACAGCAATGTCCACTCCGACCGTCGTTTGCCGAAGGCGAGGAGGAGGGCGAGGCCGATAACGGATAGGATCAACCAGGAGGAGATCGGCGTCGGCATAACAAAGGCTCCGGCATAAACGCGGAGGACAAAAGCCATGGCGACAACGAGGGCGTCAAGGATGATCACACTCCTGAAGTAAAGGCTGTAAGAAAGCTGCAAGAGGAGGAAAGTGGCGGCGAGGGCAAAGAACGAGTGGCTAAAGCGGATTCCTGCCCAAGCTAGAGAACCTAGCGCCAGTAAGCATGAAGTAAAGACGGCGATGCTGACGGGTAATGTCCCCTTGGCGATGGGCCGTTCTTTCTTGAGCGGGTGCCTCCGGTCGCGTCCGCGGTCGTTGACGTCATTGAATAAGTAAGCGGCGGAAGAGAGAAAGGAGAAGACAATTGCCGCCTCGAGGGTTTTGGTTAAGGCGGTAGCGTTGAGCACCTCCCCCCCGAAAAGAATAGCGGCGAAGAGGCTGGTGTTCTTCAGCCATTGCCGCGGCCGCATAGAGGTGATTAAGGCTTTCAGGGTCTTTACCACAGGATCATTTTATCACCTCGTCTTTTTGCTATGCTTTGATTGCAGGCAATGGTAGTGTTGCTTCCTACGAGGAAGAGGCTCCTTCTCATCGCGGTTACCTTGACCGCCATTGTCTGTATCGGCGGGGGTTGGCTCCTTCTCCGGGGAGAGTCATCTAGGGAGGGTACCGAGGGAGGAGATCGGGTTAGGGATCTTGGAAACGGCATCAGCGTTGAATTCATCAGCTCCTCTTACAAGACTGTCTCCAAGAGAACTTCGGGGTTCTTCGAAACTGGTCAAGAGGCTGACATTATGCTTTCGGGAATTGATTTTAACGATGCGGGTGGCCCTCTCCTCTTTAATCACCCGGGCGGTATTGCCAGTGATGGCACCCATCTTATTCTTGCCGACCGCAACAACAATAGGGTTCTTATTTGGAATACCCTTCCGACGGGCAACACCGAACCCGATCTCGTTCTCGGCCAAAAGGATTTCGCTGCCAACAACCCCGGTACCGGTCTTGATGAGATGAATTGGCCGGTTGCTGTTGCTACCGACGGCACCCACGTTCTTGTCGCCGACACTTACAATGACCGTATCCTAGTTTGGAACCAGTTCCCGGCTGAAAACGGTCAGCCGGCCGACATTGAGCTCAAAGGCACGGGGAATCCCCACGATCCGATGGTCGATCCGAGGACGAAACTAGCTTGGCCCTGGGCAATTTGGACCGATGGGACGAGGTTGGTGGTGACGAGCACTGGTTCGGGCACAGTTTTAATCTGGAACAATTTTCCTACCCAAAACAATAAGCTTGCCGATCTAGTCCTCTATGCCGGCGGGGATTTCGGTACCCCGCGGAGTGTGGGGAGTAACGGGACCCATCTAATCGTCGGCGATCACAACGCCAAGCCGAATAATAACGGCTGCGGCACGTTTTTCTGGGAGACTTTTCCGACAACGGACGATCAGCCCTATGATTTCTTCGTCGCCGCGCCTCAATGGATGGGAGAGAAACACGAGGTTTCATCTTTCGGCGACGTCATTTGGAGTCCGACGTTTACCCCAGACGGGAAGCTGATTGGTCTTACCAATGCTGGTCTCTACATCTGGGATAGCAGCTTCCCTAATGGCGAGGAAGACGCTCCCGATTTGATGATGGGAGCGGTCGGCGAAACGGATGAAGGTTACCGGTTCCGCGACGGCGACGGTTCGGGAATGGCCTTAGCAGGTGGGAGGCTCTACCTTTCTTTAAGTAACGCTAACAAGATCGTCGTCTTCAATTCCGTTCCCGCCTCGGCCGACCAGTTGCCGGATTTCGCCATCGGGGCGCCGGATATTAGTACCGATACTTTGCAGACGAATTTTATTATCAGCAATCCTGTTCCCGCCTCCGACGGTAGAAGTCTCTTCGTCTCCTCCGACTTTGATAGGAAACTTTATGTTTGGAAAAACAGGCCCGATGAAAGTGGTGCTCATCCCGACCTTGTTTACTCTCTTCCCGAGGGCCCATGGGATAACGCCCTTTACGAGAACAGTTTCGCCCTCGCTGGCCAGCGTTCCGTTTATGTTTGGAGGACACTTCCTACCGAAGGGCAGGCGCCCGACCTAATTTTCACCGACAAGATCGGAAGCGCCGCTTTTGGTGAGCTTAGAGGAGTGGCGATCGACAGTAGATATTTCTATCTCTCCGATAGTACGGCGGGGAAGGTTTACGTTTGGGAAGGGATTCCCGAAGATGACGAGGCTCCGAAATTTACCCTTACGGTTGAGAAGCCAACCCGCCTTTCCAGCGACGGCGACTATCTCCTTGTCACCTGCACCGAAGGAGGACCGGGAGGATCAGTAAGGGCGTATGCCGTCGATGGCCTTGCCGATGACGCTAATCCGCTCAAGGTCTTAGAGGGATTCAATCTCCCCCAGGGAGCAACTGTTTCCCACGGCCATCTTTTTATTGGTGATACCGGATATAACCGTGTCCTTATTTGGGAGGAGATCAAGGACGCCCTTGTCGGCGACAATCCCGATGTTCGTCTCGGGTTGACGGAAGCGAATTTGCTGCCCGAACAGGCCAAACCGCAGATTGGCAAGGACAAGCTTTTCTGGCCGGCCGTTCCGTTCTTTGATGGCGATTATCTCTGGGTAGGGGAGTTCAAATTCTCTGAGAGGCTTTTGCGTTTCAGTCCCTCCTCCTCGGCGGTTAGCTGTTCTGTCTGTGGAGATTGAGTTCTTTTTGATCACTCGGCCGTTCTGCCTCATTGCGGTATCGATGCTGCTGTTGGGGATGACTAGGGCAACCTCCGCCCCGCCTTTGGGGAGAAAAAGATTGCCCGCTGGTGTGAAGTTACCAAGCGGGCAAATACCATCTTACTGGTAAATGATGAGTACCGGAGTTGGCTTCAATGCCAGTACTTCTTCCGGTGTCATCAAGGGGTTGTCATAACCCCAATCCCGCCACGGCCGCTCAAAGAACAGCTTGATCCCCTTGAGGGGAAGGTTCTCGGCGGCGGCGTTGGCGGCGTATTCCCCCCTCTTTACTGAGGGGGAACCAAACCCGTCATCATCATGGATCAAGTCCACCCGCTCAAAGGGGTGGACTTCCTCGCGCCCGCGGATCATTGCTTGGTTAAATTGGTGGACAACGAGAATCTTTTTCCCTGAAATTCCGTTGTCCTCGAGATATTGCTGGATCAACACTTGGGCGGTGTTGATCTGCTCTCCCGTCACGTAACCAAGCTCCTCGGCCGGACGAGTAGTGTGCCATTCTGGATCGATCGCCAGGTGAACACACTCATACTTGAGGTAGGGAAGCATCTCGGTGATCGCCTCCGCTACCGTGTACTTTCCAAGCTGATGATCGAGAATGACGAGGAAGTCGTTCTCCTCGGCGTAGTTGATGTATTCCATCAATTTCTCTTCGCTGAGGATGCCGACCTCACCTCTAGGCCAAACGGTCCCGTAGATGATGTGAAAGGCGGGAGTAACACCTTTCTCGCCGTTGATGGCGTCATATTCAGACGCCATCTTCCGAAGGCGGTCGGCGAGTTCTTCCACCGAATGCTCTCCCAAAATACCTAGCTTGGGGGTTGATGGGTGGCCGTAAAAGGAGACGATCTGGTTGTCGTCTAGGACAGAGGCCCAACTCACCACCGTATCAGGCGGCGATGCCGCCTCTTCCTTTTCGGTGGTGCAGGTCTCGCTCCAGCGCCGGAGCAGCTGGCGGATTCGCCGCAACCGCTCCAGAGTCACCTCCTGCGATAACCCCCGCACCTCCGCTAAGAGGCGGGCGGCAATCTCCTTTTTCTCAAGGAGATTTACAAATGCCTCCGGTGGTGACGTCCTTGGTGCCGGCACCGTTGTTTCGGTTGGGGTGGAATACTCCTCCATCTTCTTGACGAAGGTGGCGAAGTCAAGGTTCCTTACCATGTTGACCCGATAGATCTTCATCGGGTCCTGGTTGAAGCGTGTCCCCCCGTTTTCGTTCAGCAGGTAGAAGACCCTGTAGCCCGCCGAACGGGCGAACTGCAGAACCCGCTCGTCGTATGCTCCGCAAGGGGCAATAAAGCCGACGACATTTTTCCCCAGCTTTTGCTCGATGATCTCTTTCGACCCAAGCAGTTCGTGTCTTAGCTCTTCGTCCCCGAGCCCTGTCAGCGTCGGGTTCATGGGATGAGTGACGGAGTGAGATTGTACGTCTACTAATCCCGCCTCTTCCCACTCTCGGAGCTCTGACCAAGTGAATACTCCGGAACCTGCCTCGTATACGCCGTTGGTGTAGAGCGCCAGCGTCGGTACGAAGCCATACTTCCCCATTGTGGGGAGAACCCGCTCTCTGACGCTGATGTACCAATCATCGTCAAAGACGGGAAGGAACGATCGGCGGAACGTGATTTCCCCGGTGGTGACGAAGCGGTAAAGCTCGTCGGTGGTGATGGTATGGTATCCATTTTCATGGAACCATGCCATTTGGGCGGCAAACAAATCATAGGAGGTGCCCCACTCCGACGTGACCTCCTCTCCCGCCGGGTATATTTGATGATACATCAAGACGGGAATCGAAACACGGCTTGCCTCTAACTCCTGCAACTCCTGTGCCCGGACCGCTCCGGGGAGCAGCAAGGGGAAGATAATAGCAGCCAATAGGATGAGATTTCTTCTCATTTTCATTTCTCTTATTCCTCCCTTCCTATAGGATTGTGACGGATGTAATGGTAGTAGCGTTTTTCCCCTCTGTCAATAGGTGGGGTCAATCCGTCTTCAGCGGCCTTCATGGTGTCGTAAGCCAAGGAGGAGATAAGGTTGGTGCCTCCGCCGGCAGTGAAGATGGCAATGAGAGGCTGGCGGCGAGGCGATATTTTGCCGGTAGTGGAGTCCGTTCTAACCCGAGTAGCGGCAATGGCCGGTCCGGAACTTCTCGAAAGGTGGTCGCTTCTTACCGGTAAGTCCTAAAAGAGGGGATCTTGCAGCGCTGTGTTTTCCGGTCTTGTGCGGTGGTATTTCCTTCGGTTCACTATTCTCTCAGGAGAGAGGAGGGCTCTGATGGAGGTCTGCTTTCTGTTTGAAGGGCGGCTCTACACTGCTCCATGGATTCAGGGGCAGAAGATCGTCCTGCCCGACAAGACCATCTTGGATGTAACGAGTTGGTCGGAAACGGCGCCGCCCCGGCCGTCTTCATTTCATGCCAGCGAGTATTCTTGGCGGTAACCAAATGACACCGGAAGAAGTTACCGCCACCGTGGGTGGAGTTCTCGCTCGCGAGGTAACTGACGAGCGCGAGAACCCACAGAGCTGCTGAACGGTCTGGCCATCTTCAATATCGTTGCCTCCCGTGTGGTTTCCGCCCGGGAGGCAAATCCTTTAAACTGGGATTGTGGCTGAAAGCGTAATTTACCGCCTCTATCTTGATCTTCACAGTAAGCACGGGCCGGCGGAAAAGCTTTGGCCACAGTGGTGCGCCACGAGGAAATCCCTCAAAGATCGCGAGCTCATCGCCATCGGGGCAATTTTGACCCAACGAACCAGCTGGCATAACGCCGATCTAGCCTTAAGAAACCTCAAAAAGGAGAAACTTCTTTCTCTCGAGAAGATCGCTCATCTTTCCAATCTCGATAAACTAACTTCCCTTATCCGGCCGGCCGGTTTTCGTCAAACCAAGCAGCGTCGTCTTTTTGGTTTCTGCAAATTTGTCCTTGAGGAATATGGAAGTTTGGAGAAATTCGTGAAGGAGGATTTGGGAACGGCTCGGGAGAGATTGCTTTCTCTTCACGGTATTGGGCCGGAAACGGCGGACACAATCCTCTTATACGCCTTAGACAAACCAACTTTTGTCGTCGACGAGTATACCAAGAGATTGGCGGTGAGGAAGAAGTTAGCGGCGAAATTCACTTATGATCACCTTAAAGCACTTTTCGAAGATAATCTTCCCCGCGACGCTAAGCTTTATCAGGATTTTCACGCCTTGATTATCGCCGAGGAGAAGGGTGGGAGAGGGGTTGTAATGACCTGCCTGCCGGTAGGCAGGAACAGGTGTGACGCCAATTATAATAGTGTAGATGGGGTGAGGAGAGTAAGAAAGCATGAAACCTAAGACGACAAGGATAATTCTTCTTCTCGCACTCGTAGTTGTTGCTATCTTGGTGATTTGGAGGGTGAGTTTACCGCCTTATTTGCGAGCACAGTTTTTAAGCGGGGAAGATGGTTGGCTTTGCGAAGATGGTGAATGGGTGGAACATGGTCATCCGTCCAGTCCCGCACCAGCGGTTCTTTGCCCGGGGAATTAGCGGTTAAGGATTTTGCCGGCCATCACACCGGTGTGTTCTCCGTTGTGGACTACCGTCTGCCCTTCGATAATAACGTCTGTTATCCCCTCGGGATACTGATGCGGGTCTTCAAAAGTTGCTCTGTCGGTGATTTTCCCCGGGTCAAAGATTACCAAGTTGGCGACGGCGCCGGCGGAGGTGGCAAAGCGAGTAGGGACAATCAGCTAGGCGGGATCGGAGATCGCCAATATGATCACCGCCACTTTTGACTACCAATTGACTACCAATCTCGAGTCGAAGATCGGGTGATGCGTCAGTGGAGCGATGCAATGTTGGGAGTGAATCGTGTCTACAATCCCGATACGGGTGAAGCTTATGAGGTTCCCGACAACGCCGAGTACCACTGGTCGGACGGCTTCAACGTCGTCGGCACCGATGTTTCCGAACCGCCGACTTATCAAGATGACTGGATTGAACTCTTTCCTGTAGAATGATAGCCGCTTCTTGTATTAACATATGGCTGTGGCGAAGGTCTCATCAAAATTGAGGGAGTTATATATCCGCTTCAAACCGAAGTTGATAACCATTGGGCTCTGGTTACTTTGGTTTTTGGCGCTGGTGTTTCTCGCCACCGGAGTGTCATTTTTGGTCGAGGGAGATTCGTGGGGCGGTTTCATTTGTTTTGCCGCCGCTCTAGTTGCAAATATCTTCCTTCTCCGCCGGAAGCGGAAAGTTCTTCATTTCTTTGGCATCCTCCTTCTCTTTACTTTTGTATCCAGCGTTATCGGTACCGTTGGCTACCGCTTCGGTCACATCGGCGAAGATGGGGCCCTCAATTTGGGGATAACAATTTTCCTGAGTCTTGTTCCTCTCAATCTGCTTACTAAGGGAAAATGGGCGCGGAAGATAGGGGCTGTTTTGCTGGCGACAGTTATCTTGCTTGATCTGATTTTCATTGTCGCGCCTAAGGCCTGGGGGAGCGAGGTTGCCGTTGGCCTTCTCATTGGAATTATGACCCTCGGCGTCGGCATCTTCCTGGTGCTTCGGAAGGAGATTGTTACTAGGTTGTCAGGAGTGGCGATCGTTGTTCTTGCCATTGCGGCGGTGATTATTTCCTTCGTTGTGGACACCGGTTTGGTGCCGATGACGGGCGCCGATAAAGAAATTGTGTTGAGTAAAACTACTGCCCAGATCGATAATCTACTCGAAGGTTGGAATGAGACGAGTTATGAGAAATTTACCGCCGATTTTGATTCCAGTCTTAAAGAGCAACTCACTGAGACAAATTTCTCCTCTTTCCGCGAAAGCTGGGGTGAGTATATCTCCAAAGGCGACCCTGATGTCTATGGCCGAAACGGATTTGCGAAGCGGGTGATTTACATCGCCGTCTTTTCCCAGCAGCCATCGGCCGAAATCGCTTTCGATTTTCTGGAATCGGCCGGCGAGTTCGCCGATCGCTGGAAACTGATCGGCTTGAGCTTCTCCCCTGTTGAAGCTAAGACCCCAACCGAAGGTACGTCGCAGTGACCCTCTCGGGCGTAACTTGCTCGCCATACTCGCAAAACCTTCTTCCCCTCACTGATCTCTGGTCAATGATGGAAATAAACAGAGTTTGTTTCCACTTAATGGTGGAAATAGAAGAGGTAGCCGCCGGAGGGGCCGGGGACGGGAGCCATTGAGCCGCGGCCGCCAAGTGGAGGGGCTACAGGCAATCTTTAGGGCAGAGGTTGGGATCCTTCTGCTCCGCTTGATCACAAATGCCATCGCCGCAGGGATCCTTTCCGCTTCCCGGTTGGACAGTATTCATAAGGTTCTGATCGTTGTCGGGGGAATTTTTCCCGTTCATCGTGTCGTCTTGCTCCGCGCCCCAGAAGATCGTCGGGCTTGTGCCGTAAAGGAAAAAGATAATTGCCGCTCCCCCAGCGATGGCGAGTGCTTCAGCGATGATACCCATCTTCTTTGACGGATCAAGCCGAGACGCTTTTATGAGTAGCGAGAAAACAAAGCCAATAAGCATCACGCTCAAGGGTAGTCCCAGCTCGATCTGCCAGAGGGCGATGTACGGCGGGTTTATCAAATTAATCATTTCGTA
>CAZQCZ010000005.1:0-9702 GCA_964592215.1 uncultured Candidatus Saccharibacteria bacterium
ACGGAGCCTGATCCGGCCGCTCTTCCCGAAGGAAATGGTTATCTGGTAAAAGCGCATTTTAACGGAACAGGAGTATATGCGCCGACGGAAACTTACTGCTACTTCAATGTTGTTCCTCCGGCGAACGCTGAGTTCATTATTTCCGCAAGAGAGGGTATTACCGGCGGGACGCGCTCCTTCTGCTGGGGGCAAGATGCGGGCTGCCTTCTTTCTTACTACCCCGGAGGTTCCGCCGGCTCGGGAGTTGCGATTGACCTTCCCGATTACAGCGAACTAATTAGCCGTTTTGGCAGCGGGGCGACGGTGTGGGGCGCCGACGGTAGTTTTCCTAACAGTACCGGAGTTTATCATCGCAACGGGAATATAACTAGGAATGCCGCCTTTAATTTCAGCTCCGGCCAGAGGATTGTTATCTTCGTTAGCGGGACCCTGACGATTAACGGCAATATAACGGTGCCGAACGATTCGGCAGTTGTTTTCATTGTCAGAGACGGAATTAGCTTTAGCCAAGATTTAGCCGGACCCGGTTCTGACGATCACGCCGATGGCATCTACATTGCTGCGGGATCCAGTGCTAACATCGACACTGGCTATAATTACGTTAGCGGCGCTACTCCCCGGCTGCTTATCCAGGGAGCGTTGATTTCGACGAAGGGGAGGGTTATCCTTCGGCGCAGTCTTTCTGACATTGACAGCGCGATGTACGCCGCTGAGCAGATTTCTCTTCCGGCGAAATATCTGGTGCTGATGCGCACTTATTTGGGAGAGGCGCAGATAAATTGGAGAGAGGTGACGCCATAGGTAGCGGCCAGTGGCTAGCAGCTAGCAGCTGGCGGCTGGAATTTAGGTAAGTTTGCTGCTCACTTTCTTATGGTTGACCTTTTAGGTTTAGACATTGGATCAACAACGCTTAAGGCCGCACAAATCCGGGGGAAGGCGCTTATTGCCTTTTCCTACTCCCCTGCTCCGAAGGGAGCATCACTAATCGCTGAAAACAAGGAAAGCTGGATAGAGTTCTCCCAGGCGGTGGCTCAACTCGTCGTCGGAGGAAAATTCCGGGGCCGAAACGCTGTTGCTGCCCTTCCCGAGTCACAAATCTTTACTCGAGTTGTTACTCTTCCCAAGATGTCAGAGACAGAAATAGACGCCGCCATAAAGAGTGAAGCCCAGCAATATGTTCCCCTTCCTCTTGAGCAGACGACGCTGGACTACGAGGTTTTGGGTACTTCGGAAATGGATTCGGAGAAGATCGATGTTCTTCTAGTCGCCGCGCCTGAATTGCTGATCCAACGATACCTGAATGTCCTTCGGCGAGCGGGACTCCGCCCCGTTTCTCTGGAGCCGGAAACGATGGCGCTGTCCCGATCGGTTGTGGGTGATACCAGCGGAAGTTCAGCTATGGTTGTTTCATTGGGAGCTAAGACGGCGGATATCTCAATCTTCTCCGGAAATGCCCTTCGCTTTACTCGTTCTATCCCCACCGGTGGCGAGGCCTTGGTTAGAGCGGTTTCTCAAAGCTTCAGCTTGGAGACGGAACGCGCCCGCGAATATCTTAAGAGCTATGGTTTGTTGGAGAAAGAAGCGGGCGGGAAGGTACTTGTTGCCATTAAGCCTGTTTTTGATATAATTGTGGAGGAATTGAGGAGGGCACTGACCTTCTACTCTTCTCGGCGTGGGAAGCATATCGACCGGATCGTCTTGGTAGGAGGGGTGGCGAATCTTCCCGGGATTTTGATTTATCTCGCCGAGGCCTTAGGGGTCGAAGTAATCAGGGCTGATCCTTGGGAGAAGCTTAGCATTTCCGAGTCTTTTCCCAAGGAGGAATTGGCTCGGTTGGCGCCGGATTTTGCTGTTGCCGTCGGGCTAGCGCTAAAAGAAGTGTAATGGCTGAAGAGCACAGAATCGAATTAATCCCAAGAGAAATTGAAGAGGCGCGGAAGCGTGCCGTTCTTGTCCGTTCCCTTCGGGTGTTGGGCTTAGGTCTTCTAACCCTAACTGTTATGGTAACGGCAGCGCTCTTCTCAGTTGTCCAAGCGCAAAAATCGTCGTTGAGGAACATTCAGCAGCAAGTAGCGGCTAAGAAGGCGGCGCTGGCGGATTTGGCAGATACGGAAATAAAAGTTGCTGGTCTAACCGACAAGACCAAGGCCCTCATTTACATTTTCGACAATCGAAACTACTATTCCCTTCTTCTCGAAGCGCTCTCTAAGGGCACCCCGGCAGGAGTGTCCATTACTGACCTTACGGCTGCCAGCACCGGCGAGATCAGTTTGACCGGCGAAGTTTTAGATTACACTAGTTTGGCCAACTTCCTCCGAGATATGGTTGATCCGGAGAAGGGTGGCTCTCTTTTTACCGAGGTTGGCCTCACTTCGGTTAGCTTTAACCCCTCGACGGGGACAGCGCAATTTACGGCCGAAGCAGAAGTGGTAAAAAATGGTTTGAGGGGCGGTTGGGAGTCCCTCTTGGAGGAGGGGTGGGAATCCTTTTTAGAGTATTTAGAGTAATGGCAAGCCTGAGGGTGGAAGTTGGCAGTTTAAGATCGTTTTTGAATCATCCTTTAGTCAGGAGCTACGGTCTCTTTGTTAGCAGTATTTTCCTTTCTCTTGTCCTGCTTTGGGTTGGGGCGCGTTCGGCGTGGATGCAGATTCAGGCACTCAAATTGGAGCAGTCGTTAGCGCGGCAAACACTCTCGTCTCTGACGACGAAGGTGGGACAGCTTGAAGCCCTTACTGAAGATTGGGCCGCAGAGGAGTTGGATTCGCGATTCGAATCATTTGATCGGGCGGTTCCTTCCGAAAGCAGTATTCCTGCGCTTTTGACCGAGATTCAAGCTATCGCCCAGAAGTGTGGCGCTGGTATCTCGTCACTGCAGTTTAGCGAATCGGTCAGCAGCGAGGAATCCACCTCAAGGGGGTGGGAGGAAGTGCGTCTTAATTTCACTTCTACAAGCTCGTTCGCGGTGTTGCAGAGTCTCCTCCAGACAATGGAAGTAGCCAGCCGGGTGATTGATGTGGAGACGATTCAATTCTCTACTGGGAGCGACACCGGGACTGGAACTGCGGACGTCCAAACGACAATGGTTTTAATTAGTTACTACACGCCGGAGCCGGTACTCCAACCCGAAACTCCGATCACTTTTAGCCCTAGCGGCAGTGATTTTATAAAAGCTTCAATGATTTTGAATCGCTTTACCCCCTACGAGGTTGAGTGATAGGCCTCTAGCTGTCAGCTTCTGCTTGGTTAGTTAAATCCGGTCTTCTCCTTTTTGTTTTCTTTAGCGCCTCGTTAAGCCGCCACTTTTCTATTTCTTGATGATTGCCGGAGAGAAGAACTTTTGGGACGGTTAGTTTTTTTCCTCCGAGTTCGAAGACTTCCGGTCGAGTGTACTGTGGAAACTCTAAAAGAGGGCAGGGTTTGGAGTTTGGAAAATGGGATGAGAAGGACTCCTTCTCTGTCGCTTCTTTCTCAAGAACGCCGGGAATAAGGCGCGTTACGGCGTCTAAAACTACCATCGCCGGTATCTCTCCCCCGCTAAGGACATAATCGCCAATGGAGATTTCTTCATCTACTAGCCGGCGGATTCGCTCGTCTACCCCTTCATAATGTCCACAGATGAGGACGAGATGCTTTTCTTTGGCGAGCTTGCGCGCCTTTTTCTGATCAAACACTCTCCCCTGCGGGGTTAGAAGGACAATCCTCGATTTTTGATTTTTGATTTTTGATCTCTTGATGGCTTCGCAAATTGGTTTAACCATCAAAACCATTCCCACTCCTCCGCCATAGGGGCGATCGTCAACCTGCCGATGCGGCCCGAGGCCAAAATCGCGCAGATTGATCAGGTTTACTTTGAGTCTTTTGCTCTTCTGTGCTTTAGCAATGATTGAAGAGTTGATCAGCGGTTCAAAGACTTCAGGGAAGAGGGTGATAACGGAGATAAGCATCAGCGGCCTGGTAATATTGATTCATTCCGAACTTGATTCCTCAAGTTCAAGGAGAACTTTCTTTCCTGATTTGACAGCGGCAGTTTTGATAAGGGAGCGGATAGCGACAATAGTCTTTCCTCCCTTGCCGATAATCATTCCCATATCTTCGGGGGCGGTTGAGAGGGTTAGGCGGATGGTCCCGTCCGCCTCCGTGTTTTCGGTAACCCTCACCTCTTTTGGTTTAGAAACCAATTTTTGAGCGAGATATTCAAGAAGTTCCTTCATCTGATTTGTCTGGCGTTGGCTGGGCCTCCGCTTTACTTTCGGTAGGAGCTTCGGCCGCCTCTGTCTTATCCCTTTGTGCAGGCTTCTTTTCCTCCACCGCAACTTTAGGCTCTTTGGCCCCCTCGGTCGGTTTATTGCCCTGTTTATGGCGGTATGGCTTAAATTCGTATTTGCCTCTAGCGAGCTGCTCAACGGCGTCTGTCATCTGCGCTCCTCTTTCGAGCCAGTATTGGAGACGTTTTCTGTCCAAAGAGAGGGCGGGCGGATTTGTCGAAGGATTGAAATGACCTAAAACCTCAAGTGCCCTTCCGTCCCGCGGCCGACTCTCGGGAGTAACAACGATACGGAAGGCAGGCGCACTTCTTTTGCCGGTTTTAGAGAAACGAATCTTTAACACGACGTGGTAAAGGATAGCATCAATGACTCAGCAATTCAATTATCTGAATTTGGTACAACTGATTCGTCTGGTTTCCCCCGCAGTGTACCATCGTCTTTCAATGCATTTTGAGCGGCGGCTTCTTCTGCTGTTTGTTTATTCCGGCCTTCTCCTTCAGCAATTTTCTTCTTTCCGAGGAAGACGCCAACACGGAAGTGCTTGTCGTGGTCAGGTCCCCACTCAGCTAGTGTTTTGTAAACGGGAGTGATCGAGCGTTTTTCTTGTGCTTTCTCCTGGAAGAGGCTTTTGGCGTCTTTGAGTCCGGCACGGATGAGATCATCCGTTTTGTAAAGAAGCTCCCTTTTGATAAAGGTGGCTGTTTCTCCTAGTCCCCGGTCAAGATAAATAACGCCTACAAGGGCCTCAAAGGTGTTGGCAAGAAGATAGGGGTTATCTCGTCCTCCTCCCTGCTCCTCCCCTTTGGAAAGGAGAAGCGTATCGCCGAAACCGAGCCGTCGGGCCTCTTCTGCCAGCGATTCCGTTCTTACCAAAGCGGCGCGAAGAGCGGTCATCTCGCCCTCACCAAGCTTTGGGTAGTTTTCGAAAAGGTAGCGCGAGGTAACCAGCTCTAAAGCTGCGTCCCCAAGATATTCCAAACGTTCATTAGACGGCAGCTCGAGATCGGGGTTCTCGTTTAAGTACGAACGATGGACAAACGCATTCTGTAGCAACTTTTGACTCTTGAATTTGAGTTTTAGGGCTTTTTCAATCCTTTTCAGATTCTCCATTAGTTGCCGGTGGCTGATAGTTAGCAGCCGATCATTTTCCAACAGCCAATAACCTCCTATTAACTACTCTCATTCCTCAATCTCATCTAAATAATCTTTAACAAATTCAATTAACTGGCCCACTGTTTCAAATGTGTACTTTGTTTCCTCAATTTCGAGCTCTTTGAAGATTCTTCTGAATGTATCCTCCAGTTCGGCGGGGTCAGCGTTAAGATCTGCGGCAAAAGCCTTTTCGTTGCTTAGCTCCTCTTTACTTACTCCCAAGGAGGCGGCCAGTATTCTTTTAACTCTTTCTTCGGTGCCCATCTCTTTTTCGGCCTCACCTTCCTCAAGATATTTTCTAACCACAGTGCCTAAAACCCCGTTTACAAAGGACCCTGAAGAAGATCCGCCAAATTCCTTGGCGATCTCAACTGCTTCGTCAATTGCTACTTTCGGGGGAACATTCTTAGCGACTACCAGCTCGAAAATGGCTATTCTAAGGATGATAAGGTCGACCTTAGCAATTTGGTCGGGTGGCCACGCTGGGGCGGTCTCCTCGATAATTCTGTCCAGCATTTCCATATTCTTAACGACGCCCTCGGTAAGGAGGCTAAGAAGCCCGCGGTCAATATCGCTCTTCCCATACACTTCTAGTACGCGGGCAGTACTTTCCTCCTGATTAATTGAGTGAAATGCGCGCTCGAAGAGCGTCGCCAAGGCAACTCGGCGAGCTTCGTGTCGTGGGTCCCTTTCTTTAATCATTAGATATTAGTTGCTGGCAGGAGCAAAGAGATTCAGCTGCCGGCCTCTGGCTCTTGTCTCCTGATTTTTGGCTTCCTGTACTTTCCACATTCAGGACAAGCCCGATGAGGGAGTTTTTCAGCGCCGCAGTGGGGGCACTTCACCGTCTGTGGCCGCTTTGGCCCTTTATGGAGCAGTTTTCGTCTTTTCCTCCCGTAGGAGTGTCGTCTTTTCGGTACCGGCATATCTTGGCAACTAGCGACTAAGTACTAGGGTCCAGTAATTGATACCCACCTCTAGATCCTATACCCCATCCCCTATGCCTTAGTCAAGAAGGTTACCTTCGTCCCCCCGTAAATTTTCCACTTGATAATCTTTAGCCCCTCTACTTTCGGCGCGTCTGTAGTCTTGGCGTGTTCGTAGACAACAATTGCCCCATGCCTTAGATGTGGGAGCAGTCTTTGAAGGACTGGGGCGAGTTTTCCGAGAGTATATGGGGGGTCAAGAAAGACAAGCTCGAGATCCTTGTCCGGAAGCTCTTCGAGGAAGTGGTCAACGCTGCGGCAAATAACCTTCCCTTTGCCAAGGAGTTTGGTGTGGTTGAGGTTTTTGATGATTATGTCACCGGCACCGCGGTGTGAATCAACAAAATAGCAGCTCTTGGCCCCTCTTGAAATGGCTTCGATGCCTAGGGCGCCTGTTCCGGCGTAGAGATCGGCTGCCTTTCTCCCCCGTACTATATCGCCCAGGACATCGAAGATTGCCTTGCGCACCATGTCTTGAGTTGGCCTGAGTTCTCGCACCTGTGTGGTTTGTAGGTGGTGGCCTTTAGCGGCGCCGCCAGTAACTCTCATCGCCTTAGTTTATCAGAGGCTAGAGGCCAGAAGCTAGCGGGCTAGGGTTGGTGTTAGGAGACCGCCAGAACTTTGATTGCGGCTTTTCCTTTAGGGGTGGTAATCCTTTTACGATCGCCAGTTTTAGCGCCTGTAAGTGCTTTACCTAACGGTGAGGTGTAGGAAATCTTGTTCTTTCCCGGCTCCGCCTCACCCCAGCCGACAATGGAGTAGGTACGCTTCTCTCCGCTCATCTCCACCTGTACTTTGCTCCCGATACCGGCCTTGTCTTTGGAAGTGTCTTTGGGCTTAATGATTTTTGCTGAAGCGAGTTGTTTCATTATCTCTTCGAGCATTGAGGTGAACTTATGGATATCCCTTTCTGCCTGCTCAAAACCGAAATTGTCGTGCCAGACGTTTCCGGGCTCGGCGCTAGCCGATAGGCCGGCGCTCTTCTTCGCCTCGGCCAGTACTGCTTCTAGTCTCTTCTTCTCTTTCAGGAGTTTTTGATAACCGCTTTCGGTGAAGTAGAGAGTTTTGGTCACGGTAAGGCTAGTTTATCACAGTGTTCGTCCCGCGAATAAGAGCTCTCTTCGTTCGCAACCATTTTATCTGTCGAGAATAGCGTATGGCGCGACGTCGGTAGGCTTTGTTAGTTTGGCTCAACTAGGGAAGTGGTAAAGCGCTCTAGTTCTTGGCGAAGCCGCGGGGGAAGTTCCCCGTCCATAATTTTATGAGCACTTTCTCGGGCAGCTTTGAGCATTTTGGTATCCGAGAGGTCGGCTACTTTCAGCTCGAGAAGGCCGTGCTGTTTAGTACCGTAAATCTCTCCGGGTCCGCGAAGCTTGAGGTCGAGTTCGGCTAGCTCGAAACCAGAAGTGGTACTTTCGAGAGCCTTTAATCGCTTGAAGACATCTCGGCCTCCGTTTTCCGTAAAGAGGAAACAGTAAGACTCTTTATCACCCCTTCCTACCCTCCCCCGCAGTTGATGAAGAGAGGCAAGACCGAAGCGATCGGCCGCTTCAATGACCATGATCGTCGCTTTAGGGATATCGATTCCTACCTCCACCACGGGAGTGGCGATAAGAATTTGATGCTTACCCTTCCTAAACTTGTCGATGACATCATTCTTTTCTGCCACTTTTAACCTTCCGTGAAGGAGGCCGAGGGAAAGGTTGGGAAAGACTTTTTGGAGCTTTTCGTATTCGGCCGTAGCCGCCTTTGCCTGCCGCACTGACTTCCCGCCTTCGGTCGGGGATTCTCGATCTCCGATCGGAACCTTTTCCGATTCTTCAATCAGTGGGCAGATGATAAACGCCTGCTCTCCCGATTTAACCTTCTCCCCTATCCAGCGGTATCCCGCTTGGCGCTTTCCTTCCGGGACGACGAAGGTCTTGATTCTCTTTCTCCCCGGCGGAAGTTCATCGATAATTGAAAGGTCCAGGTCGCCGTAGACAGTGAGGGCTAAGCTTCTCGGGATCGGAGTGGCGGTGAGGGTAAGGATATGAGGGACATCGCCTGCTTTCTTGACAAGTTCGGCTCGTTGCTCGACGCCGAAGCGGTGCTGCTCGTCAATTACGACGAGGCCAACACCTTTGAAGCTTCCCTTCCGGTAGAAAAGGGCGTGAGTGCCAATCCAGAGATCGGGCAGCTGGACAGCTGGGTAATCAGGCAGTTTTGGTTTTTTGCCTCCGGTGTGGAGGGCGCATGTAATTCCGTAGGGCTCGAGGAGACTTTTGAGAGTTTCATAGTGCTGTTGCGCGAGGATTTCTGTTGGGGCCATAAGGACCGTTCGCATTCCGTTGAGGAAGCAGGCGTAGGCAGCGATGGCGGCGATGACCGTCTTTCCTGAGCCGACATCGCCTTCGAGAAGGCGGTTCATCGGCGTCGGTTTATTAAGATCGTTTAAGATCTCTACCGCCGCCCGCTTTTGCGCTCCCGTTAAGGTAAAGGGGAGGCCATCTATAAATTGTTCGATCTCCCGCCGATACCGCGGGATATCAATTCTTGCTGCCAATTTCCTCTCGTTCCACCGTCTTCTTCTTTCTATTGAGCGGAGGTTAAGGAGAAGCAGTTCCTCAAAAGCGAACCGCCTTCGTGCTTTCTTCGCCTCGCCCTCACTTTTGGGAAAATGAATAGTTTGAAGCGCTTCTTCTAGGTCAGGCAAACCTTCCTCTTGGAGGATTTCTCTAGGGATAAATTCCAGGTCCGCCAGCTCCCCGGGATTAAAAAGGGCCAGTGCCCTCTTGATCCGCGCCCGAAGCCATTTTGAGGAAACCCTGCCGGTTTCCGGGTAAACCGGGACCAGCCCTCCCGTATGAATTGGTCCGGTTTCGTCGTCGACCGGTTCAAATGTAGGGCTGACAAAACCCAAATGCCTGCCAAATTGTTCAACTTGGCCGGCGAGGTATATTTTTTTCCCTTCCTCGAGTGCCTGTTTCAGGTACGGTTGGTTGAACCAGATCGCCTCGATAGCGCCCGTTTCGTCAGCGACCGCCGCCTTGGTAAGCAGTTTTCCCCCTTTTGCGCGGATAACCTCAACCTTGATTACTTCTCCGGCAACGGTAACTTCGTCGCCTTCGGCAAGGTAGCGGATCTTTTTGGTTTGGCTAAAGTCTTGATAGCGGAAAGGGAAATGGTAGAGGAGGTCCCGAATCGTTTTGATCTTCAGATGTCTCAGCCGCTTGGCATACACCTCTCCGACGGAAGGTAGATCCGTAACCGGGTTGCTAAGTTTAATGGTCATTCCTCTCTAAGATAGCATGCTAACG
>CAZQCZ010000005.1:9802-11648 GCA_964592215.1 uncultured Candidatus Saccharibacteria bacterium
GGCTCCTTACGTTACGCGCGTAGGGGGCCTTTGTTTTTCCGCCGCGTTCTTCCTATTTTATCTGAAGAGAAAAGAAAGGATTGAGGTAAGGACAAGACTTATTGAGGAAATAATCATAATTGCGATCCAAATTTTTTCTTTCTTGCGGCGGTTCATTTCTTTTTGCCGAATTCCTCCACAAGAAGCATATCCCGAACCTCAATCGGATGCAAGGTTAAGTTTCTAATTTCAGATAGATCTCGCCATTCCGGTTGGTACCAATCATTTTCTGTCTGCTTCTCCGGCCCGGTCATTTTCAATTCCCCTTCGCCGCTAACGATCTCACAGCGGAAAAACAACTGCTTCCCCCCGTTGAAATCTTGTTCGGCGAATTTCTCACCGCAGCTTATTACTGCCCCCGTTTCTTCTTTGACTTCTCGGGCGACCGTCTTTTCCGGTGTCTCGTCGTCCTCCACTCCCCCGCCGGGGAAAACCCAGTACTCCCTCCCCTCATTGCGCCGATGAATGAGAAGGACTTTTCCTTCTTTGACAACAATTGCTCTGGCGCCGATGTTAGTTCGCATTGCGGTCTGTGGAGGTCTTCCCTACTTCTTTGATGCTTTGATTCTCCTGTAGCCTCGTTTCCCTATTTTTACTGTTTCCCCGCCTTGCAGTTTTACTTTCTTCATAGGGTCGGTTATCCTTTTTCCATCTAGTTCAAATCCTCCTTGCTCGATGATTCTTCTAGCATCCGAGGCGCTCGATACTAGGGCAGTCCCCATAGCTATTTGGCTTACTGTCGCTCCGGAGATCGGTGTCGAAGTGAGATGCTCAAGAAGCACGGTTGGGGGATTCTTCGGTTGTTCCCCTCGCTGAATTGTCTGCTCGAACTCTTTTGCCGCTTTATCGGCTTCGTCCTTCCCGTGGTACATCTTGGTGATTTCGTGTGCTAGCCGTTTCTTGACGTCCATCGGCTTTTTCTTGGCTTCTCTAGTCAATTCTTTAACATCTGCCTCCGGCAGGTCAGTACAAAGCTCAAAGTACTGTCCTATCAGCGCATCTTGAAGAGACATCAACTTACTGTACATTTCACCCGGCGGATCGGTAAGGTTAACCGTGTTTCCCAGGCTTTTACTCATTTTCTGCCCGTCGAGGCCCAAAAGAAGAGGAAGAGTCATAACGAATTTCTCCTTTTGGTTGTAGATTTTCTGTAGTTTCCTGCCGACGAGCATATTGAAAAGCTGATCCGTGGCGCCGATTTCAAGATCAACATTTAAATGCACAGAATCATAACCTTGCACAAGCGGGTAGAAGAACTCGTGGAGGTGGAGGGGTTTATCTTCTTTCAAGCGTTTCTGGAACATGTCACGTTCAATTATCTGCTGCGCTGTAACATGGGAGGCAAGCTCAATTGTCTTTTCGATACTCAGGTTGGCTAGCCAATCTGCGTTGTACACGAGTTTGACTTTTGAGAAATCTAGAATCTTTGAAGCCTGCTCCTCGTACGTGGCCATATTTGTCTCCACTTGCATGGGTGTCAAGGGTTTGCGGGTTGCTTCTTTGTCAGTGGGATCGCCAATTTGGGCGGTGAATGATCCCACAAGCAAGATCGCCTCGTGCCCCAGCTCCTGAAAATCCCTAAGCTTTCGTAATACTACGGAATGGCCTAAGTGAAGATTCGGTCCCGTCGGGTCAATCCCGTTGTAGAGCCGAATCTTCCGTTTCTGCATCAAGGCCGCCAAACCAGTTTTGTCCGGCAGGATTTGCTCCACTCCTCTGGTTAGAACCTCATTGATTGCTTGTCTAGATTTATTATTCATTACAGATTAAATCGCGTTTGACGCGATTCGAGTATATCATTTTCTAT
>CAZQCZ010000005.1:11748-17082 GCA_964592215.1 uncultured Candidatus Saccharibacteria bacterium
GTATATCATTTTCTATCCAGGGCGGAGGGGGTGATCGTATGGTAAAATGCTTCTGATGAATCGAGGAAGAAGGAAGTATCTAGGAAAGAAAAGGTATCTGCCGACCGCCTCTTGGTCTCGGCGAAAAGGGTTGGGCGGGTTTCTGAAATCTCTTCCACGCAATATTGTCGGAGGCATTTTCAAGGTTACTAGGCTGGTTTTGACCAGCATTAATCGTTTTGCTCTTTGGGTCCTTACCCGTATCCCCTACTTCAGGCGGCTTCAGAAAAAAGGCAAGAAAAGCAAACTCTTTTGGTTCAATGTCGCCGCGACAATCTGCCTTACGGTAATTATCTTTGGTTCTCTGGTAATGGGGGGTGTTTTCATCGCTTTTTCTAAGGAACTTCCCTCCCCCAATCGCCTAATCGACCGCGATGTCGCTCTTTCAACGAAGATTTACGACCGTAACGGCGAGCTTCTCTATGACATCTACGGCGATGAAAACCGGGTTCTAGTAACGCTGGATCAGGTTCCGGAGATAATGCGGGAGGCAACTATTGCCATCGAGGATAAGCATTTCTACCAACACCACGGCTTTGATCCTTTGGGGATAGTTCGGGCAGTCCGGAATATCATTCTTCACGGAGATCTGCAGGGCGGGTCGACAATTACACAGCAGTTGGTTAAGAACGCCCTTCTCACGCAGGAGCGGACGATAATTAGGAAGATTAAGGAGTTTGTGCTGGCGCTGCAGATCGAGGCCCGATTTACCAAGGATGAGATTCTTCAGATGTACTTGAATGAATCCGCTTACGGCGGTCAGGCGGTGGGGGTTGAAGCGGCGGCCGAGATGTATTTTGGCAAATCGGTGTCGGATCTGACACTGGCGGAAGCAGCAATGTTGGCAGGATTGCCAGCGGCGCCTTCGCGTTTTTCCCCCCGTCGCGACCCCGAGGTAGCTAAGTGGCGCCAAGCACAGGTGCTGCGGCGAATGGTCGAAGACGGCTACATTACCCAAGAGGAGGCCGATGCAGCCGCAGCGGAAGAGCTCTATTACACTCCCGAGGGCGCCGGTATCAAGGCGCCGCACTTTGTCATGTATGTCCGAGAACTTCTCGCCGCGCGCTACGGGGAGGGTATGGTTGAGCATGGCGGCCTGCGGGTAACAACTACCCTCGATCTCGGTTTGCACAATCAGCTCCAGCAGGTTGTTACCGAGCAAGTAAGCAGCTTTGCTCCTTACAAAGTAAGCAACGGCGCCTTGGTTGCCCTAAACCCTAAAACAGGAGAGGTTCTTTCGATGGTGGGTTCTAAAGATTACTTTGATGCCGCAATCGGCGGAGAGTACAACGTTGCCTTGGCACGGCGTCAGCCCGGGTCAGCGATTAAACCAATTACTTACGTTACGGCGTTCAAGCGGGGCTACAGTCCGTCAATGACGCTGATTGATATTCCCACTTCATTTGACGCCGGTGCTGGCCAGCCGGAGTACCGTCCAGCCGATTTTTCCGACAAGTACAATGGAATCATTTCGGCCCGATACGCTCTCGGCAGCTCTAAGAATGTTCCCGCAGTCAAAATGCTATCTCTCGTAGGAATTGCCAATATGGTCGCTACTGCCCAGGACATGGGAATTTCAACTTTCGATGACCCAAGCCGCATTGGCCTTTCAATTACCTTGGGCGGAAGCGAGGTGAAGCTTCTGGAATTGGTAGGCGCCTTTACGTGTTTTGCCACCGGGGGAATAAGACACGAACCGGTAGCAATCTTAAAAGTTACCGACTATCAAGGAAATGTTCTCGAAGAATGGAAACCTAGCAATGGCGTGCGCGTTTTGACCGAGCAGCAGGCTTATCTCATTAACGACGTTCTCTCCGATTACAACGCTCGGGTTTACACTTTCGGCGGCGGTAACCAGTACGGCTTAAATATTCCGGGGCACACCATTGCAGTAAAGACAGGAACGACGCATGACAATCGTGATGGTTGGGCAATCGGCTATACGCCGTCGCATGCCGATTCGGCCGCGGCAATCGCTATTGGCGTTTGGATCGGCAACAACGATAACTCTGAAATCAGCGCGAAGTTCTTTGGCGGGGCGGCCCAAATTTGGAATCGGGCAATGAAAGTTTACTTGGCAGATAAGCCTAATGTGGCGTTTATCCGTCCCGACGGAATCGTTGACGGGGTAGTAGACGGACTTTCGGGGATGGCTCCCGGGCCATTTACCGGTGACTTTCGTCGCGCCGACGTCTTTATTGCCGGAACGGTTCCGATGGTGCCGGATGATTGGCATGAGGAGTTGGAAATTTGTACCCCCGACGGTAAGCTTGCCTCTGACGCTTGCCGCGAGGTTGGAAAGACAGAGAAGCGCGTCTTTATAAAAGTGAAGGCCGAACGGCCGGAGTGGCAGGATGATGTTGACGCTTGGGTAGATCAGACCTATCCGACGAGTGGATATCCCGAGTATCATCCGCCAACCGAAACTTCGCTACTCTGTTTTGCTAGCGACGGGACGGTGATCGACTGTAAGAAATCGGGGCCACTGGTGGATGTGCTGTGGGAAGCTGATGGGAAGGAACTTGATTCGAATGATAGCTTGCCGGGCAGTTTCACAGTCAAGGCTGTCGTTACTCATCAACCGAACAGCACCGTCGCTTCCGTTGAGATATATCTGAAAGACTCTGACAAATACCAGTCGGGGAAATTAACTACTGCCAGTTGCGGCAGTTACTGCTTTTCATATGAGTTCAAAGACGTTCCTAGCGGGGATTATGAGTTGCGAATTTATGTAATAGATACTGCTGGCGGGGCGACTTTGAAGAAGATTCCGATCAGCGTTGGGGAGAAAGTTGGCGACGAGGAAGAAGCAGTCGAAGGCGCAACGGACAAAAATGGTGGCGATGAAAAAGACGCCAGTGACTAGCAGCGCCCTTTAGTTCCCGTAGATCTGTTTTTCATCCGGTAGTATTAAGCCGCGGTGGCGCTTTCCTTTGTAAGCGGATAGCTCCGGTTGCGGTTTTTCGCAGGGGACATCCAGTTTAATAAGGAGAAGCTGGCCGATCCTCATTCCTGTTTTGAGGAGAAACGGCTTATCTGAAGCGTTGAAGATTTCCAGGGTAAGGTTGCCATCAGAACCGGGCGACATTAGCATGCTCCCCATATGTGAAGTAATTCCTACTCGTGCCAGCGTCGTTGAGCCATCATAGAGTCCGGCCAAATCATCAGGAAGCTTTACCCGCTCCAGCGTCGTACCCAAAACCAATCTCCTAGGGGGGAGAAGGTATTCCTTCTTGGTTTCGATCTTTCCCCACGGCTTGGCAAATTGGTTGGAAAGATGCAACCGGACTGACGCTGATTTCAAAGCCGGCTTCGGTTCGATAATAATTTTCCCTTCTTCTAGAAGTTTCTTAATTGTCCGGTCGGAGAGAAGCATCGTGAGAATATTCTAGCACGGTACGCTTTTGATGGTTGAAGTTAGGCTCGCGGTTCCCCTTCGAATCCCTTGATAAGATTGGTAATCTTCTCCCGCACGGGTTTGAGGTCCTTGGAAGAGAGCCCACTGGTGTCTGATTGGAAGGTTATTTGTAACGTAACTGAACGCTTTCCTTCCCGCTCAAAAATGTCGGTTACGGCAGCTTCCTTTACTAATGGGCTGCTTCTTCTGATGTTTGAGACTAGCGTTCCTAGCGCTCTCTCGGGCGGAAGGTAGAAGGAGAAGTCCTCATAAGCCTCAGGGTATTTCGAGATTGGGGTAAAAGCCCTCCAGCGCTGGGCATGTTTGACAAGTTTCTCAAAATTAAGCTCGAACACAGCAACATTTTTGAGATCGTAGCTTTTATTGATATAAGGATGGACTTCGCCGACGACGCCAAGCGCCTCTTTCCCGGTGGTCATCTTTGCCACCCTCCCGGGATGGAAAAGATCGTGTTTAGTCGGGGAGAATACAACATCTACCCCAGCTTTAATAAGCGTTTCCTCAAGAGCTCCCTTAGCGGTGCGATACGCCTCCGGTACGCCCCAGACGATAGCACTTAAGGAGAGGTATTCTTCTTTAGGGTAGATCTTCTCTAGCTCGAAAAGCCGTCCACTCGAGTATCGGCTGGCGTTGGCCCCGGCCACTTCGATGAGACTTAGGATATTACTGTCCTTCAAGTACTCCGTCTCCGCTGAAATCGGATTTCTGACCTTCAATAACTTCCCCGTCCCGCGGTGCGCTAGCGCCTTTGTGCTCAAGAAGGGGTAACTTTTTATTTCAGCGAAACCTGCCCCCGCCAGAAGCTGGGAAGCCTGATAGCGGAAATACTCGAGTTCGTTTGGCGGGGTGCCGCTGGCAACTGAAGTGAGTGGCGTCGCTGGTAAATTTTCATAGCCAAACATCCGGGCAATTTCCTCAACCAAATCCTCCTCAATTTGGATATCACCGCGCCAATAAGGAGGCCAGGCAAGTACTCCCTTGTCGGCCGACATTACCTTAAACCCAAGGCGCTCGAGGAGTTTTCGCGCTTTCGGCAGAGGAACTTCCATCCCCAAAAGGGCGTTTAGCCTTTCCTTGTTCAGGTTTACCGGCTCCCTCCAAATAGGTCGGTGGGCTCCAATCCCTTCCTGTGGTGCGCAACCAAAGGCAGCAACCCTCCCCTTCCCGTAAAGCTGGTAAAGTTTAACAGCCTTATTGAGGGCTTTGAGAAGATTATTTATGCTTAAATGATGCTCAAATCGGTTGCTCGATTCCGAGCGCAAGCCGAGCCGCCGGGCCGTTCTTCTAACAGCGATGGGATCAAAGACAGCCGCCTCAAGAAGGATCTCCTTTGTCTTTGGCCCGACTTCAGTTTCCTTGCCGCCCATCACCCCGGCAATGGCAATTGGACCCTTCCTGTCGGCAATAATGATATCGCTCGTCTTGAGATTATGCGTTGCGCCGTCAATGGTGGTAATTTCTTCTCCCTCTTTGGCGTTTCGAACTTCGACCGCTGTTGTCTTATCTCTTGCTCTCACCCTCTCGGCATCGAATGCGTGCAGCGGCTGGCCATATTCAATCATCACGTAATTGGTGATATCGGCAAAGAGATTAACTGACCGCAGGCCGGCAAGCTCGAGGCGCCTAGCTATCTCCTTTGGTGTGCCTCGGTATCTAAGACTATTGATTTGCGTCAGTGTGTAGTAGCGGCTAAGGCCTTGGGCCGCTCTCACCGTCAACCTGCCGCTGTCCGATGGGGGGTCGAACGGCTTTTCCTCTCCGCGGAATTCGAGCTGATAGAGAGCGGCGACCTCTCGAGCGACACCAATGATAGAAAGAAGGTCGCCACGGTTATACGTTACTTCAAGGTCAAGAACACAATCTTTTTCCTCACACCG
>CAZQCZ010000005.1:17182-23596 GCA_964592215.1 uncultured Candidatus Saccharibacteria bacterium
CCCATAATTCATGTTTCCTAATTCATTATTCATGTTTTTCTTAGAATTGTTTCAGGAACCGCAAATCGCCCTCATAGAGATATCTAATATCGTTGATTCCCAGCTTAATCATCAGTATCCGATCGGGACCGAAGCCCCAAGCCAATCCTGAATACTTTGAGGGATCAATCCCGCCATTCTCCAGAACCGTCGGATGAACCATGCCGGCGCCGGCGAGCTCGAGCCATCCTTTGCCGCAGATCTTACAGCCCTTGCCCTTGCAGAAAGGACAGAGGGCATCAACGCCGACGCCCGGTTCGACAAATGGGTAGTATTTAGGCCGAAATCGCACTCTCGTTCCCGCTCCGAATACACATTCCATGAAGTAGTTAGAGAGCCACTTAAGATTAGCCATGCTCACGCCCTTATCGACGTAAAGGAGGTCAAACTGGGTGAAAGTATGCGTGTGTCGCGGATCGACCGCCTCATAGCGGAAACAACGGTCGAAGGACATTACCTTGATCGGCACGTCATCCTCAATCAAACGTCGGCTTCTTTTTTCCATTTCCCTGACTTGGATATTGGAGGTGTGCGTCCTAAGAAGCGTCTGATCATTAAGGTAGAGAGTATCCCAAAGGTCGCGGCCCGGGTGGTCAGGTGGCATACTTAAAAGGCCGAAATTATAGCTGTCAGTTTCGATATGCGGGGCGTAGGCTTCCTCGAAACCAAGGCGCTCAAAGGCTTCTCTAACGAAACCTCTAAGCTGTGTCAAAGGATGGAGGGTGCCAGCCAATGCTTTTTTACCCGGGACCGTCAGGTCAAAAGCGGCTGTTTCTAGTTCCCTCTTCTCCAGCTGCTTTATTATTCGCTCGCGTCTTCCCAGGGTGTCTTCGATTGAATCCTTAACGGCGTTGAGCGTTTCTCCTGTCTTTCTGCGATCTTCAATGCTTGGTAACCCCGGGACTTCAGCAAAGAGCTGGGTTAGAAGACCCCTTCGGCCGAGGTACTTCAGCCTTAGCCGATCAAGATCGTCAATGGCCTTAGCCTGACTAATCTCCGCAATAGATTTCTCTTTAATCTCCTCTGCGTTCATATATGTACTTCACGGCGGGGAGTGACTTTAGCGGCCTCTATTCTTTGCTTTGTTATCGCTTTTGCTGTTTCCACTATCTTTGTTGGCCCCGTCTTCCGCCCTCTCCACAATCTTCTTAAACACTTCCGGATCCTCGGTAGCAAGCTGAGCAAGAATCTTTCGATCAAGTCCGATCTTGGCGTCCTTCATGAGTTTTGTAAACCTCGAATACGAAAGATTATGCTCCGAAAGAGCGGCGTTAATACGCTGGATCCAGAGCTTCCGCATATCGCGCCTCCGTAGGCGCCGGCCTGCAAAGGCATACTCGCCCGCCTTAAGATAAGCCTCATGCGCCCGTTTGAAGAGCTTTCTACGGGTCCCGCGGTAGCCTTTCGTGGCTTCGATTACCTTTTTATGTCTTTTTCGGGCTCTCGGCCCACCCTTTACACGTGCCATAGGTATCTGAAGGCGGCTTTAAGGCCTACAGTTTCCCGTAGATGCTTAAAGCACCTACTTCCCCAACAACTTTTTTACTCTCGTCCTCTCTGCTTTCGTGAGCTTCCGCTCCCGCCTTCCTCGCGTTTTCACTGTGCTTCTTTCTTTCGAAGTACGGTGCGAAACTGCTCCACTCTTATGGAGGATCTTACCTCTCCTCGTCATCCTAAACCTTTTCTTTACTATACTCCTAATCTTTGCCTTGGCCATTTTTCCCTGGAACTAACGTTGCCGTTATCATCCGTCCTTTTTTCATTGGCGCTCTTTCTAGCCTTGCATCGTCGGCTAAAGCTCTAGTGAGTCCGTTAATCTTTTCGAGTCCAATGTCCGGATGAGTAATCTCACGACCACGGAAGACAACGGTCAGCTTTACCTGGTTTCCTTCTTCCAAAAACTCCCTCGCTCGCTTAGCGCGGATGGCTAAGTCGGCTTCGCCGATATTAGGCCTCATCCTTATTTCCTTAAGTCCCGCTCTGGTACTTTTGCGAGCCTCCTTCTCTTGCTTCTTCCGTTCAAAGGCGAATTGCTTGAAATTCAACAGCTTTGCCACTGGAGGATTTGCTGCTGGTGCCACTTCGACCAAGTCCAATCCGCTGCGGTTGGCGGCCTCAAGCGCCTCCGAAGTCGGCATCACCCCCAACTGCTCTCCCGTCTGATCAATAACGCGAACCTCCCTCGCCTTTATATTCTGATTGACTCGATAATTAAGCCTCGCCATCACCTTTCTCCCCTAGGCCACCGCTGTCTCTCATATTACCAAAGCGTTGGCTCCTTTTCCTGTATCTTCTCTTTGACCTTTTTAGTGAACAGTTCGATTTTCTTAGCGCCTAAATCTTTCCCGTCCCTCAAGCGGACAGAGACGGCTCCACTCTTACTTTCTTTCTCCCCAACGACGAGCATATAAGGAACTTTATGAAGCTGGGCATTGCGAATCTTCTTCTGGAGAGTGCTGTCGCTGCTATCAACTTCAACTCGCAGGGAGCCAGTGGCGGTCTGAACTCTCTTAAGCCAATCGGCGACTTTGACAGCGTATTTATTTTGCCTCTCAGAGACGGGGATAATGACTACTTGGGTTGGCGCCAACCAAACGGGGAAGTTTCCCGCGTTATTCTCCATCAGGATTCCAAGGAAGCGCTCAATCGACCCGTAAAGGACACGGTGAATCATTACCGGACGCTCTCGGGTTCCGTTCCCGGTAACATATTCAAGGTCAAAATTCTCCGGTTGGGCAAAATCCAGCTGGATAGTAGAGCATTGCCAAGTTCTCCCGAGACTATCCTTGAGATGGAAGTCAAATTTTGGCCCGTAGAAAGCACCGTCGCCTTCATTGATCTTGTGTGGGATTTTTCCTTCCTTCAGGACGGCGCGCATTATGCTTTCCGCCCGTTCCCATACTTCATCGGATCCGATCGAATTCTCCGGACGAGTGGAGAGTTCCAAATGATCTAATTCGAGACCAAACGTTTTGTAAACTTCGAAGCAAAGTTCAATAACCCGCTTCAGTTCATCCTTTACCTGATCCGGTGTGCAATAGATGTGAGCATCGTCTTGAGTGAACTCGCGCGGGCGCAATATCCCGTGAACTTCGCCCGAACCCTCGTAACGGTGGACAACGCCCAGCTCCCCCATCCTAAGCGGAAACTCTTTATAGGAGCGCGTCCGCGATTTGTAGATCAAGATGCCCCCATCGCAATTCATTGGCTTGATTGCCATATTCCAATCTTTGCTGTCGGGAGTCGTTACTTTATACATTTTTTCGATGAAGAATTTAGTGTGGCCGCTTTGATTCCATATTCCGCGGGTAAGGATCTCCGGCGTTCGCACCTCGACATATCCTTCTCGGGCGTGAATGTCTCTCCAATAGCGGTAGAGCTCCCTTAAAATTGCCATCCCCTTGGGATGCCAAAAAATATCGGCCGGTGCCTCGGGGTGGAAAGAGAAAAGGTCGAGCTCCTTTCCTACTTTGCGGTGGTCGTGTTCTTTGGCTTCTTCAATCATCTTGAGGTAGTCGTCCAACTCCCTTCTCGTTCCAAAAGCGGCACCGTAAATGCGAGTTAGCATCTTATTCTTCTCACTTCCCCGCCAGTAAGCGCCGGCAACCGATGTCAATTTAAAGATTCCAATTTCTCCCGTGCCGGCAACGTGTGGCCCGCGGCAAAGGTCAACAAAATCGCCGCTCTGATAGAAAGAAATCTTGCGCCCCTCGATCTCGTCAAGAAGTTCAAGTTTATAGGGATTGCCTTTGAGGAATTTCTTTGCCTCGCTTCGCTTAAGAAAAATCTGCTTGAAGGGAAGCTTCTTCTTGACTATCTGTTCCATTCCCTTCTCGATTTTCGGAAGGTCCGCCTCGGAAATTGGTTTGGGCAAGTCAAAATCGTAATAGAACCCCTCTTCGATTGCCGGGCCAATGGCAAGCTTTGCCCTCGGATACAAATTCAACACCGCCATCGCTAAAACATGGGCAGCGCTGTGTCTCATTGTCTCCAACCCTAAATTGTTGTCGCTACTCTTTCCCATTATCAAGTCGTGTTAGTGAAATTACTGCACTATGATACCAGAAACAGAACGCCCAATTGAAGGCAGCTGCTTCTCTTGCAATCCTTTCCAAGCTGTCGTTCACCTATAGGTGAACATAAACAATTTTGTATAAAAGGAGGAGAGGTGAGAGAGCTTACGGCGGAGGAAATTCGCCGGAGATGTATCCCAGAAAACCTGGGGTTTAAGACTTCGGCGGACTTGCAACCGCAAGCAGCGGTTGTTTACGGCCAAGATCGGGCGCGGAAGGCGCTCGAGCGGGCCTTGGCAATGAACGGCAACGCTGTCGTCCTTGGCGACGAGGACCTTGGTCGGGTAACACTGACCAAACGGGTTGCCGAGGAGTACATGGCCGTCCGGCCGCCTCCAAGGGACGTCCTCTACGTCCCGAACTTTGCGGACCCGAGGCGACCGCTGCTTCTGCAGCTTCCCGCGGGGGAAGGCTGCAAGTTCGCGCAGGCGATGCGCGAACTCGCTCTTAGCCTGCTGTCGTCGCTCAGAAGCGCCCTCACCATGAAAATGGCGGAGCGGCAGGGACAAGCGATAAAGCTGCAGGGGAAGCTACAAAAAATCATGGAGGGTAGCGGCTTCCGGATCACCAAATTTACCGGTGATCCGAGCCAGCCGTTCGAATACACTCCTGAGGAAGAGATTCCTCCGGAGGTCAGAGAGAAGATCGATCCCCTCTTGCAGCGTCTCAAGGTCCTCGAGGAGACCAGCGGCAACATTGTACAGATCGCCCTTGGCGATGGCACCATCGAGGCGGCCATCAGCCAAGCGGTCGGCAAGCGGCGAAACGGTCGCCGTTTCGTTGGCGGCTGGGGTAGCAGGGGTCGTCATTCGCCCCCTCAAGAAACCCCCGCCAAATGCTCCGCCAAGGAGCACAAGAAAGACGACAAGAAGAACTGCTCGCTTCACCATCTCTCTCCCCAAAAGCTTTCTCATTGCGCCTCCTTAAGATTTTTAACCCACCGGCGTTTCGAAAAGCGCCCGCGGGTAAAGATGACTTCAACTTCCATTCCTGGTATCGCACGATCGTAAAATCCCCGCGATACCAGAACATTCAAAGTGCAATTGGGATCGCTAATTCCATGTAACTCCACCTCGTAGACATCGGCAATGCTTAGGTACCCGTACAGGGTAGGTACCCAAGTAAACGCCTGTGGAGACCCCGGCGTGAAGCGCTTAGACGTTACCAGTGCCCGCCAAGGTGCTTGGGTTTCACCCAGCATTTCATCGAGAACCGCCAAGCCTATGGCGGCGATTCCCATTGATATGATGGTCAACACTACCGCCACTTTCCTCCTCCCTTTTTGCCATTATTAATGTCCAATAAGGGGGGTAGCCCGTTCTATTACCAAGTTCAAGACTTATAGTTACAGGAGCGGATGGGGGGATGGGCCTGAGAATCGTTCGTGGTACGATTATACCTCCTAACTCAAAATTACTCTCGCGAAAATCAGAGTCGGATTTCTTTTTCTAACCACGGGATTTTTTCATTTTTCCGTTTCCAAAACAAATCTTCCCAGATGTAATGAACGGCAAGCTGCTTGTATTCTCCGAACCTTTCAAAATGTTTCATGATTTTGGGGACTGGCACAGGATTTTTCGGATCGCGATCAAAAAACAATTTTGAATAGATTTTCTGCTCCCACGGCGAAACATGATTGAAAAAATCCCAGTGGTGAAAAACATCAAAAAGTAAATACCAAACCGTTGCGGGCCCGACTCCATAAAGCTTTAACAATTCCGTCATCTGTGTTTCTCGGTCTTTGGTTCGCAGCTCTTTCTCGTCGATTAGCCCTTGCGAAAAATAATCATCAATTTTCTTGATTGACTTTGCCCGGTAGCCGACTTTCAATGCCCGCAAATCGTCTACACTTATTTTTTGAAGTTTTCCTGGACTCCAAAAACACCATAGTTTTTTGCCGTCAAAATCGAGCAAGGTGCCGCAATTTTCCAAAAGTGCTTTGAACATCTGAACTGAACGGCGCACCGAGGCATTTTGTAAAACTATGCCGATAATCAGATATTCGTAAAGACAACTTGGGTGTCCCGGTCTCATTCCGCGCAGTTTTTTGAAAATTGGAGCAAGAATTTCATCCTTGCTAAAAGTTTTATAAAAATCCGTTAGATCTAAATCAAAATTGTAAAGATATTTTATTTCCTCAATCAGAGAATTTGCGAAATTATCAGGTAATTTTTCTCTCGCGTATATTTTGATTTCTACAAGAGGTTTTTCCGTTGTTCCTTTGTCTGAAAATTTAATACCGAGGCATTTTCCTTGCCAATTCCAAGTTTGCCAACGAATGCCCGGCTCCCAAAAATTATCT
>CAZQCZ010000006.1:0-16680 GCA_964592215.1 uncultured Candidatus Saccharibacteria bacterium
TACCACCATAAATCCTGTAGTCAAGACGTTGGGGATATAAGTAATTTGTAACTAGTAACCGGGAATTAGGAAGGGGAACACTGGAAATGAAACCCTGATACTCTCCCACTAATCACTAGTCACTGGCTTCCAAGCCAAGGACTTGACGGCGAGGGTTAAAAACCGATACTCTCCTCTGATACCCTCGTAACCAAGTCCCTGGCCCTAAAGGACGTAAACCCACTGAAAGCAAGTAAACCTCCTTTAGGGTTTCCAGGAAACGACGCTCCTCCGCCCAAAACGGCGCGCCGCGGCGGATCTCTCTTCCAAGGGCAGAATTCAAACGAGGACGGATTAAGCGCCGGCACCCGCCCCGCCCGAACGGGACCAAGACCGAAGCTTAACCCCGACTTTAGTTAAACACAAAACGGTATCCAAGTCAAGAACTATGAGCTTTGAACAATGGTGATCTCGCGGAGGGGAACAGCACTGCGATACCGGGCCGAGACTTTTCCGCGCTGACGGAAAAACTCCACCACCGCCCCGCTTTTGGGCAGGAGAGTCTGACGCTGCCTGTAATTCAACCCCCTCGCCAGGCGGACATAGGCTTGGGTTGACTCCGGCGTCCCTCCAACGGGAAGAAGATACTGGGCCTTCGCCAAGAGAATAATCCGCTTTAAGTCTTCAGCGTACCCGTGGCCGGAAACGTGAATATTGGAGACATCTTCCAAGCAAAGAACGTTGGCCTTCTTGGCGTGCAAAAGCTTAACCAACGAGGCGACTCGCTCCTCATTCCCGGGGATAATATCGGAAGAGAAAAGGACAAGATCGCCCTGGCCAATCTTGAAGAAGCGGTGTTTGCCCCGCGCCATCTTGGAAAGGGCCGAACGCCCCTGCCCCTGCGACCCCGCTGCCAAGACAGTAATTCTCCCTTGAGGCAGCCGCTTCGCCTTCATATTAGAGACGAGCAGACCTTTTGGAATCGCCAAGTAACCGAGAGAGCGGGCTACCTCCACCGTCCGTTCTAAGGAGAAGCCGGCAAGAGTTACCTTCCTCTCCAAGGAGTGGGACACATCAATCGCCTGCTGGATTCGCGAAATATCAGAGGAGAAAAGGGTGATGAAAACACGGCCGCCGGTCTCCTGCATCTCACGGAGGAAAGTTTCTCCCACTACTCGCTCCGAGGGACAACTTCCCTCCCGCTCGGCCCGGAGACAATCAGAAACGAGAAGCAAAACTCCTTCGCGGCCAAAACGCTCAATCTTCCCCAACTCGGCTAATTTCCGATCCAAAGGAGTGGGATCGAGCTTAAAATCTCCGGTATGGATTACCGTCCCCAACGGCGTTCTCAAAGCCACCGCCATCGCATCCGGAACCGAATGGGTTAGGCGAATAAACTCAAATGACAGCGAGCCGAGCCTTAAGTATTCCCCGGGAGACACCTCCCTGACCTTCGCCCGTTTTGGTCCCTTCTCCTTTAGCTTGGAGCGGATAAGGCCGGCGGCAAGGCGGGAAGCAAAGACAGGAATTCCGAGCCGCTCGAGTAAATATGGAACGGCGCCGTAATGGTCCTCATGACCATGGGTAATGACCAATCCGCGCACCTTCTTGGCCCGGGCTAAGACGTAAGAGAAATCGGGGATAAGAATTTCGTTCTCGTCTCCTTCTTCAGGGAAACCAATGCCGCAATCGACGATCACCAAATCATCATTCGTCTCGTAAACGTACATGTTTTTTGTCACTTCGCCAATGCCGCCGAGAGGAATGAATTTTAGATACGGCTCGATTGGCCGATGGCTTGATTGCTTCATTGCTCGAATGCGCTACTACTTCACCTAAAACAGTTCCAATTGATTCTTGTCACCATTCCTATTCTCCAGTACTTGGGGTTTAACCTCACCTTTGAGCACCTTCGGCAACCCCGAAAAATCCTTTTCCAACTCGTGCAGAACCGATTCCGAGCGCAGAGCCGCCGCCGGATGATAAAGGGGAAAAACGAGCCGCCCGTCCGCCTTAAAAAGCTGGCCGTGCACCTTGCTTATCGTCTGGTCTTTGATAAATATTTCGAGGGCAAAGCGCCCCAGCGGCACAATTACTTTAGGATTGACAACCTGAATCTGCCGCAGGAGGTACGGAAGGCAGGTACGGACCTCATCTTTATTAGGAGCCCGGTTCTCCGGGGGGCGATGCTTCACCACGTTAGTGATATAGACGTCCTCGCGGCGCAGGCCTACCCTCGCCAGCAGCTTATCCAAAAGCTGGCCTGCCCGGCCGACAAAAGGACGGCCCTGCCGGTCTTCATGAAAGCCGGGGGCTTCGCCGACGAACATCACCACTGCCTCGGCGCGGCCCTCCCCGGGCACCGCGTTCGACGCGGTTCGCCAAAGACGGCAGTTCTTGCAGTTTCCAATAACCCGATCAAGCTGAGTGAGAAGCTCTTCCTTGCGTTTCATCCCCTCTTCCAACCGATAAGATTAACGATGGAACGCGCCACCACGCGGATATTTTCCTTTCCTCTCTGAAAACGACGCCCTCCGCCAATCGGGGGTCCTGTACCCCAACGGCTTCCTCGGCCTCCGGTCCTTCAGCCGGTGCTCTCTCCCTCCCGGCTCCAGCGCCTTCTTCGAAAGGCGAATCTTACCCTCCTCGATCCCGATCACCTTGACTTTAACTTTCTCCCCTAACTTGACTATCTTATCCACCCGATCGACAAAATCGTGGGCGAGCTCGGAAACGTGCAGCAACCCCTCCCGCCCGGGCAATACTTCGACGAAAGCGCCAAAATCGGTAATCCGCTTGACCTCGCCTTCAAGAACCTCACCCACCTTCAGCTCGCGCGTTAAGTCTCCGATGATCTTCTTCGCCTCGGCTACTTTATCCGCCTCGACGGACGAGATCGTAACCGTCCCGTCGTCCTGAACGTCAATCGCCGTCCCTGTCCTCTCGATAATTCCTTTGATCATCCTCCCCCCCGGACCGATCACCTCTCCGATCTTATCGACAGGCACCTTCAAGCTCACCACTTTAGGAGCGTATTTTGATAATTCCTCCCGCGGCTTTCCAATCACCTTAAGCATCTCTTCCAAGATAAAGAGCCGTGCTTTTCGCGCCTGTACCAACGCCCCGACCACCGTCTCATGGTCAAGACCTTCGACTTTCATATCCATCTGCAGGGCTGTTACCCCTTTCTCCGTCCCCGCCACCTTGAAGTCCATATCGCCACAATGGTCCTCCAGACCAGTTATGTCCGTCAAAAGCTGCACTTTCTCCCCTTTCTTCAGGAGACCCATCGCTATCCCGGAAACGGGGGCTTTGATCGGCACCCCCGCATCCATTAGCGAGAGGGTTGAGCCGCAGGTCGCTGCCATTGAGGTGGAACCGTTCGAGGATAAAACCTCGGAGACCAAACGGATAGCGTAGGGAAATTCTTCTTCCGGGGGAACTACCGCCAACAATGCCCGCTCTGCCAACGCGGAGTGGCCAATTTCCCTCCTCCCCGGAGCGCCAATTCTCCCCGTCTCCCCCGTCGAATAAGGAGGGAAATAATAGTGATGGATATAGCGCTTCGTTTCTTCTCCGGTCGGCCCCTCGATTAATTGCTCGAGCGAGACCGAACCGAGCGTCGCCGTAGTCAACACCTGCGTTTCCCCCCGCTGGAAGATTGCTGACCCGTGGGTCCGCGGCAACACCCCTACCCTGATGTGGAGAGGGCGGACCTCATCGAACTTTCGGCCGTCAGGCCGTTTCCCATCCTTGGTGATCAACTCCCGAACCGCCTCAATCCGCAGATCATCAAGCGCCGCCGCCATCTTCATCTTGGCGTAAGTTCCTTCGAACTTCTTAAACAACTCTTCCCGCAGCGCTTCCACTGCCTCGCTTTCCTTCGTTCCCGCCTTCAGGATTCCCTTCACCTTCTCAAAGGCAAATTCCCTCACCGCACCGGCAATCTCCTCCGCGTCCGGATCTTTCTCCACCACTTTCTTCTCAACACCAACTTCCTTAGCTAGCTCTTCAATGAGCTTTACTACCGGCTGCATCTCCTTCTGCCCAAACTCGAGCGCTTCCAGAATTACCTCCTCGGCCACCTCTTTCGCCCCCGCCTCGACCATCACCGTCGCTCGCGCCGTCCCCGCCACCACCAAGTCCAAATCGGAAAAAGAGAGCTCACTCGCCGTAGGATTCAGGATGAGAGCGGGGGCATCATCGACGCCGGGGTTCCAGCCAATCCTGACGACAGCGGCGGGACCGTCCCAAGGAATATCCGAGCAGGCAAGGGCGGCTGAAGCGCCCACCAACCCCAGCAGCGCCGGATCATTCTCCATATCAACAGACAGGACAGTAACCACCACCTGAACCTCCTCTTTAAAATCCTTGGGAAACAGTGGCCGAAGAACACGGTCTATCATCCGCCCGGCGACAATCGCCTCATCCGACGGCTTCCCCTCCCTTTTCACAAAACGCGAGGCTTTGATCCTCCCCCCGGCGTAGAGCCGCTCAACATAATCAACGGTAAGAGGAAAATACCCTAGATCCTCCTTCGGTTCGGCGGCGGTTGCCGTCGCCAAAACAACGGTGTCACCGTAACGAGCAAGAACGGCACCATTGGCCTGTCCGGCCAACTCCCCATACTCAAGGGAGAGCTTCCGCCCGGCAAATTCAATTTCCTTTTCAATAATGTTACTCATTGCTCTAGATCGAGAGGCGGGCACACGGCAGGATCGGCGGTGTTCTAATTGCCTGCTCCGCCGGAAAGCGGACGAAGTCCTCACTTCGACAACCCCAACTTCCCCGTAACGCTCCGATACCTCGTCTCATCCTTCCTTCGCAGATAGATTAGAAGCTTTCGCCGCTTGTTGACAAGTCCCAACAGGCTGCGCCGTGAATGCTTGTCTTTCTTATGAATCTTAAGATGTTCCGACAGGTCCTTAATCCTTTTCGTCAGAAGAGCGATTTGCACCTCTGGGGACCCAGTATCGCCCTTCTTAAGAGCGACGAAGGTTATAAGCGCCTGTTTGTTTAACGGCAGCGCCTCACCCGCAGCTTTCTTCTGCGCGACGGCCTTCTTGGCTTTAGTCTTTTTGGCGGCAACACACTCCGCCGCCCTCCTCCCCGCCTTCTTTGTCGCCGTCTTTTTCGCCCCCGCCATTGCTTCTATCGTATCATATCACCACTACCTTATCGCCACTCTTGAAATCAACTTGCGGCTTGATAAGAAGACCTACCTCATCTCCTTCTTTTGCCTCAGGGACATTTTTATCTTTTATCCTCAATCCCCGCACCTGACCTTGAGAAATCTCTTCCTCCCCCCTCATCACTTTTACCTTGTCGCGGTACTTGATCCTCCCCGCCGTTACATGCACTCCGGCAACAACGTCTCCGCTATGAAGGTCAAAAGTTTTAATTACCTCACCCCCGCCTTTGACTTTTGCCTTTTCAAGTTCGCTCATGCCCTTAAGAAGATTCTCGGTCATCTCCAGTAATTCATAAATGATGGTGAAGAAACGCAACCCGACGCCCAAATCATCGGCCAACTTCTTCACCGAGGCAGAGCCGCCCACATTGAAACCCAAGACAACCCCGCCAGCCGATCGGGCTAAGTAGATGTCGGAATCGGTCACCTGCCCTAAACCGGCAAGGAGGAGACTCACCTTTCTACCCCCCTCCTCCAATTCCGAAAGGGTACCGGAGATCGCTTCCAAGCTCCCCTGGGTATCCGCCCGCAGAATAACGTTCAGATCGGCCGCTAGGGTGGCTGACGGCTTCAGTACCGGGATACTGGGATGTCGGGCCGCCTGATCTGCCTTCCCAAGCCCTTTGGTAACCGTTGCCCCAACGGGAGCAACACCTGAAAGACCGAGCACCATCACCGGCGCTCCGGGCAATGCTTCTCTAAGTCGCTCCCCTTGGTCGCTAATTAGGGCCTTCACCTTCCCCCCAACCCCATCGGCCACAATCTCTTCCCCAACCCGCAGCACCCCGCTCCGGACAACCACCGTTGCTGTCGGCCCCTGACGAGGAGAGAGCGTAGACTCGATTACCGGCGCGTCTAGCGGCGCCTCGAGCTCACTCTTTAGCTCCAGCATATCAGCGACCAAACAAATCATCTCCAGAAGTGCCGGCACCCCCTCCCCCGTCTTGGCCGAGATCGGTACTGTTGGAACATCGCCGCCCTTCTCCTCAGGGACAATCCCCTCTTTAACCAGTTGGCCCATTACTTTTGCAGGGTTGGCTTCTTTCAGGTCGATCTTATTGATCGCCACCACGACAGGAATCGCCGCCACCTTAATGTGGGCGATCGCCTCTTTCGTCTGGGGCATTACCCCGTCATTAGCCGCCACAACTAAAACAGCGATATCCGCCACCCGTGCCCCACGCGCTCTCATCTTTGCAAATGCCTCATGCCCAGGGGTATCAATGAAAGTGACCTTCCTTATTGCTTGTTGCTTATCGCTTGTCGCCGTTTCAACTTGGTACGCCCCGATGCTTTGGGTAATCCCGCCTGCCTCTTTAGCGGCAATTCGCGTCTGGCGAATAAAGTCCAAAAGGGTAGTCTTCCCGTGGTCGATGTGCCCTAAGACAACAACAACTGGGGGACGGCAAACATTTTCATTTTTCTTCTTTGTCTGATTTTTCTTCATCCGTTACCCCCTTATTTCCCTGCTCACTGCCCTCCCCTCCCTCAACCTTCCCCTCGCCCTGATCGGAACCAACCGGCCTCTCTTCACTTGCCGACCCACCAGACTTCTCCAATGCTTTCTTGATCTCCTCCAAAGACTTCGCTCCCAACCCCTTAATCGCCTTCATCTCCTCCGCGGATTTAGATCTAAGCTGATCAAGGGTAGTGACCTCTGCTTTTGCCAAAACGCCCACCGTTCTTTTTGAGAGGCCCAGCTGCTCTAATTCCCCGCCTTTCCCGGACTCCATCTTAGCGGTTTCGGCGGCGAACACCTCTCCCGCCCCCTTTATATCGATCCGCCACCCGGTTAGCTTGGCCGCAAGGCGGACATTTTGTCCCCCGCTCCCAATGGCAAGAGAAAGCTGATCCTCCGGAACCTCGACCTCCGCCGTGGACGACTTCTTCTTGAGATTCACATGGACAACTTTCGCCGGGGAAAGCGCCGCCCCAACAAAAGTCACTGGATCGGGAGAATAGAGAATGACATCCACCTTCTCCTCCCCCAACTCCCGGGTAACTGCCTGAACGCGCACCCCCTTCTGGCCGACACAAGAACCGACAGGGTCGACTTTCTCCTCGCTCGAAGAAACGGCCATCTTTGTCCGCCGACCCGGCTCGCGGGCAACTGCCTCGATCTTGACCACTCCAGCCGGGATTTCAGGCACTTCGAGGGCGAACAGCTCCTTCACCAAGCCCGCATCCGCTCTCGAGAGAAGAACCTCCGGCCCCCGCGGTCCCTCTCGAATCTCCTTAACCAGCGCCTTTACTCGCTGGCCGATCCGATACTCCTCATCAGGTATTTGTTCCGAGGGAGGAAGAACGCCCTGAACTCGCCCCAAATCAACAAAAGCCACCCCCTTTTCGACCCTGAAGATCTGCCCAGAGATAATACTCCCGATCTTCTTCTCGAACTCCCCCCTAACGGCCAGCTTCTCCTCTTCCCTAATGCGTTGGAGGATAACTTGCTTTGCTGTCTGAGCAGCGATTCGCCCGAAACCACGGGGAGTAACATCCTTCCCTTCCTTGAAGACCCGAACGTCGCCTGTCTCCAGGTCGAGCCGAATCTCAATTCCTTCCTCGTCGGTCTCCGCCAGGGGACGGTCACTGAAGTCCTTAAGATAGGCCGCCACTAACGCCTGCTTAACCGTCTCCAAGACCGCTTCGACCGAGATGCCCCGCTCAGCGGCCAACTGATTTATCGCGGCTGAAAATTCCGTTGTTGCCATAACAATTAACTCGACCTACTAAATAAAAAGGCAGGAAACCCCGCCGCCAACTAGTATCCATAATAGGCGGAAGAAGTGAGAAAGTCAACCCGGTACTAGAAATTTGAGGAAACTCCGTTTCGGCCGAAATCGCCGCCCGGCGATTTGCTTAGATTTTCACCGTCGGGCAAATTACCGGAACTCTTCCAGCCGAGCCTTGGTTCGGCCGAAGCGGACCAAAAGTCTACCGTAGCCCTTGAGAAGCGGCGTTTCCTGCCAAAAGGAAAGCTCGTAGGTCTTAGCTCGCGTAGCTAATGTCTCTAGCTCTCTCTCAAATTGCGTCACCGCCTTGTCGAAATGCGCAAAATCCAGGCTGGAAACAGCAAGTTTGGCTTCCCCCAAGAGCCAGCGATAGAGAGAGAAAACCTCCCGATTATCCTCGTGAAGCCACGCCATCCCCGTCGGGAGAAAACCGCTCAGCCCCTCGACCTGCTGGGCAAGGTTGTCAACGGTCGCCGCCAGAGTATCCAACGCACCTAAGTAGATAACCGGATTCGAGGCAAGATAAAGGTCCTGAACAAGATCAACCAAAGAAACAGTCGCGGGAACAAGACCGATCTGGACATCGGTAATCACTTGATAGTAACGGGCTGCCCGTTGCGCCTCGGTAAGATAGCTCTCGCCTTCCTCAGCAAGAGTGCCAAGATCATCCTCAACACTGGCAAGAGGGGTAGGAAGATGAGAGGGAAGAGCGGTAGCAAAAAGATCGAATTTATCACGCGATACATCCGCCGCCGCTTCGCAAGCACGCGCCTTTTCCATAAGCAATCGAAGGTCGGCAGTTGCCCCGCTTTCCAGCTGACCAACCTGTGCCCCGGCTACCATAGCCCTGCCGCCGAAGTCATCTTGCCCTGCAAACGAGGTAGAGATAAGGTACATATCCTTCCTTGCCTGGGAAAGAAAATCATAAAAACCCGACTTCGCCCTCTCCCCCGCCACACGCTCTCGTTGCTCCTCCAGCCCTTGGGGGAGGTTGAAGCTCCACTGAGGGGACGGCGGCTCTTCGCCACTCACCAAAGTAAAAAGCTCCCTCACTAAAGTATTTACCTCCGCAAGGGAGCCGCCGAATGCAGTCAGCGCTGGGTAGACACAATCGGCTAGCCGCCGCGCCTGTATCCAAGGGAGGAGCGCGAACTCGCCCACCCCTGCTACCACCCCAACGAGGAGGGAAAAAATCCCAACGGCTAAAAGCATCCGCCTCGCCCTCTGTCCTCCTTTGACAAAGAACTTTGCCTGATGCGGTCGTTTAACCAGAGGCAAATCCTCCTCCCGCCTAGCGAAATCAGGAAGAAATTCAATCACTGACTAATTTTACCAGCTTTGGGAAAATTCAGTAAGGATGCTGGAAAAATGACGAACCTGAGGAATCACCTTGGCATAATCCATCCGGTAAGGACCGAGGACGGCGACGGCCCCCCCGTGCCGCTCGCTCCCAAAGCGGGAAAAGACTAACCCCACCTTCTCCAGACCGGAGAGGCCAATCTCCTTTCCCACCAAAACTCTTGCTTTCCCCAGCTCGGCCGTCTGGCTAAACAGCTCACGGAGAACATCATAATGGTCAAGCAGGTCCAGGGATGACTTCATCACATTAATGTCGTAGAACTCGGGATGCTCAAGAAGATTAACCGTGCCAGCGTGAAAGAGCTGCTCGTCATCCATAGCAACAACTGCCAAATAGCCAGTCGTCTCAGCCAATGCCAAAACGGCTTCGCGCATCAGTCGGCCGGGAGAGTGACGATACTGAAAGAGCCGCTGCTTCACCCCCACCTCCTGGAGAACGGGAATCGTCTGCTCGTCCATCAGGGAGGAGATGTAAAACCTGAAGCCTAACCCTGTGGGGATTCGACCGGCGGAAGTATGGGGCTTTTCAATATAACCCTCTCGCGAGAGAATCGCCATTTCGTTCCTCACCGTCGCCGGAGAACACGCAAGCTGGCACTTCCCCACCAGAACCGCTGAACCAATCGGCGACGCCTCGTCGATGAAGGCCTCGATAAGCGCTTTCAAGATGTTGATCTGACGCTCCGTTAGATCAGCCATAGGCTGGGGACTAGTCGTTAGCATAATATAAGAACGAGTGCCAGGAAGTCAAGCTCACGTCACCCGGTGAAGTGCCAACTTCTTCATCCCGTCTTTGGTCACATTTTTTCTCATTGAAGACCCTGGGTAACTTCATCGTCAGACCAAAAACGCTTTTGGCGGAATCTTAACTCTGGTTGTGGCGGCTAAGCGTTTCTTTCCCCTCCTCTGCTCCTGAAGCTTCTTCATCTTCCGCTCGACATGGCCACCGGAAAGCTTGGCAAGAACATCTTTGCCGGCGGCAGGAACATCTTCGCGGGCGACAACCTTTCCCCCAGTCTTCGCTTGAAGTGCGTAGGCAAACTGCATCCGCGGCATCACTTCTTTCAGCTTCCTAACCTTTTCCCTGCCGATCCGTTCCGCCTGACTCCGAAGAACAATTTCCGAAAGCCCTTCCGCCGCTTCGTTGTGAACGGCGATATCCAGCCGCACCAAATCCGCCGGCCTGTAACCGGTAAACTCCCAACTCAACGAAGCATACCCCGAAGATAAACTCTTCAGCCGATCGTAAAATCCGCGGATAAATTCCATCAACGGGAGTTCTACTGAGACTTTAAGCCGGTGGCCAAAATCAATAGCGGCGAGGACATTCCCCCGGGCGCTCTCGGTCAGCTTCATAACTCTGGAGAAATTGTCAGGTGGGGTAATGATTGTCGCCCTAATCCACGGTTCTTCCTCCAAACCCCGGAAGGCCACCGTCGGCTTGGTGACGATCAGCTCAAGATCAAACTCCCTCTCCAGCCGCTCTTTGACGATTTCAAGGTGGAAAGTCCCCAAAAAACCGAGCTTGAAGCCGCGGCCGAACGCCGGCGAATCAGTCGGTTCCACCGAAACTGCCGGCTCTTCCAGTCGCAGCTTCTCGAGAGCTCGTCTTAAAGAGACGAAATTGCCGGCGGCGGGAAAGAAGGAAGCAAAAACGAAAGACTGGGGAGATTGGTAGCCAGAAAGCGGGATAACTGGGCGGTTGGAGACCAAAGCGACGGTGTCACCGACCTGGACGGCTTGCGGGTCCTTCAATCCCGTCGCTATATATCCAACCTCACCGGCGCTCAATGAGTCCGTTGGCTGCCTATCCGGGGTGAAACAGCCGATCTCTTTGATCACCGCTTCCACCCCCGTGCCCAATAATTTCACTTTTTGATTTTTTCCTCCAAAGACGGATCCGCCCCTGGCGGAGATATTTGATTTTTCCTGCCTGCCAGCGAGGCAGGGATTTTTAAGCCCGCCGTCCACGACGCTGACATACGCTACCACTCCGAGGTGCTCATCGTAAGTCGAGTCGAAAACCAGCGCTCGAAATGGTTCGGCAAGCTTGCCGCGAGGTGAAGGTATCCGCTCAACAACTGCTTCCAAAACCCTGCTGGCGTCTTCCCGCTGCAAGGCGGAGATCCTCAAGATCTCCCCCGTGATTCCCAACGATCGCATCTCTTCCTCCGTCTCTTCGATTCGGGCCAGCGGCGAGTCAACTTTGTTGATCACCCCTATCACAGCGAGACCTAAACCTCGCGCTTTCTCAAGATGGTGGATCGTTTGCGCCTGCGGCCCTTGGGTGGCATCTACCAGCAAGAGGATTCCCTCGCAAGCGGCGAGAGAGCGAGAAACTTCGTAGGAAAAGTCGACGTGGCCGGGAGTATCAATCATGTTGAGCACGAAGTGCTCAACAGGCGTATGGCTAATAGCCAAAGGCGTATGGCTGCTAACTATTTGCCATTTGCCATCAGCTGTTTGCTGGGCCGTTAGGCCCATTCTGACCGCTTTGAGTTTAATTGTCACTCCTCTCTCAATCTCCAGCTCCATGCGGTCGATCCGCGGTGATTTGGGATCAGCGGCAGGAGGGAGCAGACCAGTCTCTTCCATCAGCCTATCGGCTAGCGTTGACTTTCCATGGTCAATGTGGGCAACTATGGCAAAATTGCGGATGTGCTCCATTTCAGGATCAAGTTAGGCTCTCCTCGCCGCCGGAGGCCTGGGGCGGAAGCGGTCTCCCGGGCCGGCCGCCACGTATCAATCCGAGAAAACGCCTCCAGAGATCACCAAGCAAAGCAGTCTCTCTCACTTTCAAGAGCTTCGCTGCCGAAAGATAGACAGCCGCTCCCGCCGCTGCCACTGCGATGGTAAGGATAATAAGGTTGACCGTATATCGCGTATCCAGCACCAAATACACAAAGCGCTCCGGCAAACTGAAATGACCCAAAAAAGAAAGGCGTTTATCCCAAGCGCTTCGGTCAAGAACCTTGAGAAGAACATACATCACTCCCCCCGAAACGGCGCTAGAAAACGCAACTCTCAAGGCGGGCCTGATAAACTCCCAAATCCTTATTTCCACTCGAGTGCAGAGAAGAAGAATCAACGTAACTGTCTGGAGAATATTACTCAAGGTGAAGGCCATCGCCACCCCCCAAACCGGCGTCCCCATTGCCAAGACAAAAAGGGCGGAGAGGAAAATATTTGCCAGGACGGAAGCTATTCCCACCCGCACCGGCGTCAAGGTATCGCCTAGCGCGTAGAAGGCCCTGACCGAGAGGGCAGTAACCGATTGGACAAGAACCCCGAGGGCAAAGGCGGAAAGGGCGTACCCGGTCAAGACGGTTGATTCCCAAGTAAAGCGAGCCGCCCCAAACGCAAGCCGGACTGCAGGGACCCGCAGGACGATGAGAGTAACGGCAAGAGGAGCGGCGAGGAAGATTATCTGCCGAAAAACGGTGAGAAGTGTCTCCCGAAAGTGGGCGATTTTCTGCCGCTCGTAGGAGAGGGCTGGCAAGGCAGCATCAGCTAAGGAACTTCCAACAAGGGAAACCGGAATCGACGCCAAATGGGAGGCAAAAGTAAGGTAACCGTAAGATGCCACCGAAATAAGGGATGAGAAAAAGAGATCGGAGGCCTTGAGGACTTGGGCGGAGGCAATTTCTAGTGTCCGCGGCACTGCCAGAGCAATGATTCGCCGCACTCCCGGCTGGGAAAAGCGGAACGACGGCCGGAGGCGAAACCCGAGCCGGCAGGCAAGGGGAAGATGAGCGGCAAAATAAATCGCCGCCCCAATGACGGCTCCCCACGTCGGGGCCAAAATCCCCCACCGCGCCCCAAGGAGAAGGGCGCCGGCAACAATCCCTATGTTGTAAAAAAGCGGCGCAATGGCCGGAATCAGAAACCGCTGGAATGACTTTAACACTCCGGTTAAGATAAGGGAGGGAACAAAGAAGCCTTGGGTGATAAGGAGTATCCTTGTCATCTTGGCCATCAGCGCCGTTTCGCCGGGGTCGAAACCGGGAGCGAGGAGCCGTGAAAGAGGATAGGAAAAAACGGAGATTAGGACGGCAAGAGAAAGAAAGAAGAGAAGAGTGAGCGTCATCGTCGCTGACGTCACTTCCCAAGCTTCCTTCTCTTTCCTTCTGGAAATATAGTCGACGAAGGTCGGAATGAAAGCGGCCGAAAGCGATCCTAGAATGAGGATCTCAAAAAGGGTGTCCGGGAGACGGAAAGCGGCGAAGTAAACCCCAATCTCGCTGCTGCTGAAAAGACAGGCTAACGTTCTATCTCGTACCAAACCAAGAACCGCCGAGGCGAACGTCGCCACCGCCAAAATGATTGCCGCGGAGAAAATATCGGCCTGCTTTCGGGAAAGACTGTCGGCGAAAAACCTTCTTAGCTGACTAAACACACCAAAAATGCTAACATAACAAAGGTAGAAATGATGAAAGGAGCACAAAATGCCACGTTTAAGAAGCAGTAAAAAGAGCCTTCGCTCCGCCAGACGACGCGCGGAGGAAAACAAGAAAATAAGAGGAAAATTGTCCAAATTAATAAAGGGGGCTAAGGGAAAAAAGGATCTCCCTACCCTTTACAAAGCAGTTGATAAAGCGGCCAAGCGAAAAATTTTCGCTCGAAAAAAGGCAGCGAGAATGAAGAGCAAGTTGAGCCGAAAGCTGGCCAAGTAAAGGCACTGTGCGGAAGCATTGCCCGCCGAAGCCTGACCGGCGGGCTCTCCGCAGGAACAGAGGTGGATGGTAACAAAAGGAATCGAGCTAATATCGGAAACGCCGCCGACGATATCGGAAAAGGCGATCTCCGTTTCAATGAGGTACTTGGGGATCCCTCTTATCATCGGGATACAACTCGTTTTTCTCTTCCTCCTCGGCTTCCACTTCAAACTCAACCAAGATTTAGTGAGCCTCGCCGCCGCGGTCGCCGAGAAAGAGGCAACGTTAGCCCAAGGACAGGAGCTCGAGAAGGACTTCCGAAACACACAGGCTAAACTCGAGACAATTACTACCGTAAAAGAAGGCCTCTGCTACGCCTGCGTCATTCAAGTGCTTGAAAAGCTTACTCCCCCGCTGGTCACCATCACCGCCGCGGAACTAACACCGAGCCAAACCGGAGCTAACGGAGAATTTGCCCTCGCCGCCGAAACTTACCACAGCCCATCCCTCATCCTCTTCGTCGCCAATCTTCTCGATGAGGAAGCGATAACAAAGGCTACCTTTCTCTCGGGAAATCTAGGCGATAACGGTCGCTTTACTTTCACGATGGAACTCCTCTTTGATCAGGAGTTAGTCGAGACAAGGTCAAGTGAGGAAAGTACCAAATGATCAAACTGCTTACTGGCTGGAAAACACTTTCCCTCCACCAGGAACCGGACAGGAGCTACTTTATCTTTCTCCTCACTTTGGTAAACCTCCTCCTCTTCGGCCTCGGCGGCATCGGACCGCTCCTAGGCAAGACCCGCACCGCCCAAACCGAACTTCGAGAGGGGGTCGCTTACGAAAGGGCGCTAGCGAGAAAAATCGCCGCCTTAGAGGAGGCAAAGAAAAATCTCGCCAACGTTTCCGCCACCCAGCGAAAGGTAATCAAAGCGGCCATCCCCGACGACGCTGCCCAAGCGGCACTTATCGAAGAGCTCTCTCTTGACGGGGGCCGAACGGGATTTACCCTCACTGCTGTCTCCTTTCGAAACGAAGAGGCTGGGGATGAGAGAGTCACTACAGAGAGCTTCGGATGCACCTTCAAAGGGTCTCCGACCAGCCTCATCAACCTTCTAAAAGAAATCGCTAAAGGAAGGCTGATCCTGATTGAATCCCTGCGGCTTAGCCGACAGACAGCCGGTACGACAGACAATCTCGAGGTCTCGCTTGTCGCTAAAAGCTTTTATTGCACAGGAAATTAAATGGCTAAAGAGTTCGCTACCATCCTAACGGTTACCTTGATCAGCATCTTCGCCTGGATAGGCGCCAGTCGTATGGCGCCAAAGGGCCTTACTCACGCCTCCTTCATCGGCAAAGCGGAAACAGTTGAATCGATCAGCCCAGAACTCCAAACCGATATTCTCGGACAGCTGTAACTTTCGCCTCTAGCTGGTCAGTCTCTCAATGAGGAAATCGAAGGTAGCACCGGTGGTTCTTCCCTTCTTGGCCGCCAAATCCTCCTTCAGAAGGAGAGAAAAGATTCGTGACAAGTCCTCTTCCCCAAAATTCTTCTCCAATCGCCTTAACTTCCCCAAGACATAGGGATGGAGCCCGCGGACCGCTCCGCCTTTCACTTGGGCCAAGTTTCTCATCTGCCAAAAAATCATCGTCAGAAGGAAGTGGACATCCTCTCCCTCCCTAAGAAGGCGATGCGCTTCTGCGAAAGCCTTCCTTCTGTCTTTCGCCCCCAAGGCATCAAGAAAAGGAAAGATATTCTGGGGAATCTCCTCTCGAAAATAACGGATCCGTAATCCCCCGCCCTTAGGCAACTTCTTTATCGGAATCTTATCGGCAAAGGCGATAAGAATGTCTTTGCTTCCCTTCCTTGCCAACGAGATCAGCTCGTCAAGATAGTCGAGCTTAAGATCCTCGATAACGACCAGCTCCCCCCGCCTTCCCTCGGACGAGTCACCAACCCCGAAGAAGGTTGGAGAGGCAAGATAAAGAGCTAATTCACCGGCCTCTGCTTTACCGGCGAACGGATCCTTCTCCCAGAAGGTAGTCTCGCGATACGATTTCTTAAGCTCAAGGAGAGCATCGCGCAGCGCCGGTTGATTCTCGCCATGGAAGAGGTAGATGGTCACTCCGAAATTGCTTCTTCAGCAGCTGCTCCAGAGAACAAATCCTGTACCGCCGCGTGAATCGCCGAGAAGTTTCCCCCCTTGGGCAAAAGCACATAGGCGCCGCCGGTGCTAGACTCGGGCGGATGGTAAGTTAAACCGCTTTGGGGGTCGAGAACAAGCGACTCAACGTTTTCCATCTCGTCGTCGAATTTGTACAAAAGCTCCAAGGCGCGCTGTGCCTCACCGAGAGAGACATTAGTCCTGATTGTCCCAGTAAACTGGCGGTAGAGAGCGGCGACCTTCCCGGGGTTAAAGAGGAGAGAGAGCGACATAATTTTATCTTTAACGGCCAGAATGACCTTCTGCTGCCGCCGCACCCGAGCAAAGTCGGAACCCTCTCCCGCCGTCCCCATTCGGGAGCGGCTATACTTCAGTGCCGTTTCCCCATCCATCGTCTGGCAGCCGGCATCAAAATGAAGATGTTCATAACGAGCAGACAAAGGTATGGCTGCTTCCTTGCCGGGAATGGGATAACTGTTATCATCAAAGGTATGCTCGACGCAGACTTCAATGCCTTTAAGAGTGTCGATAATTTCCTTAAAGCCGGTGAAGTCGACTATCACCCAATAGTGGATGGGAATCCCCAAAACCTCCTCGAC
>CAZQCZ010000006.1:16780-19596 GCA_964592215.1 uncultured Candidatus Saccharibacteria bacterium
GAAATGAGAGTGGGATTGTTGCCATCTGAGGAGAAAGACCCAACGAGAATGGTGTCCGTGTTAAGGGTGCTACCAGTACTACGCGAATCGAGCCCCAAAACCAAGACATTAGTGCGCCCCTCCGTCTCCTGAAGCGGCACCCGGCTGACAAGCTGGCTGACAATAGAGATCGGACGGAATATCGCCGCTAAAAGACCTTCCCGGCACAAGAACAGCCCTAGGCTGAGAAAAATGACCAAGATGATAAAACCGCCAATCAGAAGATTGGCCCTCCGTGTCCGGTGTATCCTTCGCCGCTGATGTTCTCGGTCAAGGTCAAGATAGCGCATTTCGCCAGAGAGGGGCCTGCCTAGAGAGCGGTCCAGCCGACTTCCTCCTTAAACAGCTCAACCATCGCCCCCAACTTCCCCTCTTCTAGTGTACCTTGCGGGGAGGGAATTGAAAAGAACCGCGCCGGGAACCCGCCGGTGCGAGGCTCGAACCCCAACCGCTTCTGGAGGGTGAGGTAGAGCCGGAAAACTTTCGCCACGGCGCTCTCCAGTCCCTCGTGCGTGATCCCCGCTCCCAAAGCCTCCAGAGCAGCAAAGGCGGCGGCAGGAACTTCAAAAGCGGCAGAAAGGTAACCGCACCCTACTAACAATTCAACCAAAATCTTTCGCCTTTCCTCGGCAAGCAAGCCGGAAACCACCGCCTTCGGTTCCAAGTTCCCTTCGAGAAGATCAAGGTCCAGGAGAAAGCCACGATTCTCCTCGGTGGTAGCGGAAAAACCAAGGATTTGGGACAGGAGCGTCGCATACCCGTTGAAGTAAGGCGCCGCCTCCATCCCTCCCAGCACAAGGGCAAATTCTCCGCCACCCAGAGTTTCAACTCCCGTCGCCAATCCCTCCCGCAAAGCTCGCGCCCAATCCTCCTTCCCCTCGAGAAAGGCATCGATTAGAGTGAGGTAAGTACCAACATTGCCAAAAGCCAGCTTCTCCCTCACCGTAAGGTAGGCAAGAATAACACCAAGGGAAACTGGGTCCAGACCGGCATGGTAAGTTTTATCCAAAAGTTGGCTAATTGCTTTCTCGGAAGTAATTCCGAGAAGAGGGCCAACAGCCACAACCTGATCGTAGTCGTAGGGGACGTAGCCACCATTCTTCCTTGCGAGATGGACACAGCCGACCGGACAGCCACCACAGGCAAGGCGCCGAGAACCAAGAAACGCCTCGCCCAGCCGATGCTGGTCCTCAAAATTAGGCTCGGCCAAATTCTCGAAAGGAACTCCGGAGATTTTCCTCTCGACCTGAAGATTTCTTAGTGTCCCCTGCCGACTTAGCTCCTCAAACCCCGCCAACTTCTTCAAAATCGAGTTAAAGACCTCCTCATAACGATCGGGAAGACTCGGCTCCTCACTCCCTCCGCCGGAAACGACGAGACTCTTAAGGCCCTTACGGTGGAAGACGGCCCCCAAGCCTCCACGGGCGAAGGAGAAGAACTCATCTATATAGAGGGGAGAGAAGGCAACCCCCCTCTCGGCGGCGGGACCGCTGGCAAGAACTGATCTCTCCCCAAGACCACCTTCGGAACCGAAGAGAAGTTTAAATACCTCGGGCACCTCTTTGCCAAGCAACATTGATCCATCTTTAAAACTCACTTGTTCGCCGTCAATGCTGGCAATAGTTGGCTCGCCGGCCGCACCAGTAACCACTAATGCCCGATAGCCGGCGAAGCGCATAAAGCGGGCCAAGTGCCCCCCTCCTAAAGAAACAGATAGAAAACCAGTCTGAGGAGAACGGAAGACAGCCACGACCTTAGAACACCCGGGGAAGACCGCACTCAAGGGTCCGGTGGCAAAGACAACCGGCCCCGCATCAGCACCATCCTTAGCACCGGCCTTCAATGCCTCCTCGAAAAGGGCCAAAGCCCAACCCAGACCGCCAACTAGGGGCATTAACTCTTCGTGAGTCCTTACCTCGGAAGATTTGTTAGCGAGATCAAGATGAAGGACAGCTGGGCTGCGGTACGGCATTACTATTCCTCCACAAGATCAAAACAATTTCCGGGACAGATTTCGCAAACCTCCTTATAGCCAGTCTTCTGACCGTAATCAATTACCGCCTTGAAGCGCGGCTCGCCGGAAGCCACTTTCCTAATCTGAAGGAAACCATCCGAGTAAGACAACCTTCCTCCAGCAATACGGGAAGCCAGTAGCTCACACAGGCCGCAGCCAATGCAGTTTCCCATCCGTGTTCCCTTCAAAACCCGCGCCATCGCTCGAATAAGGATACGCCATTTCGGCCGAGGTTGCAAAGCCGGCATGATAGAATGAAGGCAGGATGAGTGAACAGAGGCAGCGACCAATACTCGAAGAGCCCAGGAGAGAGGAAGGACCAACAGAGGGGAGTCTCTTAGAAAATTGCGAGAGGGCCCTATCGGAAGTGATAGCCGATTATTCCGCCCTCAAGAGCATAGTCAGCCAATTTCGAAGGAAGCAAGGAGCGGATCCGGAGACCTCCGATCAGCGAGTCCTCTTCGCTTACCTCATGCTGAAAGATAACGTCCCCCCCCGAGAACTCGCCGACGACGCCCTAATGGCCCAAGGATGGGGTGGGGCGGCGATACTTGTCCCCAACCTTGCCGAAATGACCGTCGAAGCCATAAAAGACAGGACCGGGGGAGAGGCGCAGAACCTCCTTGATGTCAAGCGAATAGAGAGAGCGCTCCAAGATGTGCGGGAGACGGTCGAGCTCTTCCTCTCCCCGAAGGGAGAAGAGAAACCGGCAGCAGGGGAACCAGAAGAGGCGTCTCCATCGGGCAGACGACGACATCAACGA
>CAZQCZ010000007.1:0-18591 GCA_964592215.1 uncultured Candidatus Saccharibacteria bacterium
TCCTTTTTCCCCTCCGCCCCCGGGACAACCGGCCCGCTTTCCTCCCCACGCCGTTCATCGGAAACTGTAAAATTAGTAGCACTAAAGGTCGACATATTCTCTATCATTCTCATTTGACCACACACTACCCCACGCCGTTTCCACCAAGCGCCAAACAACCCTTACCAAGACACACTAAGGAGATTTCCTGCAGGGTTGATCACTCCTCGCGAGGCCGTGCCTCGTTCACGAGCATCTTTCGTCCCTGGAAATCTTTCTCATTGAATGTCTCAATTGCCTTCTTCGCATCGTCTTCAGTCTCCATCTCAACAAAGCCAAATCCTTTTGATCTTCCCGTACGTCGATCAGTGATCACCACCGCGCTAGCCACCTTACCTGCCTGCGCAAATAGCTCCGCCAATTGATCATCGGTAACGCCATAATCAAGATTGCCAACGTAAAGTTTCTTATTCACTCATTCTCACCCCCTCTCGGGTTTGGAAGAATTTAACTTCCCAACGGGAATTCATATTAACAGTTCCATAGCCAATTTGCAAGGCCACCAAGCGGGAACAGCGGACACACCTTCGCAAAGCAGTCTTTGCGCATTGCCGTTGGGGCTGTTTTTCCTCCAGTACTTGGTGGCCCCAACGAGAGTCGAACCCGTGTTTCCACCTTGAAGGGGTGGCGTCCTAACCGCTAGACGATGGGGCCTTGAAACGTCTATCTCAATAATACCAGAGAACAGAACAAAAGCACCGGAGGGCCTTAGTGCCTAGCGGATTCGCTCCAAATAGGACCGGGGCATTCGCGAAACGCTCCGTCCTACCACTCTCCTGGCTGCCCGCTCCGCAACCGCCCACGGTCCTTTCCGGGCAGCGGAGAAACCTCCCCAACCAGACAGATTCATGGTGGGTCCGCTGGGAATCGAACCCAGGTCAACGGGTTAAAAGCCCGCTGCTTTACCACTAAGCTACGGACCCAAGATCACAACCCTATTCTAACATCCCGGCGGTTATATCGGTGTAATGCTTAACTTCGGCAGTTCCGCCGGGCTGGAGAATTACCGAGACAGCATCAATCCGTACTGCTTCCCAATTAAACCCTTTGGAAGTCATATAAAACTGGGCCGTCCGCTTTAATGCCCGAATCTTCTGTCGATTAATCGCTCCCAAAGGGCCGCCGAACAATCCTCCGGAGCCACATCTGGTCTTGACCTCAACGAAGACGGTCGTGTCGCCATCACGCATAATGAGATCGATCTCTCCCCATCTTCTGCTTCTAAACCGCCGCGCAACAGGGACAAATCCCTTTCGACGAAGGAATTCCTCTGCTATTTTTTCCCCCTCCTCACCTAAATCAATCATTGCAGTATCTTCTTTGGTATGAAGCTCGGCCGGTGTACCTTGGACAGACCTAATCTTCCTAACGCCTCCTGATGCACCCTTGTTCCGTAACCCTTGTGAAGAGCAAAGTTGTAACCTGGATAAACTTGGTCAAACTTGGACATTAGTGAGTCGCGCTCCACTTTGGCCAAAATCGAAGCGGCGGCAATACTGGCTGAAAGCTGATCTCCTTTCACAATTCCCTCCTGTTGCCACCGCGGAAACGAGCGAATCTTGAAAAAGTCAATCAAAACAAAGTCTGGCGATAACCCCAGACCCTCAAGAGCCTGGAGCATCGCGTGTTCAGTCGCGTAAGAGATGCCACAACGTTCAATCAAAGGAACCTCTGCTACGCCAAAAGAAAAAGCGAGCGCATGGCTTCTCACCACTTTCGCTAACTCAACACGTCTCTTTGGCGCCAACGCCTTTGAATCGAAAAGAGGAAAGGGCAGTTTCACTTTTGGAGGAAAGACAACGGCTGCTGCGTAAAGAGGACCGGCCCAAGCGCCACGCCCCGCCTCATCAATACCGGCTACCGATGACAACCCATCTTCCCAAAGTATCCTCTCACGGAAAAAAGACGCTTCTCTCACGCGTTAATCCTCCTGCAAAAGAGAATCAGTCCCCGGCTTTTTCAGAGGCCCTCGCCCTAACTTTCGTCGCCTTCTTCCCAATCCGCCCTCGCAGATAATAGAGCTTCGCCCGCCTAACTTTCCCCTCCCGAACCACTTCAACCTTCCGAATGTTCGGCGAATGTAGCGGGAAAATCCGCTCTACCCCTATCCCTTGAGAAGCAATCTTTCTCACAGTGAATGTTCTCGTTACTCCCGCTCCCCTCATTGCAATCACTATCCCCTCAAACGGTTGAAATCGCTCCCTACCCTCCTCATAAACACGATAAAAAACCCTAACCATATCCCCCACTCTAAACCTAGGAGGCTCCACTCGTTTTTCCTCTCTATCTTCCTTTTCTTCTTTAGCCATATGCCATATTATAATACACCACTCAAGGCAAGGTTGGGAATTCTCTCTACCTCATCAGGATTCTCGACAAGCTTGCCCTGTTTCATTTTATAAAAGGCGGCTATTCCGATCATCGCCGCATTATCCGTCAGGAGCTGGGGACTGTAAGGAATACAAACGGGAACGCCAAGGCGGCTCGCCTCCTTCCTTACCACTTCTTGTAGATAGCGGCTAGCAACCACCCCACCCCCAAGAAGGATCATTCTGGGTTGGAATTGGTAACAGGCAGAAACAAGCTTAATAACGAGGGCCTCTATTGCCACACGCTCGAACGAGGCACAGAAATCAGCAATCTGCTTTAGGCTCATCTCACCTACCTCCCTCCTCTTATAAAGACAAGCTGTCTTCAGCCCAGAGAAAGAAAAATCGAGATCACCGGACTTCCCCATCGGGATGGGAAAATCAAAGGCGGCGGGATTCCCTCCTCTCGCTAACTTAGAGATAATCGGCCCGCCGGGGTATCCTAACCCAAGAATGCGCGCTACCTTGTCGAAGCATTCACCGGCCGCATCATCGAGTGTCTCCCCCAGAAGTCGGTAATCGCCAAAATCTTTCATCAATACCAACTCCGTGTGGCCTCCGGAGACCAAAAGGCCAATGGCGGGAAACTCGGGTTCATCCACCCCAAATCTTCCCTCCGCATCCCGAGCAAAAGCCGAAAGGAGATGCCCCTCCATATGATCAACAGCGATTAGCGGCTTTTTGTAAGTCCTTACTAACTCTTTTGCCTTGCCTACCCCAACTTCCAAGGCAAGTGCCAAGCCGGGACCAATCGTAACGGCTACCGCTTTAATATCAGCTGCTTTCACCCGCGCCTGATCCAACGCGCTCTCGACAACGGAACCAATCAGCTTCTGATGCTCTCTCTTAGCCACCAGCGGCTCAACCCCCCCAAACTTCCGGTGGGCCTCAACCTGCGAAACGATGACATTTGACAAGACCCGCTCGCCATAAGTCACGGCAGCCGAGGTTTCATCACAAGAGGTATCTAACGCAAGGATTAACATCCCTCGCGATCCACCCTTTATCCGCTGCTTATTTGCCATTCGTTAGTAATTATAAATTCTCAATTCTCTCTCATTTCCTCCCTTACACTCAAACCTCACCTCAACCACTTTCAGATCATCTCGTCGACGAAGTTCAGCAAGGAACCCAGGCATCTTCTGCACCCACTCGATTAAAATCACGTTTCCCGGCTTTATCATATCTTCAATCTTTAGGCTGCGAACCTCCTTCTCACTCTCTACCCGCCAAAGGTCAACGTGAAAAAACCTGCCAGATTCGAACGGATACTCGGCCACAAGAACGAAACTTGGCGATCTTACCGGCCTCCTAACCCCTAGTGCCTCGCCTATCCCCTTAGCAAAGACCGTCTTCCCTGTCCCCAACTCCCCACGAAGAGCAAAGAGAAGCGCCCGATCAGTGATAACGCCAAAATAATCCCTCAATAACTTTCTCGCCAGCACCCTTGTTTCTTGCTCCGACTGCAATATACGCTTCCTAGCCATCACTAACAGTATAAACCACAAAACACTGCTTGCCCTTTCGTTGCCAACATCGCCGTAATCACAGCAACAGCCCTAGCAGCAATATTTCCCTGAGGAGAAAGAATCCAAACGGGGAGGCGTTGGCACGCCTTTCGTTCAACTAGTAATGCCGATAACGCCGGCGAAGGAACCGGACAACCCGGGCTGTTCCCTCCTCCAAGAGAAGTAATAGGAGTCTTCGAAGGTACAAGTAGGATCAACGTCGATGTTGCTTTCGGGAACACCGGCACCAATAAACTGGTTGCGGGCTGTGGCTCTAAGATCCATAAACGTCTTCTCGCCCTCCTTGAGGAAAACCGCCTCCGGCTGCCCAACGAACTGGCTAACTAAGTCTTCCTTGACTTCATAATGTCGAACACAGATCGACGGGCCAAAAATCGCCACAATGTCAGAGGCAACCGACCCAAGCTGCTCCAGCTGCTCCACCACCCTTCTCCCCAATGCCATCGACAAACCGCGCCAGCCGAGGTGAGCAGCGGCAACAAAATCCCGTCTACGATCGTAGATCAGTGCCGGAATGCAATCAGCCGCCAAAACCGCCAGAAATAGTCCCCGCCGCGCCGTAATTAACCCGTCCACCCCGGAGACAACTTGACCTGCGTGCTCCAAACCAACACGCGCGACTTCCCCACCGCGAACCTGTTCTGCCCGAACGAACGGCATCCCCCCAACACCAAGGGACTCGAGAAATCGAGCCAGATTTTCATTCTCGTGCATGTCGCCGTCGCGGCGATTAGAAAAGCCGTAAACTGCTTCCATCTCCAAAAACAGGATAAATCCTATCCCTTAAGAAAATATACACCTTGGGCAGCCTCTTTCGCACGACACCCTTCCCCTGCTCAACAATACCATACCAACTGCGCACCAAAGCTATTAACGCACGCCTCGGCAAGCGCGGCGACAAAACGGCCGCGTCCAACAACCGCCAAAAAGGGGGACACCGGCGTGTCTTTTGGTAAAGTTGCGCCAACGGCCGGAAGAGGGTCGCCAAGAACAACACCTCTTCCTTAGAGAAATTAGGCTGATCGAGGAAAACCTCGCCGCGGTAATCGGCGATCGGACCAGGAATAAAACCCTCTTTGACGGAGGTCTCGTACAAATCGGTATAAGGGTACGGGGTAAAGATATTGGCGATCATTTTGTCAGGGTTAATCTTGGCGTTCAACTTTATCGTCTTCAGCGCCTTTTCCGGTGTTTCATAGGGCAATCCGATGATATTAAAAGCAAGCGTCTTAATCCCCAACCGCCGACACTCGGAAAAAGCCCGTCCAATCTGTCCGTCGCCCATCCGCCGCGACAAAACCTCCTTCCGCAAATGCTCATCGCCGGACTCAACCCCAAAGTAAATGAAATCGCAACCGGCGTCTCGTAGAAGAGAAAGAAGCTCCGGCGTCACTAGATCGGCACGATGATCGCAAGCGAAGGGCAAACCAATTTCGTTTTTATAGAGGCGGCAAAATCCTTCCAACCACTCTTTATTAACCCCCAAGATATTATCGATAAATCTGATATAAGAAACCCAAGGATAAAGTTTGAGAAGTTTCTTGAGATAAAGCATTACATTCTCCGGGCTGCGAAATCGAGTATAGTGCTCCTGATCGGGGTAAACTGACCGGATCCTGTGGTTGCAGCAATAACCGCAACTATAAGGGCAGCCGCGAGAGATAATTACGACCGCCGTTTTCGTTTGAGTGGCAATTAGCCTCGAAAAATCAAACAGCTCAAAATCAGGGGGCGGCAGGCTATCAAGGGGGTAGATCAGCTTTCGTGGCGGATTCTTAACGATCTGATCCTCTTTTTTGACCCAAAGATTAGGAATCTTGTCAATAGGCATGCTCTCCTCTAAGGCCTGACATAAGTCACCCATCGGTCCCTCCCCCTCCCCAACGCAAACGATGTCCGCTCCTTCCAGCCCAATAGTTTCTTGAGGAGCGATGATAGCGTGAACACCACCTAAAACCGTGGGGAGGTTTGGATCAATCTCCTTAACCCATCTCAGGTACTGCTGGACATAGGGGACGGCGCTAGTCCGGACGGTAAAGGCGACGATACCTGGATCCTCACTCCGCATCTTCTTCTCGAAATCCCCTTTGGAAGCCGGCTCCGTCAGGTGCATCAACGCAACTTGATGGCCGGCCTCCTTCAAAACTGCCGACATCGACGCCACCCCCTCGGAATACCAGCCGCCTTTGGTGATCTCAAAACGACTGCCACCCGCCGTCGCTCTGGTCGCTAGAAAATCTGGATAAACAAAAAGAACTTTCATCTGGCTTAGTCTATCAGAAAATCGCGCCGTTAAAGGTCCAACCCCCCCTCAGCCCCGATCGTGGTTTCTTGGCCGTGACCAGGATAAACAATAGTCTCGCCGGGGAGCACAAACAACTTTCGAAGCGATTCTGACAAATCTTCCGGAGAGGCGTAGGAAAAATCGGTTCGGCCGATTCCTCGATAAAACAAAATATCGCCGGAGAAAAGAACCTCATCTCCAGAACTATAAAAACAAACGCTGCCGGGGGTATGGCCCGGCGTCTCTATCACCCTTAGCCTCTCCCTGCCGAATCCAACGACATCCCCTTCCTTCAAGAATCGATCGACCTCCGGTCCTTTTATCTCCTCGGGGCAAGCATCATAACCAAGAAAATGCTCGGCCGTCTGCCGCAGCCTTTTAAGGAGGAAGAGATCTTTTGGGTGTATTGCAAACGGGATGCCGAAAGCTAGTTTTAGCTCTGTTGCCGCCAAAACATGATCAAAGTGGCCATGGGTCACCAAAATTAGCTTGGGTCTAATCGCAAGATCTCCGATTCTCCTTCCGATGAAATCGCCGTCATCACCAGGATCAATGATTACTGCCTCTCGTGTTTTCGGGCAGAAGGCAAGGTAACAATCCGTCTGCAGCTGTCCAACTGCTAAGCGTACAATCTCCACACCCCAAGTCTACCCCCTATAATTTCTGTCTTACGCCAAAATGCTTCTTCCAGGCTCTCCATATGTGTTTAAACCTTCAGAGAAACACGCTTCTTGAGTTTAAAGGCCAACCTGCCGCCAACAAGGTCAACGCCCACAGTGTTGCCCTCTTGATACTCCCCAGAGATAATCCGATCGGAGACAGGATTCTCCACCTCCCGCTGAATCAGCCGCCGCAGTGGACGCGCACCAAAGTCGGGGTCGAAGCCTTTCTCGGCAAGATAATTCCTCGCCCTAATTGTCACTTCCAAACTAATCCCCCGCGCTGCTAGGAGTTCGGTACTCTTCTTAAGCAAGAGACTGGCAATTTGCTGTACATGTTTCTCCGTTAAGGGATGGAAGACTACCGTCTCGTCGATCCGATTGAGAAACTCGGGACGAAGGCTCTTCCGAAGGTGCTCGAGAAGCTCCTCTTTCAGCTCTTGGTAACTCCGCCGCATCTTTTTACTATCCCCAAAACCGAAACTCGCCTCACTGATGGTACTTGTCCCCACATTAGACGTCATAATGAGGATGGTGTTCTTAAAATCGACCGTTCGACCATGCCCGTCAGTCAGCCGCCCATCCTCAAGGATTTGGAGAAGGAGGTTAAAGACATCGGGGTGGGCCTTCTCAACTTCGTCCAAAAGGATGATTGAAAAAGGCCTCCGACGAACGATCTCGGTTAGCTGACCGCCTTCCTCGAAACCAATGTACCCCGGAGGGGAACCAATTAACCTTGCAACGGTATGCCGCTCGCCATATTCAGACATATCAAGCCGAATCATCAATTCTTCATTACCATATAGGACTTCGGCCAACGCCTTGGCCGTCTCCGTCTTCCCCACGCCAGTCGGGCCTAAAAAGATAAAGGAGCCAATCGGGCGATTAGGATCCTTCAACCCTGCTCGCGCCCGCCGAATCGCCTCTGAAACCACTTTAATCGCCTCATCTTGCCCAACAATCCGCTCGTGCAGCCTCTCCTCCAGGTTGCTCAGTTTCTTCCGCTCATCCTCGGCCAAATCCTCGACGGGAATGCCAGTCGCTTGCGCCACAATCCGGGCAATATCCTTTTTAGTCACTTCCGGAATGCTTTCGACCTTTTCGGGTTGCCATTTTTCCACTTTATGCTCGACTATCAGCTCCAACTCCTCCAGCCGCTCCATGTCGGCCACCGTCTTCCGCGGCTTGGCCCGCAACTTCTCTATTTCCTCCAATTTCGACTGCGGCACCGCCTTACGCGATTCAGGCTGAGCCCCTTTCTTCGCTTCTCTTATCTGATTCAGACGTGCCCGAGCACAGGCCTCATCCAAAAGGTCAATTGCCTTATCAGGAAGGAACCGATCGGCAATATAGCGATCCGACAGCTCAACCGCCGCTTTTATCGCTTCGCCAGAGACACTAACTTTATGGTACTCCTCATAGCGAGACCTAAGGCCGTTGAGAATCTCCACCGTCTCCTCTGTTGTCGGCTCATCAATCATCACCGGCTGGAATCGTCGCTCCAGGGCACCGTCCTTCTCGATATACTTCCGGTACTCATCCAAGGTTGTTGCTCCTACGCACTGGAGCTCCCCCCGCGCCAGGGCCGGCTTAAGCATATTTGAAGCATCAATGGCCCCCTGCGCCGCACCTGCTCCCACAACGGTATGGAGCTCGTCGATAAAAAGAATGATCTGCCCCTCCGCCTTCACCACTTCCTCCAAAGTCTCCTTCAGCCGCTCCTCAAATTCCCCACGATGCGAAGCGCCGGCAAGCATAAGGGCCAAGTCTACGGCTACGATCCGCTTTCCCTGGAGAACTTCAGGAACCTCCTCACTAACAATCTGTTGCGCCAGCCCCTCAACGATCGCTGTCTTACCCACACCCGGATCACCGATGAGCACCGGGTTATTTTTCTTTCGCCTGGATAAGATATGGATAATGCGCTCGATCTCCTCCTTGCGCCCAATTACCGGATCGAGCTTACCTTCCTCTGCCAAACTAGTAAGATCGCGGCCATAGCGGTCGAGAAAAGTAGTCCCCTGCGCCCCCTGCTGAAGCTCGCGAGCGCAAACCTCACAAAGATAGACGATGGTCGGTTGGCCATCAACTATCTGGTGCATTTGAAAAATAGCTTGTCTTTCCCCGCAACGTTGACAAATCATAATTCCTCCCCCACAGTCGATAATAACATCAATAACGCCAACAGGCCGGCAGCAGCTTTTTGGCTCTACGGATACTCTATACTACTATATTAGCACTGTCAAGTCCTATTTGCTAACTATTGCCCGCCTCTGTTACCGACCTTATCGACTGTACTGATCAACTAATGTTCCCAATAATCAGAGATGCCTACACTGACTTTAATGGGAACCTCCTTCAGTATTTCTCGGCCCGCACGTTCCATCCCCTCCTCGACCACTCGCGCCACTTCTTCCGCCTGATCACTCTTGGCTTCAACAACAAGTTCGTCGTGAACAGTATGCACAGGAGAAGCGGTAAGATGAAGCTCCTTCACTTTCTCATAAACGTAAACCATCGCCAGCTTCATCATATCTGCTGAAGTTCCCTGGATAGGCATATTCTTACCCTGCCTTTCGACATAAGCGCTTTGTCGGTCGTAACCAGGGTCGGCCGGATTTAAGTCGGGATAACCGCGCCTCCTTCCCATAACAGTTTCGCTGTACCCTCGTGTTACTGCTAACCGCCCGGCTCGGTCCAACCAGGATTTAACTTTTTTGTAGGTAGCAAAATACTTCTGCAAAAGTTGTTGCGCTTCCTCTTCAGAAACCTTGAGCTGAGCAGCAAGAGACTTCGCCCCGCGCCCGTACATTAGACCGAAATTAATCGACTTCGCGTGAAACCGCTTTTCCTTCGTTACCTGGCCAATCGGAATACTGAACATCTGGGAGGCAGTCAAACTGTGCAAATCTACGCCTTCTTTGAACGCCTTTATAAATACTGGATCTCTCGAGAGATCGGCCATTATCCGCAACTCAATCTGCGAGTAGTCGGCAACGACTAGCTTATACCCCCTCTCGGCTACGAAGCAGCGTCGAAAGAGTGAATCTGAAGGAATCTGCTGCAAATTCGGATTCGAGCAGGAAAACCTCCCTGTATCCGTCCCAATCTGCATATAATCAGGATGAATTCTCCCTGTCTTGGGATTAATCTTGGCAATTAAATTCTCTCCAAAAGCAGTCAGGATCTTTTCATAGCCGCGATACTCCAAAAGCATCTGCGCGAGAAGATGGTTACACCGCTGAAGGACTTCTTCCCCGGTCGAGGGAAGATCAAAACCCACCTTTCTGAAAGCCCCTAAAATCTGGGCTGGCGAATTAAGGTTCACCACTGCCGCCTGCCTGCCGAAAAGGTCAACCTGAGTATGTTGAAAATGCGGCCGGAGTTCATTTTGAATCTTCTCAGCAGCTTCGTCCCGCTTTCTCTCATACTCATGGATAATCTCACGCCACCGATTAACATCAATCTTAAACCCCCGCAGCTCCATCTCCGCCACCACCGGTACCACTCGAAACTCCAACTCGGCAATTCTCATTAAACCTTCGCTCTCAAGAGCCCTACTCTGCGCCTCTTGTATCTGAGGAAGCACTAGAGCATCAGCCGCGGCATAATCCAGCTGCCGTTTGCTAAATTCCCGTTGATGATTCGCGAAAGTCTCCCGAAGCTCTTTTTCCAACTGAATCCCCAGGTACTTGCGAGCGATCGCTTCGAGCGAGTTCTCTCTCGAGTAACCGGAGGTAAGAACGCGTTCGGCTAGCATTGTGTCGAAGAAGGGACCCGCCTCAATTCCCAACTTGGCCTTCAGCATACGGTAGTCAAAACTGGCGTTCTGCGCAATCTTAACGATCGCACTATCCTCAAGCAAATCCTTCAGCTTGGTAAGATCTAACATTCGCGCGTCAAACAGATAAGCGAAACCTGGCATTGCAAGCTGAACTAGAAGAAGGTCCGCCTGATGAGGATCAAATCCGGTCGCCTCCGTATCAAGAGCGATTACGGCGGATTGTCTAAGCTCGCTAATTGCCTTCGGAACCTGCCTGACCTCGGTAATAAACTGGTAGTTTGTGCCCTCCTTAGGTTTAAATTCGGTCACTTTTTGCCCCCCAACTTCTTCTCAAGCATTTTCTGAACGTCCTTAGGGTTTATCCGCCCCCCTGTCTCCCTCATCAGCTGACCCAAAAGGAATTGTAGCGCCGCCCGCTTTCCCGCTCGATAATCACTCACGGCCTGAGGATTAGCAGAAACGGCCTCATCGACAAGCGGCCCAATTTCCTTCCCCGACAACAACGCCTCCTTCTTTGCTTTTTCTGTCGCCATCGCCTTTACAAGGCCGCGAGCGCCTAGCTTTGCAGGATCCCCGAAGCGGTGGTTGATGATGGCATTTACCGCATATTCGGCGCCAACCATTCCCCCCGCCTCCTTCATCACCCGTTCGGAAAGTGCGAGCAATTTCGGGTTAGCTACCAGAGCACGAGCATAGCGTCGTGAAAGACCATACTCCTTTTCAAGTCGCTGGCGCAACTCCTCGGGACGGACGATCCTTTCCTCACACAGAAGTGATTTCACGGTTAGCGGCGGCAGGTCTGGCTCGGGAAAATAGCGATAATCAGAGGCTGCTTCTTTACGCCGCTGGGAATAAGTCTTCCCCGTTTTCCCGTTATACCCCCGCGTTTCCTGAACAACGCACCGACCTGACTGCAGAATCTTCTCTTGTCGGGCGATCTCCACATCGAGCGCCTTAGCAAGGAAGTTAAAGGAGTTGAGGTTCTTTAATTCTACCCGGTATCCCGGGAGCTTCTTGGCACCCGCCCTCTTCAAGGAAATATTCGCCTCAAGCCGCAGCGAGCCTTTCTCCATGTCTGCATCGGAAACTCCTAAATGGCGGAAAAGCTTTTGCAGTTCCTTGAGAAAGTACTTCGCCCGGGACGAGCTCTTCAGTACGGGCTCGGTAACGATCTCCACTAAGGACACACCTGCCCGATTGAAATCGATCAGCGTGCACTTCTCCTCGTGAACGAGTTTGGCAGCATCCTCCTCCAAGTGGACCCGCCGCACCCGCACCCCCTCAAATTCCCCACGCTCCCCAATCGCTGTATGGTGCTGACTGATCTGAAATCCTTTAGGCAAATCGGGATAGAAATAGCACTTTCGCTCAAAATAGCAATTATCCGCCAACGCACATCCTAGTGCCTTGGCGATAAGAACCGCCTTTTTGACCGCTTCAATATTGGGAGGGCTGGGAATTGCCCCAGGAAGACCGAGACAGACAGGACAAACTTGGCTGTTTGGCTCTTTACCGAAGTGCTCTGCTGAACAAGCACAGAACAACTTACTCTTCGTATTTAATTGGACGTGTATCTCGAGACCGATGATTGGCTCGTAATTCATATTTGGGCTCCTAGCGATATAAACCCCGCTTTATATTTCCCCAGAACCTCTCGCGCCACCAATTGAGATAAGTCAAAGTTGGGATCGTGGACGAGAGCGTTTCTCATTTTATGCGCATCCCAAAGACCCCGATAAATTGGCGGTGGAAAAGCGCCCCTCGCGTTCTTCAACCTCTCCCCTGCCGCCTCCCCAGAAGAGACCTGACCAAGAGCATAATCCAACAGCTTATCGGCAGTGATCACCGCCTCCTTCAACGCACTAGGCCCACCCACCGCGATCAATTGTTCTATCCTCTCCCAATCGTCCTCGATCTTCTGGCGATCGTAGGGCCCTAATCTCCCAACCGCGGCACGCCTTCTGACCTTCTCCTTCGACTTAAATAACCCAAAGATCATTTTTGATTTATTATTACCGGTTTCTTCTTGTAATACTCCGTCACTTGCTCAAAAGCATAGCCGACGCGGAACAACAACTCCTCACTGAATTGCGGCCCGATAATCTGCATCCCCACCGGAAGGTTGCCGCTAAAGCCGCAAGGAACGTTCAAACTCGGAATACCCGCCAAGTTCGCGGGACATAGCAAAGTGTCGGAGAGGTACATCTCAAGAGGATCACGCTTCTCTCCAATCTTAAACGGCATCGTTGGGGACGAAGGCGCGGCTAGGACATCAACTCTCTTAAAAGCCTTCTCAAAATCCCGCCTAATCAGCGTCCGCACTCGTTGTGCTTTTTCGTAATAGTTCTCGTAATATCCAGAGGAGAGCACGAAAGTCCCTAAAGCAACTCGCCGCTTGGCTTCCATTCCAAACCCTCTGCCACGCGATTTGAAATAAACATCGTGAACTGTCTCCCCTTCCTCACAGGAGTAACCAAACCGTATTCCATCATAACGGGCGAGATTAGAACTGACTTCGGGATGGCAGGTAACACAATAAGTCGCTAACCCCAGTTCCGTGTGAGGCAAAGAAACTTGGACAACAGTTGCCCCAAGATCTTCCAACCGGCGAATCGCTTTCTCCACCAACTCCTTGACCGGGGGCTGAACCCCAGCGCTGAAGTATTCTTTGGGAACCCCAATCTTAAGATTCTTAACACTAGAAGAGGCCAACGCTCTGGTGTAATCGGGGACGGGGATATCGGGAGTAGTCGCATCCAGCGGGTCGTGACCAGCCATTACGTTCATCACTAGGGCGTGATCGGTAACGTCCTTCGTTAAACACCCGACGGTATCAAGAGAAGAGGCCATCGCAATAACTCCGTAACGAGAAACTCTCCCGTAAGTGGGCTTTAAACCAACGAGGTTACAAAACGCGGCGGGAAGTCGAATTGAACTGCCTGTATCTGTCCCGGTAGCAAAGAGACATTCCCCCGCCGCCACCGCCGCCGCCGAACCGCTGCTCGAGCCGCCGGGAACACAATTAAGATCCCAAGGGCTGCGCGTCGGACCAAAATCGGAGTTCTCCCCAGAAGAGCCGTGGGCGAAGGCGTCATGATTCGCCTTCCCTAAAATCACAACACCCGCCTCCTTTAGCTTTCTCACCACCGTCGCATCATAGGGCGGAATAAAGCCGAGAAGAATGTTAGAAGCGGCCGTCGTTTCAATTCCCTTAGTGCAGAAAAGGTCCTTAAAGGCCATAGGAATTCCCGTCAAGGGAGAGGATTTTTCGCTGCGACCAAGTTTTTTATCAGCAGCGTTCGCCTGCTCCAATGCCAACTCGGCCGTAACAGTTATGAAGGCGTTTAGCCTATCCTCAACCTCATCAATTCGCTGGAGACAAGAGAGAGTTAGCTCCCGCGATGAGAATTCCTTCTGGACCAACCCCTTATGTGCTTCGTGGATAGTTAAATCACAAAGTTCCATAGAGACACCTTTGGACCTCATGATCCTCCAACGCCGCTGAGGAAAACCCTAAACCCGGGGGGTTGGGGAATCAGCAGGCTGGATACGTTTAACCTTGAAGAAACCGTTTTCCCTACTGGGAGCATTCGCCAACGCCGCCCCCTGGTTAAGCGACTGGGCCGAATCAACCCGATCACCTCTAGTTACATCCTTAAGACCTGTCGTCTGGAAGGTTGGAGGGACTTTCCCCACTCTCAATTTCGCAACCTTCCCCACGTATGCGAGGATCTCTTCAAGCTGCGAGGAGATCTGCGCCTTCTCCCACTTGGTTAGCCTCAACCGTGCAAGATCAGCAATGTGGGTGATATCAAAAGAGACGTGATCGTTGCTTCCCATCCAATCAAGATTAACAAAACAAAGGACCTAAAGTAAGAGCGGCCTAATACCCCAAGTATCTTTGACAGCTTAGAGTTTAACTTCAACATCTTCCCGCTCTTTCTCCTCCGCTTCGAAATAGTGAGCGGGGGTAAAGCCAAATATAGAAGCAAGCAACACTGCTGGAAAGACTTTTACCTTTGTATTGTACTCACCCGCATTGGCATTGTAGAACTGGCGAGAGTAAGCAATTTTCTCCTCGATATCTGTCACCTTACCCATCAACTCCAAAAGCTCACCGTGAGCTTTAATATCGGGGTAAGCCTCAATCTGCACTTTCACATCTCGCATTAAGGAGGAGAGTTTTCCTTCAATTGCTCCCCGTTGCTCGGGATCCAATCCTTTCCCAGCTGCCTTCATCCCCTCCGATCGAAGCCTGGCCACCCCGGTTAGAATCTTCTCATCCAGGGCGGCCGCCTTCTTTGCCGTTGCTACCAAGTCGGGAAGAAGATCGTAGCGACGCTTCAACTGGATATCGATGTCCTTCCAAGCCTGAGTAACTCTAACCTTTGCGACCACCAATGAGTTGTAGGTAGCCCAAACGAAAACAATTATTAAAGCGAGTACACCAAGAACAATCAATGTTGTGGTTGTCATTTTTAGCAGCCAGGGTTTAGCGGCTAGCCACTAGCATCTAAACCCTATGTTGAGATTTCACCTCCTCCCACTTTGCCTTATTCGGTACGAACCCTCCTGACTCTTAATCCCAATCGCTCTAGCAAACTCTCTAACGCTAAGCGTATTAATGATATCAGTTCTTTCGCACCAACCGCGACGCGCAACGGCAACCCCAAAGCGCATATTGCCAAACTGTGAAGAGTGATGAGCATCAGTATTGATAACAAGCCTAACCCCCGCCTCTTTTGCTTCTCGCACCAAAGCATCGGGAAGATCAAGACGAGTAGGAAAGGCGTTGATTTCCAAGAACTTTCCTTCTTTAGCCACGACAGCAAAAACACTCTCCCAGTCAACATCATATGCCTCGCGCTTTCCCAAAAGCCGGCCGGTTGGATGACCAATGACCTTCACATAAGGATTGTGAAGGGCATTTATGATGCGCCTCGTCATCTGCTCCTTAGACTGACCGAAACTGGAGTGAATTGAGGCGGTAGTAAAGTCGTAGAGGGCCATCAGTTTATCCGGAAGTTCGAGCTCCGCCTCTGCCGTGATATCAATTTCGCCGCTAAAGAAGATGGTGAGCTTTCCCTCATACTTCTTCTGCAGCCTCTCTACCTCCTTTCGCCGCCGAACTATTTCCCCGTGCGCCCCCACTAACCCTAGCGACCGGACTGATGGCGCGTGGTCAGCAACGGCACAGTATTTGTACCCCCGGGCAACAGCCGCTGCCACCATCTCTTCAAGAGATTCCTCTCCGTCGGAGTTATTCGTATGGATGTGGATGTCGCCCCAAATGTCCCCCAACTCAACTAGCTTCGGCAGAGAATTCGCCAGCGCCGCCTCAATCTCACCGTCGTCCTCCCGCAACTCAGGAGGAATCCAAGGCATTTTTAGAGTCCGGTAAAATTCCTCCTCCGTCGCTATCGGAACAGGTTTACCGGCAATTCTCCCCCCCTTGAACTTCGCAATCCCGTGTTCGGACAAGGAGTATCCCTGTCTGTTCGCCACTACCCGCAGATGAATATTGTGCTGCTTGGAACCGGTAAAGTACTGCAGAAGGGAACCATAGCCCTGGGGATCAAGAGCATAGATATCAACCTGCCTTCCCGTCTTTAGAAGGACGGTTGCTTTTGCCTCGCCGGCGGCCAAAACTCGACCTACATCAGGAAGTTTGGTGAAAGCATCAACAACTCCCTTGGGATCACTGGTCGCAACTCCAATATCGATGTCGCCGATGGTAGAAACCATCCGCCGCAACGAACCCATAGGGTCGGCTCGTTCTACTCCCGGCATATTCATGATCTCCGCGGTTAGCTTCCCTGCTGTCGCATAAGCGATCGGAAGCAACATCCTCCCCTCCCCTTCTTTGTGCTCCTCGATGGCTTTAAGAATCTGCTTAGCTGTCTTCTCCTTGAACCCGGGCAACCTCTCTATCGCCCCGGACTCGGCGGCTTTTCTCAATTCATTGATCGTCTTCAAGTTAAGCTCTTTAGCTAATCGATAAGCAGTCTTAGGCCCGATTCCCTCCAAACCGAGAAACTCAAACATTCCCAACGGCAATCCCTTCTTGGCCTCTTCAAAATGCTTAACTTTTCCGGTCCGGAAAAATTCATCAAGGTGGCCGGCGATACTTCCCCCTATGCCAGGAACGGCCTGAAGCTGTCCGCTTTCCCAAAGGTCCTTAACTTCAGAAGTGGCATGCTCGATTGAATCGGCAGCATTATCGTAAGCACGAACCCGAAAGTAGTCCTCACCCCTAACCTCGTAAGCCGCTGCCACTTCCCGCAGCATTTTAGCGATGTAAGGATTGGAGAGTTTGGCAAGATCTTCCCCCCGATGTGGCATCTAAAGCAATCTTAACAATTTGAAGGGCAAGGACACCAAGGAAAACGGCCCCGACAATCAAGGATTGTCGGAGCCGCCTCAACCACCCCACCCTAAGGTGGAAACAATAACGTTCTGTACCGAATGGACCAACATCGCCGGGATTAGACTCTTGGTCCGCTCCACAACCAGCGCCAATGAGACGCCGGACATAATAAAGAAGAGCAGGGCTGGAACAGCCCTTACTGCATGAGAAAAGCCGAAAACAATCGCTGTCACCGCAGTCGCCACAACGGGACCGCGCTGCCGACGAAGAAACCAGAAGATAAGCCCCCGTAGCAGAAACTCTTCAAGCACGGGCGCCTCAACCCATGCCAACAAAAGATTAGTAAATGAAACCCCCTGCCACGGCCACTGAAGCATCACCGGATACTTGGCCCAGAAACAAATAATTAAGAATTGCAGTGCCCAGATCGGCACCACAACCTTGGCGGCAGTGATTACCATCTGCCAACGGAATCGCAACCAGCCGTAGACCAGGTTCAACTCATCCAGCGTCATCCTTACCATTCTCTTGATAAGAGAATAGAAGGCGACGACCGTCAGCGCTGCCACCAGCAGCCACGCTACCTGGTTAAGACCGTCCCAAGACAATCTCCCCCTCCTCCCTAGCTAGGGATTTTACGGAAAGAGCAACACTACAACTATACCAGCGAAACCCTAATTGCTCAACATACGCAGCTCGCAGTCAAGAGGCTACTGCCCGCGGGAGGCAGTTCCTGTCAATTGCCGATCACTGCATCCAACCATCCAGGACCGCTGACTACCCCTTCGTGGTAAAATCGGAGGTACCTATGGTCCCGTGGTGGACGCCCCGGCAATCCGTCGGAGCTATCACCCCGGGCCCATTCGCGGCACTCATGGTCCCGTGGTGTAGCCTGGTTAACACGTCTGGTTGTCAACCAGAAGATCGCCGGTTCAAATCCGGTCGGGACCGCCAGGCGGCGGTAGTTCAGTGGTAGAACGTCTCCTTCCCAAGGAGAAGGTCGCCGGTTCAATCCCGGTCCGCCGCTCCAAGTTAAGCCGCCCCGGCTCAATGGTGCCTGTTTGCCGGTTTACCCGCTGGAGAGGAGGACGAGGCAGGGAGCAGTCCTTTTGGACGCGTTCCGCCGAGGTAGCTCAATGGTAGAGCACTCCCTTCGTAAGGGATAGGTTGCGGGTCCAAGTCCCGCCCTCGGCTCCATCACGAATCGTTACTCCCGCCCCGGCGGGACAAGGGAAGAATTCTCGGTCCAAACCCGAGCGCCAGTTCTATCGATGACTATTCGAAAAAAGATAAAAAGAACTGTCAGGCCTACGAGAAGGTACTTGCTTACTAAGCAGCGGGTATTGAAGAAGCACTGGCGGGACGTTCCAAAGGAGGAGAAAACCGAACTCAAACGTCTGGTCTTGATTCTAACGATAGCCTTTCTCACCATCGCCGCTATTTACTATATCGGAATCAACCTCCTTACCAGCATAGGGAGTTTTTGGGCCACTCTCCGCGGCCAGGGTGGCGATCTCTTCCAAAAAGACACTATTGCCCCTCCGCCCCCGTATCTCGCCC
>CAZQCZ010000008.1:0-18387 GCA_964592215.1 uncultured Candidatus Saccharibacteria bacterium
CCGCCCGATACTAACAGAGGAGCAGACCCGGGCTTTACGCAGAGTCTTCCCTACTACCCCGATAAAGAGGATCCTGCCCTTTACGTTGATTCACATTGTCCTTCCGGTTGGCAGAGTATCGTCGCCAACCAATGGAAGGGCCCATACTTGGCGAAATGGCCAACGGAGACGCCCTGGGGTGGGAAATACGACTACAACTACTGGGGATCTGGCGGCGGTCGCTACGGCTGTACTGTCCCACCGGGGATTTATATGGGAATCCAGCGAGACTATGACGACCAAAATCCCATCCCTTCTTCTGTCGAGCAGAAGCTGCTGGATTTGGGCTACGACGCCGACGGGTGTCTCAACGGTGAGGCCCAGCTACTTCTCATAAAGCTTTAATTCTGCGATAATCTTAGTTGGGGGTTATCCGGGCGAGTGGTGGAATGGCAGACACGCAGTCTTCAGGAGGCTGTGGGGTAAAACCCGTGGAGGTTCGACTCCTCTCTCGCCCACCAGCCCGCAAAAGCTACGCTTTAGCGTTGCTGGCGGGCCATGTTTATGCAAATGTTCTATACCTATATGTTGCTAAGTAAAATGATGGTAAGCTCTATGGACAAATGACCTGCAGGCAAGAATCGAAAAGCATGATGGGGGGAAGTTCCTGCGACCAGACACAGACGTCCACTGATGCTTACTACGAGACTTCCTTGAATAAGGAAGATGCTATCAAGAGAGAAAAATCTTTGAAAACTGGCTTTGATAGAGCATCTCTTAAGAGAAGGTTGAAGAATTTTTTAACAGGAGAAATTGCTAACATGGTTTATCCTGCACCGAAACGAAGTTTGGTGCAGGAGTAGTCACAAGACGTGGGTCCGTAGCTCAGCGGTAGAGCGTTCGGCTTACATCCGAAAGGTCCCCGGTTCGAATCCAGGCGGGCCCACCAGATTTTGAGACATCCGTTCGGAAACTGTAGGTTCATCCGATTACGCAACCGGACCTAGTCAGATAATCAAAAGGTTCCCTCTGTAGCCATAAACCAGTACAAGGATGTCCCAGCCAACCCCATCCAAAAAGGAACATCAACCGCTTTCAAGAAAGAATCGTTTACCCTGGCCTCATCGGCAACTTTAAGAGCCGAAGAAATCTCAATGCTGTGGCGAGAGATTCAACTTCATCTCCCTTGCTTCCTCCAACCACCTTTCCACTCGTTTCCTTTCTTGCTCATCAAGCTGTTCTCCCCGAGGAAAACTATCGGGATGATCAAGCATCTTCTGCGCCTTCATTTCTAATGCCGCAAAATCCTCACGAGAAAGACTTTTCGGACATTTCCTTCCCTTCTCGTCTTCAACTCTCACCGTTACTGTTGACCCATCCATACTCACCAGCCCTCTTACTTCCCAAGGCTCAGTAGGAAGCTCTTTTAAAACCGCTACTTCTGGCTCCCGTGGATTTTTCCCTACCATAACATCACCCCCTTTTGTTTCATTTTATTAAATCCAGGGTAGAATCTTCAACTGTCCTTTGCTAAACTAAACGTGGCGTAAGCTTGCGCTAACGCGCGAGGCCGACGAATACCCGATGAAGCCGTCGGAGCTATATTTTTACCTCGCCAACGCTCGCCGAGGTAGTCAAGTGGTCACGACACACGCCTGAAGAGCGTGGGATGTGGGTTCGATTCCCACCCTCGGCACCAACCCAACCAAGCGGCGGTAGTTCAGTGGTAGAACGTCTCGTTGCCAACGAGAAGGTCGCCGGTTCAATCCCGGTCCGCCGCTCCACATATGACTATCTTCGTTCACATTTTGGCAACACTACTAGGGATTAACATACTTAACCTATCCGGCGATGCAGTTATGCTGGCCATCATCTTTGGTGTCTGCTTGGACCTCGATCATCTCCTAAAAGTCCCAATGTATTTGAAAAAATATGGGCTGAGAATGGTTATCTCTTACCCGTGGCGAACTCCGTTGCAAGAGCCTATCTCTCTCCTTTGGGTTGCGCCCTTGTGCGCCTACCTTCATACCTGGGTCCCTTTGGCATTTTTCTCTCTTCATCTTGCTTTAGATTACCTGATGAGTTATCCCAAGAAGCCGTTCTCCCCACTTCATAACTTTGAGATTCGAAAGAACCCGCTAGGAATCCCCGATGCCTCAAAAGAAGGGGCGGCCCTCCTCGGTTTTCTTTGCCTCAACCTGCTCGCTTTGTAGCTGTCCTAGTAACTACAGGCTGACGAAAACGGGAAGCTTGACTTTTGTTATTACAGTTTGCTACATCTGGGTATAGAATATGAGACGCGAGCCCCTGTCGGCAAAGCCATTTGTTTTGCTCTTTAGTTTGCCATTCGTCTTCTTCCTCGCCTCTAGTACGGTCATCATCTTCTCTTCCAGCTACCTTCTCCGCCATCCCCTTTCCCTTCCGAGATTCTTTGGCACCAGCACCAACTACTCGTCATTCGGTTCCCAATCGCCAGCTGCCGTTGTCCTCGGTGAAAGTTATGTCTCAAAAGAAGCTCGCCCATCCCTTCTCCGCCAATTCCTTGAAAGCTACAACTCGCCTCTCGCTCCCTACTCAGATTACATCCTCGATGTGTCCGATAAATACAATCTGGACTGGAGACTGCTAACCGGCATCGCCGGCAACGAATCGCTCTTCGGACGCGTTGTCCCTTACGAATCCTACAATGCTTGGGGATGGGGAATTCACTCAAGAGGAACCCTTAGGTTTAGCTCTTGGGAAGAGGGAATCGAAAAGGTAGCCAGGGGATTAAAGGAAAACTATATTGATCAGGGCTTAACCACTATTGACCTTATAATGACTAAGTACGCTCCTATTTCCGTTCAAAATGGCTACCCTTGGGCTGATAATGTTCGCTTCTTTATGGAACGTTTAGAGCAGGGAAAGGGGTACAGAGAGTAATCAGAATCTTCTAATTATTTATTAATGTCTAGTAACTTCTGACTAATGGCTAATGTCCTTTTCATCAACTTTAAAAACTACCGCCAAGCGTTTGAAGGATTCCCTAAGCTCTATCAGAACTTAGAAGCGGTTGCCCGAAGATATCCTGCCGTGGGCACATTCTTTGCCCCACCTCCTCTCTTTGCTGCCAAAATCGCTGACGCAACCGATATTCCGTTGTGGGCACAGCACTCCGACCCGCTCACACTTGAGAGGGGAACTGGCTTCCTCCCTGCAGAGGGGGAAAGGTATCTGGGAATAAAGGGGACATTCTTGAACCACAGCGAGCATCCCATGAGTGATCAAGACTTGGCAAAGGCAGTTGAGCTGTCGCATAATGCGGGGCTTTCAACAATGATCTTCGCCGATTCTATCGAGGCAATCTCCAGAATAAGAAGGTTGGAGCCAAATTACATCGCCTACGAACCACCGGAGTTGATCGCCGGAGACGTTTCAGTTACTTCAGCAAGGGCGGCGATAATCCCCGAAGCGGTTGAAGCCGCCAGACCCACTCCTCTCCTTGTCGGCGCGGGTATTCGCGCAGAAGAGGATATCCAAACCGCCCTAAAGCTGGGGGCAATCGGCGCCGTCGTTTCCTCGGCAATCGTCACCGCCTCCGATCCTGCAGCGGCCCTGGATAGACTCCTCTCCGCCTATTAGGGCAGCAAAGCACAGCATCGTTAGCCATTAGTAATGAGGTTAATTGGAAACTACCGGGCGAAACGAGGCTAAAGCTTCTTCCACTCCTGAATACCCCAGAACCGGTCAGCAGGAACAAAAACGGAAGAGAGATCAATACCGCTAAACTTCCGGCTAACAAAATAGTTTAAGTTAGGGTGATAAAGAAAAACTGCCGGATTGTCTTCGAGAAAAAGCTGCTGAAAGTTGTCATAGTGCTTCTGCCTTGCCACGTTATCCATCGCCTTGCGCCCCTCCTCCAGGGCACGATCGGCACGAGGATTTTCATAAGAAGATATATTTAACCCGGGGTAATCCTTCTGAGTGGAATGCCAAAGGCTATAACGATCGGGATCCCGATCAACCTCTTGGCCTAAGAGAATAGCCTCAAAGTCCTTCGTCGCCACTGTCGCCTCAATCGCCGTTGGGTCGATACCAGCAAGCACTACTTTCACGCCCAACTCCCGCCAGTGCTCAGCAACAACCTCTGCCACGCTAACTAGCTCATCGATACCAGGAACTGTCAATGTCACTGATCCGGAGTAGCCGCCCTTGAGCGTCGGCGAAAATTCCGGGAACGACAGAGCAGCCTCCGCCCACGTACCGCTAAGCGGACCCTTAACGAAGCTGCCCCCTCCTTTCAAAACGCCATCAACCAGAGCCGAGAGGGGAATTTTTCTTGCTGCCGCCTTCCTAAAGTCAGAATTCTTAATCAACGTATTCTCCGACTCCAAATTAAAGAAAATGGCAAAATATCGCCCATAAAGAGGCGCCTCATATTTCGTAAACGACGGGTGGTCAAACTGGCCGCCTGTGAAAGCATCTACTTCCCCCCGCCGCGCTGCTTCTTCCAACAATGCTTGCGACTGGAAAAATTTAAAAACAAGTTCCTTTACGTCGCCCTCCTGGTTGAGATTTTGCAATACCACCTCGTCAACAAGACTACTCTGTCTCACCTCCTTAATCCTAAAACTGCCACTGCCTACGGAAGGAAAGGCCGCCTGCTCCCCTGACAAATGAGAGGGTGCAATAGGACGAGTAAGGATTGAAAGGAAGGACGCCAATGGTTTCTCCAATTCGAACCGAACAGCCCCCTCCTCAGTCACCTCCATCTTAACCCCGGCAAAGGCAGGATCTTGCCTAAAAGTATAAACAATGTCTTCGGCCACGATTGGATATTGGTCATGCCAAAAAACATCACCCCTAAGCTTCACTTCAAAGACCCTCCCCCCGTCACCCACCTCGTAACTCTCCGCAAGATCAGATACCAGCCCCCCCGACCGATCATAAACAAAGAGCGATCGAAAGAGGAGCGCCTCGATGGTCTCATCTATTTCGCTCTCAGGCCCTGCAACAGGACTTAAATTAACTGGCTGACCAACTATACCCTCAACCAAGACCGGCTGAAGGTCTAAGCGCAAGAGATACACCCCTACAACAGCGCTCAAAACGCATAGGAAAGGAAAATAACGCCTCATCGAACCAACAGACTAGCAAAGACAGTTAAGATAAACAGAAATGCCGCCATTATCGTTGTGAAGAATAGGAATTTTTCAACGCCGCGCCTCGTCTTAAACGACTCACCTCCACCAAATGAGCTAGAAAGCCCCACGCCCCCACCCTGCAGAAGGATAGAAGCAAGGAGGATCATCGCCGCCAATATTTGGGCTAAGCAAAGAACTGACTCCTTAGTCATCAGAGAAAACAACCTCCAGCATAAGAATGAAGGCAGAGATAACCAGCGAAGTGACTAGAAGCGTACCGATAACGGGAACATCGAAGGCGGGAATGGTAACGCTGAGGTAAGGCGACGGAAGTTCAAAGTGCAAACCGCCGAAACGGAACGCAGTAACCGCCAACCCAGGAACCACCCGGGTCACGAGATAGAGAAGGAAGGCATCGATCACAATGGAGAATAGCCCTAAAGTCAGCCAATTGAGAGGAATAGCTATCGTTTCAAGAACCGGTCTTAGAACCGAATTAACTGCTCCAAAAATGAGGGCAGCGAAAAGGAGAACGGTGATATCGCCGCCAAAAGAAAACCCCCCCACAATCTGCGCTGCCCCAAAGAGGGCAATTAGGCTGAAGAGGAAAGATTTCAAGACAGGTGTCATCCTGAAAAACACTATCACATCAGAGCCACCTGCGCAACCAACTCAACCTTCTTTGCTAAGATAATTGAAGGATGCGGAGAATCTCGGCCCTAATACTTTCTTTATCGCTCTCCATATCTTCCTGCCTTTATATCTTTACTTCCCCTGCTCAAGCGGCGGAAAACTTCTCCAACGAATACGATACAACGTATACCGTTGATGACACTGGACTAACGACGGTGGAGCAAAATGTTACCATCACAAACTTAACAAGCAAGTTTTTTGTCTCAAAATACAGCTTCACTATCGGAAGTGAGGAGATTCAGAACGTGACAGCTTGGGATCCGACGGGCGCCATAACCCCGGAGGTCGAGAAGAAAGAGGGGGGAACGGTTATAACGCTCAATTTCCAAGCACGGGTTTATGGAACGGGAAAGCAACTCCGGTTTGGAATTTCCTATGAATTCCCCAGCCTCGCTTCTCACAATGGTCTTCTCTGGGAAATCAACCTCCTAAAAATCTCGGGGCTAAGTGAGACTGCTAGATATGACCTCGCCCTCGTTGTCCCCGAAGGCTTCGGCCCGCTTCTTTACGCTTCACCGCCGCCAGCAAGTTCCTCAACATCGGCGGGAAAAACAACCGTCCGCTACTCCAAAACAGAATTGCTCCAAAGCCCACCACGCTTATCCTTTGGCAAGTTCCAGCTCTATCATCTCGACCTGAACTATCATCTCGAAAATCCCTCAGTCACCCTTGGATACACGGAGATCGCTCTCCCTCCAGATATACCCAACCAACAACAAATAGTCGTCAGGAGCCTCACCCCCGAACCGGTGAGCATCAGGATAGATGAGGATGGTAACTACTTGGCGCGCTACAACCTCGGGCCGCGCGAAACGAAAGAGATCGCTTGGGAAGGTCTAGTAGCGCTATTCTACACTCCCCCAAAGCTCAACGAAGACAAAATCGGGGCAATCCCCCAAGAGCTCGTCGATATCTACACCCAATCCGCTAAATATTGGGAGGTAGACGACGCAGCAATCCAAACTAAGGCCCAGGAACTGCTCGACCCTACTCTCTCCGCCGCCAAAAATGCGAAGAAGATCTTTGACTTCGTCAGCGAATATCTAACTTACGACTACACCATGATCGCCGAAGGAGATCTCACTAGGCTGGGTGCCCTGGCAACGTTAGACCAACAGGAAGGGACGGTATGCATGGGATACACCGACCTCTTTATCGCTCTCGCTCGAGCGGCAGGCATCCCCGCCCGGGAGATAAACGGTTTTGCTTACGCCTCCGACGAATCCCACCGTCCCCTCTCCCTTCGGCTGGAAGGCGGTGACGTTCTCCACGCCTGGCCCCAAATCTATCTCCCCGGCAATGGCTGGACAATGGTGGACCCAACTTGGAGCGCTACCTCGGAAAGCGACTACTTCTTCGCCTTTGACCTTTCGCACATAACTTTTGTCACCAAAGGCCTCTCGTCAGAATATCCCCTTCCTGCCGGAAGCTACAAGACTGACCCGAACCAACGAGACGTAAAGGTTTCCCTCTCTTCGGAGGCAACAGCGGTCAAGCAGCTGCCTCAACTATCCGTCGAGATCTCCTTCCCACACCTCTCCATATCTCCCTTCCCAACGACTGCCACTGTCCGCGTCAAGAACACTTCGGGAGTAGTTGCCATAAACGCTCAGCTCGCCCTAACTAGTAATCTCCTAACAATTGAGGGAACCGAAGTAATCAGCTTGGGAGTTATTCCCCCGGGGGGAGAAACGGAAACAAAAATCAGGCTCATGCCGAATAACTTTGCCACCAGAGGCAAAGAAACCCTGAACGCAACGGTATCGGCAACATCCTTCGCCGGAGAAGAAATAACAAGTACGGTCGCGGGCCAGACAACGATCAATCCGCTCTACCTTCCTCTTCCCCTTCCCTACCTGGGAGTTCTAGCCGCCAGCATTATCCTTTCTGCCTACATAAACCGCATTCTCCTGCGGCGGCTACAAAAAGATAAAAAGATATAAGGTGCCGCACCGAGCAACAAAAGAAGGGCAGCTCGTCGCTTAGCCAACGAGCGGCTGATGCGGGACTCCACAAACTTCACAATCTTGACAGCGTTGATAACCTCCTGCAACTCAAAAATTCGGACCACCCCCTCTCCCTCGGCATTTCGGTTGTAAGAAGCGTCGAGAAGAAGAGAGACGATACCCGCTTCTGCAAACTCCTGTGCGTAGGCTGGATTGTCCTCCACCGACAACGCGCAGGATAATGCGAGCGCCAGCTCGACTTTCTGATGCGAAAGAATCAGAAGGTCAAATGGGACTCCGTTCCTCCTAAGCGCGGCTTTGGTGGCATCACACACATCCACCGGGCGCTTGGTACAAACTACAACCGGTATGCCCAAGCGCGACACCGCTGTCACGGCAGCCGCGGCACCGGGCATCAATTTCATCCCCAGGTGTGCTTGAGGGTCCCGAAAAACAGGCCCTAAGACCTCTAACGCCTCGGGGAGATCCGGACAAGGCCGCTCAAGATTAGAAAAATCGTACTCGGTTATGTCCGAGCACGAAAGGGCAGTTCCCCTCTTTTTCTACCTTAATCCTGCCGAAGGCAGGAGAAAAGTAAAGATCCGGAGGCCGAAGCACGGCCTGTTGGTACTGACCGGAGAATATCACAAAAACCTAGTGATGTCGATCTCTATACCCTCTGAGAAAAACGAGGACAATCGCTGCAGCGGCGAGAATAAAAGCCACCACCTCATAATTCTCAACGTAAGGAACTACTGACTCCCACCGCTCACCTAAAGCAAATCCCGCGTAAGAGAGAAGTCCAATCCAGACTGTGCTTCCCACAAGTGTCAGGAGAGAAAAAAGCACCAGATTCATTTCAACAAACCCGGCTGGTACCGAGATGAAAGTCCTAACAAGAGGAATAACACGGGCGAAAAGGACGGCTGGTTTCTCATACCGCTCAAACCAGCGCTCGGCACGCTCAATATCTCCCAACTTAATGTGGAAAGACCTTCCGTAGCTAGCGATAAGCTTTTTGAGGTTATCGCTCCCAAGCCAGCGCCCTGCTAGATACCAAAAGAGGGCTCCGATGAAAGTCCCTCCTACTCCTGCAACAATAACAGAGAGCAAAGCCAACTTTCCCTGGGCAGCAACAAAGCCAACAAAAGGGAAGATCGCTTCTGATGGAAGAGGGGGGAAAAAGTTTTCCAAAACAGCGACGAAAACGACCCCCGAATAACCGAAGGTGACCACTAAGTCCTGGCAGAAAGCAACTAAAGCGCTAATCATTCCTCATCCTCTCCGAACCTCTCAAGCGCGGAAAGCGCGAGCAGACCATCTGTCCCGCCAACTCTGGTAACTACGGAGCTAGAATTTTTTGCCGCTAGGAGAAGGGCCTCGGGAACAGCTCTGCCAAGAACAACCCCCGCTGTAAAAGTCGAAGAGAAGGCATCCCCTGCACCGGTACGGTCAACAACTCTAACTTTAGGCGTCGCCTCTTGATAATAGAACTGGCTCCCGTCGTAAGCTACTGACCCCTTAGGGCCCTTAGTTATTACCGGCATTTCCACCCCAAGCTTTCTAAACTCGCTCAACATTCCCTCAGCTCCGCCACCCCTCTTACCCAAGATCATTCCCGCTTCATACAAGTTAAGCACCAAGACCGATGCCGCGGCGAAGACCGGTTTCAGCCTCTCCTTGCCTAACCGAAGCTCGCCCTGCCCGGGAACGTAGGCAAGCTTTATCCCCCTCGTCCCCGCCCGTTCCACAACTTCAAAGAGAAGGTCGTTATTTGTCCCTGCAAGGTCGATAACAAGAAGCCAGCGGCAATCAAGGACCTCGTCCCAATCAGGACTGGTATCGAGCAGATTATCATTCTCCCCTCGGAACATCACAATTGCCCGTTCGCCACCGGAGGAAAGAAGGGCCGACGTTGAGGTCTTAAATCCTGAGTCAACAGCTAAGAATTTAGTAGAGACCCTCTCCCCCTCGAGAAACTCCTTGATAGCGGCCCCCGGACGGTCGTTGCCTACCCGCCCAAAGAGAGCCGTCCCCAGACCAAGGCGACTGCAGGCAACGGCGGCGTTGAATGCTCCCCCTCCGAATCGCCGCTCCAACCGCCCTACGGCAAACTTCTCTCCCCACGGAAGAAAAACTTTCTGATCCGCAATCTCGAAGCTATCAGAAAAGAAGAAAAGGTCTTCAGTAGCGGCACCAATGCAAACAACGTCAAGCATAATTTACGATTGGACATCCAAACTGGCAGCCTTTAGCACCCTTTCCTCAACGCGTGAAAGAAGAGGGAGAAGGACTTTCTCCTGCCCCGCATCTACCACAATCTGCGTAACACCTTCGTGAAGTAGTTTCGCCACAGACTCTTCCCCTAAATCCAACCCGTAAAAGAGAAGTTCAACCCCGGCGGCCCGACAACACCGGTTAGCCACACCCACTGCCCAAAGCATGGAATCGTCAAGCCCAGCCGAATTATTCGCTCCGAGAAAACCCCGGGCGAGCTGCATACCATCCAAAACTGCGCCATCAACTTCCAACCCAAGAAGGCGCTCGAGAAGAACAACATTGGCGGGAAAGGCAAGCCTAAGAAAGTACTTCAAATGAGGTCCGCGGGGGAGCCCCTCCCCAGCAATAATCCGCTTCGCCTCCTTCAAACCATCCACTGTCCTTATCGGGGGAAGGATAAGATGAAGGTTCTGCTGCCCCTCCTTGTTCCGTGCTTCCCGAATTGTAGCAAGTTCGCTCTCGTCGAGACCGGTTAGCTCAAGAAAGATAGGCCTGTCCGAAAACTTCCAAGCCAGGACAGCAGCGCACGAAGCAGTGGGAGCAAAAATACCTGCCGCCTCAATGGGAACGGGCGTGTCTCCCCCGACCACCCTCACCCAAAGCTTAGTCACATTTGACCTGGCCGTGGCCAAAAGGAGAGGCTTTGTGCGCGAGAAAGTAAATACATCCCGACAGAGACCCCACCCCACTTCCTGAGAGGATTCAAGCACATCTTCCACCTTCGCCGCCCAGGAAACGATCGGCAATATCTGTTCCAGGGTGACAGTTTTTTCTGCTTCACCTACCACCAAGCGCTTTATCAGCCGTGCCGAATCTTTCCCGAAGAAAAATTTCTCCTTCCCACGTTCATAATCAACTTCTACCACCGCAATGTTCGGATCGTTGGTGTAGCAATCAGAGGTAAGAAGCCGACCGTGGAAGTCACACCGCTCAACTTGCTGGACAAAGATAGGAAGAGGATTGTGAGAAACTTTACGCCCCGAGAGAAGGAGTTGGATAAGATGATCAACCCAGATTCTTTTAACGCTGTGGATCAATTCCTCCTCGCCGAGCGCTCTTAACTCGTTGTGGCCACCCCTCACCAAGACGAAAATATCTCGCGGGCCAGAAAGCGCGCGGTAGGATAATCGCAACGACCGCTCTAGAATGTTAGGGACGGGAGATACAAGTAAATGCGCCCCCAGCTCCTCGGAATTGTAAAAGTTGCTCCTCTCCAGCAAATCCCTCACCACCGGTTGATTAATATACTCCGCGTAGGAAGTATTCGGAATGGCAAAAGCAGCCGAAACGGGAGCGCCCATCCTGAAAAGCTCCCCAAGCGCCGCCGCCTCCTTGCCTACCCGCGGCGCATCTCGCAACCCCAATTCCTCCAGACAAAAAATCGGATTCATCATTCTCTTTTACCCCTCGCCTTTTTCCGAACGATCTGAGCAAGAGTAAACACGCCCCGTCCGCTTATCTTCCACTGGGGACGTTGCTTCTTCTCACGCCGCTTCCCCCGCTCTTTCTCTCTTGCCGGAAGTTCCGGGTAGTCGTTATCACTACTCATACTTAATCGGAGGAATACCTTCGTAATGAAGATTAGGAATCGCTTCTGGACGGCCCTCACTATCCTCCACAATATAATACGCGAACCCACGCTTCGTGCGAATCCAATCGTAGACGTTCTCAAAGTTGGCGGAATCGTGATCGTCAAGCGTCGCCACCGGTCCTGTACCAAGGTTAACTAGACTGTGCGCGTACCCTTTCGGGACAGTGATCGAATCGCCCCTTTCCAGCCGAATTAGCCTTACTTCGCCTATCGGGTTCACTCCCTTCTGGAGCAACATCGCTGCCTCACCAAGAAGGATCTCATACTTCTCCTCTGCCTCTGGCTGGTGAAAGTGACCGTATGTCTTTGGGTACTCCCGACCAAGACGATATTCGGGGAGGACAGTGATATTCATCCCCGACCGACGGATCATGTAATAAGCCTCCTCTGGAGCATTGGCAGCAGGGTCCATCATTACCTCCCGCATCTCCTTTGCCGTCCGAATTGACAACACTGTCTCCTTACTACCTTTACTATTAGCCATTCACTATTAACTATACTTCTGTACCTCTTCCAAAAGCGCCTCCTTTGCTTTAATCATGTCTTCCTCGGTCTTTGCCCAAGCAAAGATTTCTAACTCGGGACACGTGTTAGATGCGCGCATCAGACCCCAAGTGTCTTCCATTCCCTTAAACTTAACTCGAGCACCATCCATCTCGTTGACAAAATACCTGCGGCGAAGCGAATTTTTAACCTTCTCAGCAACGGCAAACTTCCGCTCGTCAGGCATCGGAACCTCGATCTCCCCCGTCGCCCTGTAGAACGGAACATCAGACATTATCTTCGAGAGCGGCTCTTCTTTTCGCTCAAGAATTTTTACCAAGCGCATTGCCGCATACAAAGCGTCATCAAACCCGTAAAAATGATCATAGAAGTAAAAGTGACAGCTGTATTCTCCGGCAAAAGCGCCTTCGTAAAAACGAAGTTCATTTAGAACAAGAGAATGGCCGGTAGGAACCATCACGGGGATACCTCGGTGCATTATAATATCCTCCTCCACCGCCGGTGAGCATTGAGTATTGTAGAGAATTTCCAAACGTGAATCGCGAGTAAGAATATCACGCGCAAACAACATTAGAATCCCGTCTCCCCATAAAATAAATCCCGTTTCGTCACAAATATTGACACGATCGGCATCGGCATCGAAACACATTCCTAAGTCTGCCTTCTCCCGCTTGACCAGACTAATTACCTCCATCATGTTCACCCCCTGTACCGGATTAGGCCCATGGTTGGGAAAGGTCCCATCTAATCGCGAGTGGCGTTCAATCACCTCACATCCCAATCCACGCAAGAGATAGGGAGCGAAACTACCTGCCATCCCGTTCGAGGAGTCTACCACCACCCTAAGCGATCGCTTTTTATTACCACCGATTGCCTGCTCGAATTCCCCTATCTTTTTGACAAGCAATTCCTCGTACGCGCTGCGAATATCTTGTTCTTCCACCGTTCCCTTCGCTTTCTTAAACTCTTGGCGCTCGATGATCCTCCTGACCTCCTGGATCTCATCACCGAAGACCGTCCTGTCCTCATAAGAAAGTTTGAAACCATTCCATTCAGCCGGAAGATGAGAACCAGTCACCATCATTGACGCGCCAACCTTAAGAAGAAGAGGAGCTAAATAAGACTCGGGGGTAGTCGCTAATCCAACGTCAATGACCCGCATACCTGTGGAGAGCAGTCCTTCTAAGGTGGCATCGTGGATCACCGGCGAAGAAAGCCGACAGTCTCGCCCCAAGGCAACGCTGTCCTTTCCTTTATCCTGCAGCCACGTACCATACGCCTGCCCAATCACCCGGGCGTCATCCTCCCGAAAATCCCTATTAAAGACACCTCGAATATCATTCATCCGAAAAATATACGGATTAAGTCTCAATTCCTCTTTTCGAAAGATGTATGCGTCAGTCATTACCTTGTTATTCTACCAACTTAGCCAATCCCTTGGCATTCTCCACAGCATTGGCATTGGCATCGTTATCGAAGAACACAAACACGTCGCCTCGCCTCAAATATTGCCGCATTCTTTCTGCATACTCTTTCAACTGCATCCTCGTGTAGGACGAAGCATAAAGCTGCTCATGACCGTGCAGGCGGAAGTACATAAAATTAGCCGTCTGTATTTCCCCATAAGGATAGTCGGGAGTGTCCGACGCGACCAAGGCACAGTTTGCCTTTTGCAGAAGCGCGCAGACCTCTTTATTAAACCAAGATGGGTGACGAAACTCGAAGGCAAAGCGCTTACCGATCGGCAAAAGCCTAATGAAATCCCCTAACCGCTCCTTGTCGCTCTCAAACGACGGGGGGAGCTGAAAGAAGATAGGGCCCAGCTTCTCCTCAAGTCCGGACACCGATTGGAGAAGATTGGCCAACGGCTCCTGGCAGTCCCTCAGCCTCTTAACGTGAGTAATAAATCGCGACCCTTTAATGGCGAAGACGAAGTCCTTCGGTGTTCTCTCGTACCAACTCCGAAAAGTCTTCTCCCCAGGAAGATGGTAAAAAGAGGCGTTCAGCTCCACGGCGGAGAAGTTCTTCGCGTAAAACTCTAACCACCCGCCATCAGGAATATTCTCGGGGTAAAACCGGCCCCGCCAATGAGGATAAACCCAACCTGAAGTACCAATGAAGACGCGACCCATGTGTCAGTGAGAGTACCTGCTCCTCCAAACCCATTTCCCAATTTCCGCAACCGTGAAGGCACCCCCGGTAACGCCCAAGACCACCCCCCAATCGGAAACATTCAGAAAAGTGATTCCCATCAATGGGTGCAGCGCCGGCACGTAAACTAAGGAGACCTGTATTAAGGCGGAAACCGCAACTGCTGCAAGAAGATATTTGTTCTCGAAAAATCCCCTCCAGAACGGGCGGCTCTCACCTCGAATCGCAAAAACAACCGCCAATTCAAAAAGAACCGCCTGGGTAAAGAGGACTGTCCGCATCTTCGTTACGTCGGAGAGATAAAGCAAAACGATAAACACATTACAGATCAGAGCGAGAAGACCGTAGAAGAGAGCGCAACCAACGATCGGCCTTACCATGCTTGAACCAAGCTCACGAGGCGACTCCTTTAACACGTCGCCGGAGGGCGGGTCAAAAGCGAGAGCAAGGGCGGGTAAGCCATCGGTAATCAAATTCAACCACAGCACCTGAAGAATAGTAAGCGGCTGGGGAAGTCCCATCAGAAATGCCCAGGCAATCACCAAAAGCTCATCAAAATTGCTCGAAAGAAGAAAAGTAAAGAACTTCTTGATGTTGTCGTAAAGAGTTCTGGCTTCAACAATCGCCGGGATGACCGTCTCAATCTTATCGTCAAGAATTACCAAATCGGCTGCCTCTTTAGAAACGTCGCTTCCCTTCTCGCCCATCACCACACCAACATCAGCCTCCTTCAGCGCCGACGCGTCATTAACCCCATCGCCCGAGACGGCCACCCGAAGGCCGAAGCGCTTAAGCATCTTCACCAGGCGATACTTCTGCGTCGGTGTAATTCGAGCGAAAACGGTAATCCGGGGGATAACCTCCAGTAACTCTTCATCCGTCATCCTGTTAATCTCGGAGCCAGAAAGGATTTCCCGCGGAGCAAGTTTTAACCCCAGCTCCTTAGCCACCGCTGAAGCTGTTCCCGGATGATCACCGGTTATAATCACCGGCTTGATCCCCGCCCTCATCAAGTTCGTAAATGTCTCGGCCACCATCTCTTTCGGCCTGTCAAGAAGACCACCAAATCCCACAAAAGTGAGATCTTGCTCGAGTTCCCGACTGGCAATGGAGTTCGTCGTTTGTTTCTTCATTGCCAACGCCAAAACGCGATAGCCATCAGCCGCCAACCTGCTCGCCTGATTTTCGAGCTCGACGCGCCTCGCAGGAGAAAGTTCAACTTGCTTCCGGCCATGCAGGTAGTAACGGCATTTTGGAAGGAGTACCTCCGGCGCCCCCAAGCTGTAAACACGCAATTCCTTATCCTTGAAAAAGACACCGGAACTCATTTTCCTCTCTGAGGTAAAGGCAAATCGCCTAGCAGCGTTCCCCCTGTCCAATGACATTCCCGTTTTCTCCGCTAAGATGAGGAAAGCCCCCTCGGTGGGATCCCCGTGCACGACCCATTTCCCATCCGCCGACTCATCGACAGGTGTGATAGTGGCGGAGGCGCCTAGCGCACCAACTTCGATGAACTCCCGAAGCTGTGGATCGCTTCGAGGATCAGAGCCTGCGCCGTTACGCAACACCTGGCCATCGGAGGAAAAACCCGTCCCAGTCACCACCAACTCCCGATCGGGGAATATTATTTTGGCGACCGACATCTCATTCCGGGTGAGAGTCCCTGTCTTATCGAAGGCAAAGAGATTTATGCCGGAAAGTGCTTCTACTGTTGGAAGGTGACGAACCAAAGCCTTCCTTCGCGAGAGCCGTAAAGCAGTTGTTGTCAGAGCTAAGGTAGTGATAGTCGGCAAACTCTCTGGCACTGCTGAAACAAAAAGCGCGATAGAGAAATTAAGGGTATGAATAAGCTCTTGACTGCGCCAAAAACCAAGGACGAAAATTAACAGCGAGAGAGTGGCGGAAATACCAACCAGCCAAATACTCAAATGGGCAATCCTCTCAAGAAGAAGGCTTCGCCCCTCCTGCTCCTGAACAAAAGCGGCTATTTGGCCAAACTCCGTCCTCAACCCCGTCTGTGTCACTACACCTTTTCCGGTACCACTAACAACCAAAGTTCCGGCGAAAGCCATGTTCTCGCGATCGGCTAGGGGCAACGACTCCGGAAGAGCTTCGTAAACCTTGGTGGATGGAACCGATTCGCCGGTCAAGGTGGACTCATCGATCTTCAAGTTGTGAACTTCAAAGAGTCGCAGGTCTGCAGGAACTGTACCACCCTCTCGTAGGACAACAACATCGCCAATAACTAGCTCCCCGACGGGAATTTCCGCAGTCTTTCCGCCCCGAACTACCTCGATTTTTGGCGGGTAAATCGCCCGCAACGCCTCCAACATCCTCTCTGCTTTTCTCTCCTGAAAGAACGAGCTGCCTACATTCAACGCCACAACAAAAAGAAGGAGGACGCCATTTACCACTGATTCAAAAAGAAAGGAGAGGGTCACGGCTAAAAGCAAAAGAAGAATGAACAGGTTCTTAAACTGCGCTAGGAGCAGCCGCAGAGTCTTGAAACGCTTTTCCTCAACTAGAACGTTCGGGCCATAACGTCCCAGCCGCCGCTCACTCTCCTTAGAGGAAAGCCCTTCTTTCGAGCTCTCCAAGGCGGCAAAGACCTCTCTAACTGGCTGGGCGTGTGCCTTCTCTATCTGCACGGTAACGGGTCCATTCTAACAAAACGAGGTGATTCGCTCGGCAGCTCTAGGGAGAAAAACGAGGAGGCCAACGATAATCGCCGCCAATAAGGCAAGGACAACCATCCCCGCCGAAACATCCTTGGCAGCTTTACACCGCCTATCATACTCGCATTTCAGAAGATCGACCATCTCTTCGAAGACAGTATTTATCATCTCGGTAATAAGGACGAGAAGGGTCGCAAAAATAACTAGCGTCCATTCAGAGAGGGTAATCCTGAAAAAAACTCCCGCCGCTATAACCAAAATTGCTCCCGCTAGACCAATCCTGAAGTTCTGCTGCGTCTTTAGAACGTGGGCGACGCCAGAGAAAGCATACCCAAAAGCCTGCCTTAATCGCCGAAGATCGACCATCCGTAACAGGATACCACTGCCAAAGGATTAAAGACAATTGGGACATTAAGAAAGGGAAATTAGAACGCGGAGGATATCAGGTTATCTCCTCAAAGAGGTATACCAAGGGTAGAAACTCTTGCTTCGAAGCAGGATTATCATACAAATTCGTACCAACAATGGAACGGCGGGAACCTGTCTCCACGGCGCTCAATATCGGAATCGAAAGCGAAATACTGACCACGCGGTGCTGCTTTCCCCCCAAGGCCACTTCATCCCCCACTCTAAGGTACCGATGCTCCTCCCCACGCTCCGCAAGGGAGGCGTTAAGACCTTCGATGAGCTTTTCTATTGCCCTCCCCGCGTCGCCCTCAGAGAACCCGTAACAGCGGGGGTCAATAAAGCCAAAGTCCTTCTGCACGCGCTGAACATGAGCTTCAGCATCTTTGTCGCGGTTGGGGAACTTCTCGTTTTTCGCCGCTTTTTCATCCAAACGCCTCCGCAACTCTGCTACAAGAGACGTAACTTCTGGCGGGGCCACTACTTCCGACATTACCGGCTCTCAACTTGTCTACAGAAGTAAACAACGGGCAAAAACTCAAACCCATTGTCGGTTGGAGGCTGATCGTACTGTGATGTCCCCGATGTCACCACCTGCAACCCTGTTAAATCGCCTCCCCCTCCGTGAATGCTTCTTCAGCCGAAGAATAAATCGCAACTACCTCCACTGTCTTCCCAGCCGATTTGAACTGGTCTCCCACTGTTGCATATCTATACTCCTTCTTTCTCTCCTCAAGGGAACCATTGAGCGCCACAATCAAGCTTGCTATATCCTCCTCCCCCAACCCCAAAACCTTATTATCCTGCGGCAAAAAATCAATATCATCCCGCACCCGCCGGATGTGAAACCGGACAAGCTCTTGGATTCCTTTAGAATAACCCGGACCTGCGGCGTTTCCTTCCTTTTCATCGAGCTTCCTCTTCAGAAAATCTAATAAGCCTTCCTTTTTCCCCTCCGCCCCCGGGACAACCGGCCCGCTTTCCTCCCCACGCCGTTTCCACCAAGCGCCAAACAACCCTTACCAAGACACACTAAGGAG
>CAZQCZ010000009.1:0-18311 GCA_964592215.1 uncultured Candidatus Saccharibacteria bacterium
CAACGAAGACCTGATCGGGCATCTGCCGTTCTTTAACGGCGTCCGTCCTCGCCGGGGCGTTTGGTGAAGGAGCAGCTTTTATCTCAAATGTCCGTATCCCATACAGGGGCTTGACAAGGGCGGTTCCATTTGCTATCTTGGGTTCGAAGGTTAAGAGCATTGGGTGAAGCGCGAGGGGCGCTCTTTTGGGGTGCGCCTTTTTCCTGTTTATGCCAAGAAAATTTTTTGGTGAAAGAAAAGAGTTCCTGCCCCTTCCTGACTTAGCCCTTGCTCAGAAGGAATCTTTTGAGCATCTTCTTTCCGTAGGGATTGATGAGGTTCTGGACGAGATAAACCCCATTCGGGATTACACGGGTCGCGGTTGGGAAATATCTTTTAGCAAAGTGCGGCGAGGCAAGCCGCCGATTACTGTTATGGAAGCAGTCAAGAGGGGGCTGACCTATGCTTTCCCTTGGTACTTGACGGCGACCCTTACGGAAGTCAAGAGCGGAAAGAAAGTTTCCCAGGAGATTTATATGGGCGAGATCCCTCAAATGACGGAGGGCGGGACTTTTATCATTAATGGTGTCGAGCGGGTGGTGGTTAGTCAGCTCCTTCGGTCAGAAGGTGTTTATTTTTCGCTCGATACCGATCCGGCGACTGGTGCTCTGCTTGCTTCGGCGAAGATTCTCCCCAAGAACGGGGCTTGGTTAGAGTTCTCCACCGCCCGTAGAAATTATTTGACGGTAAAGATCTCCAATTACCGTAAGATGGCGGCAACAACCCTTCTCCGCGCTTTTGGAATGGCTTCGGACGACATGATTAGAAAATCCTTCGCCGATCTTGATACTGATCCGAATCGGCAGTTTATCGAAGAGACGTTGAAAAAGGATCCGGCCAAGAACTTTGAGGGAGCAATCGTGGAGGTCTTTGGTAAGATCAGGCCGGGCGAACCGCTCCTCTTCGATACCGCCAAGATAACGTTTGAGCGTATCTTCTCCGACCCCCGGCGCTACGACCTCGGTGTTGCGGGCCGTTTCAAGTTAAATCAAACGCTCGGGCTTAATTTTTCCCCTTCCGAAAAAAGGAACCGGCTTTTAACGCTGCGAGATCTGACAGAAGTAATTAGAAGGCTGATTGAGCTTAATCATGGGATCGGAGAGGCGACAGATATTGATCATCTTGGTAATCGTCGGATCCGGTCAGTGGGGGAACTCGTTCAGAGTCAGCTAAGGACCGGTTTTCTGCAGATGGAGAGGGTTATAAAGGAGCGGATGAGCCTTCAAGCTCGTGATCAGCTGCCCAAGCCGGCGGTATTGATCTCGACCCGACCGCTGGAGGCTCGTCTTCACTCGTTTTTCGCCTCATCGCAGCTTTCCCAGTACCACGAACAGACGAATCCTTTGGCTGGCTTGGAGCATTTGCGGCGTTTATCGGTTAAGGGTCCGGGTGGGTTGACGGCGGAACGGGCCGGATTTCCAGTCAGAGACGCTCATTTCACTCACTACGGTCGGATCTGTCCGATAAAGACGCCGGAGGGGGCCTCAATTGGATTGACGACGCACCTCGCCCTCTATGTGCGAGTCAACAAACTTGGTTTCCTGGAGACCCCTTACCGAAAAATAGACAAGAGTAGGAGTGTCCCAAGAGTAACTGACGAGGTTGTTTATGTTGCCGCGTACGATGAAGATAAATACGTTATCGCGGACGCATCGGTGCGGTTGGGAAAGAATGGGGAAATTCTTGATGAGCGCGTTCCTCTTCGGCATAAAGACGATTTCTTCTTTGGTTTCGCTTCTTCCGCAGACCTCATTGATGTAACCCCGAGGCAAATTCTTTCGGCTTCGGCAGCCCTTGTTCCCTTCCTGGCCCACGACGACGCCGGTCGCGCACTGATGGCGTCAAATATGGTCAATCAGGCTGTTCCTCTTGTGAAGCCGGAGGCCCCCCTTGTCGGGACCGGCATCGAGAAAGGTTTGGCCGAGAACTCGGGGCTGATTTTGACTGCCGAGGCGAGCGGGCAAGTTACTTATGCTGATGCCGGCCGGATTGAGGTGGCTTACGGGGGAAAGAAGAAAGTTTACGATCTGAAGAAGTTCGTCAAGAGCAACAACGAGACTTGTTACAACCAGAAAGTGCAGGTGGAGGTGGGGCAGGAGGTTAAAAAAGGCGATCTCCTCGCCGATGGTCCCGCGACTGCTGACGGCGAGCTGGCTCTTGGTCGCAATCTTACAATCGCCTATATGTATTGGAAGGGGTATGGCTATGAGGATGCGATTGTCATTTCTGAGCGTCTTTTGAGGGAAGATCTTTTGTCGTCGATTCATATTTCCGAGCATGTGATACGGGTTCTAGAGACGAAGTTGGGGCCGGAGGAAGTAACGCGCGACATTCCTAATGTTTCTGAGGGTTCGTTGCGGAACCTCGATGAGGATGGAATTGTGACGATAGGGGCCGAGGTTAAGGGTGGTGATATTTTGGTGGGGAAGATTGCCCCGAAGGGGGAAACAGAGCTCTCTGCCGAGGAGCGGTTGCTGCGGGCGATTTTCGGGGAAAAAGCGCGCGAGGTGCGGGATGTCTCTTTGCGGATGCCTCACGGGGAGTGGGGAACGGTGGTTGGTGTCCGGCTCCATCGGAAGGGGGAGGTCGATCTGCCAGTGGGCGTTCTGCAGGAGATTGCTGTTCGGGTGGCGCAGGTTCGGAAGATTACCGTCGGCGACAAGCTTGCCGGACGGCACGGTAATAAAGGTGTGATCAGTAAGATTGCTCCCGTTGAGGATATGCCTCATCTTGAGGACGGAACTCCCGTAGACATAATTCTCGAGCCCCACTCGGTAGTGAACCGAATGAATCTTGGCCAGATCCTTGAAGCTCATCTTGGTTGGGCGGCGCAGAAGCTTGGCCAGCCATATGCCGTTCCCGTCTTTGAGAGGTGTGAAGAAGAGTTTTTAGTTGAAGAGCTAAAGAAGGCAGGGCTTCCGGCGACAGGGAAAGTAACGCTTTATGATGGGATGACAGGCGAGCCATTTGACCGTGACGTGGTGGTAGGGAGCGCCTATATCCTGAAACTCAAGCACCTTGCCGAGGATAAAATTCACGCTCGTTCTACCGGACCTTATGCCTTGGTGACCCAGCAGCCTTTGGGAGGGAAGGCACAGTTTGGTGGGCAGCGGTTCGGGGAGATGGAGGTTTGGGCGCTCGAAGCATACGGGGCGGCCCATACGCTGCAGGAAATGTTGACCATAAAGTCTGATGATCTCGTCGGACGTTCTCAAGCCTATCGGGCCATCATCCAAGGGGAGGAGATTCCCGCTCCCTCTATTCCCGAATCGTTCAAGCTTTTGGTCCGGGAACTAAACGGGGTAGGTATGGCAGTGGAGATTTTAGGGAAGGGTGAGGAGGGAAAGGAGGAAAAAAATGCGTGAAGGATTCTACTCTATTAGAGACTTTGACGCTCTGAAAATCTCTCTTGCTTCTCCGGAGGTTATCAAAGGTTGGTCGTACGGTGAGGTGACTAAGCCCGAGACAATCAATTACCGAACCTTTAAGGCTGAGAAGGATGGGCTTTTCTGTGAGCGGATCTTCGGGCCTACAAAAGATTACGAGTGTTATTGCGGAAAGTATAAGAAAGCGCGCTTCAAGGGGATTATTTGCGATAAATGTGGTGTAGAGGTAACGAGCAAGCGAGTGAGAAGGGAGAGGATGGGACACATTTCCTTGGTTGCTCCCGTTGCTCACGTGTGGTTCTTCCGCGGTATTCCTTCCGTCATCGGCATTCTTTTGGGCCTTCCCCCGCGGAGTTTAGAGGGGATAATCTACTTCACTCATTATCTCGTTATCTCTATCAATAAAGATAAAAAAGCGGAGGCCGTTGCAAAGTACGAAGCGGACGTAACCCGTGAGTTGAAGGCTCTCGAGGGGGGTGAGGAGAAGAAGGGGTTACCGGCGGCGGAGAAAACGCGATTGGCGGATAAGCTTTCACGAGGGGTGTCGATTCTGAAATCCGTAAAGAAGTTTACCCTCCTTTCCGAGTCCGAGTACGAGTTGGTTTCTCCTTACCTTAAAGAATTTGCCGAAGTGGCGATGGGGGCCGAGGCGCTCCGTCGTGCCCTTGCTAGCCTCGATCTTGATAAAATGGCTGCTTCTTTCCGGAAGAAGGTAAGCGATTCAAAAGGGGAGCGGCGCATTCGCTACACGAAGCGGCTACGGGTAGTCGAGAATATGCGCAGTGCCGGGGTCTCCCCGGAGTGGGCAGTCCTTACCGCCCTCCCTGTTATCCCGCCCGACCTGCGCCCGATGGTGCAGCTGGAGGGAGGTCGTTTTGCCACTTCTGACTTGAACGACCTTTACCGGGCAGTGATTAACCGTAACAACCGATTGAGGCGCCTTTTGGAGCTTGGTGCTCCCGAAATCATCGTCAGAAATGAAAAACGGATGCTCCAGGAAGCGGTCGACGCTTTGATAGACTCCTCTAAGTCGCGTAGGGGGAAGGTAACGCGCGGGCGCCGGCAGCTGCGCTCTTTCGCCGATATGCTTTCGGGAAAACAGGGCCGTTTCCGCCTCAATCTTTTGGGAAAGCGGGTTGATTACTCCGGGCGGTCAGTCATTGTCGTTGGACCGAAACTGGGCCTCTCGGAGGTAGGCCTTCCTCGGGAGATGGCCCTAGAGTTGTTCAAGCCGTTTGTTATTCGAGAGGTTCTCCTCGAAGGCCTCGCTCCTAACCTTCGGAGCGCTAAGTCGTATCTCGAGGAGAGGGGTGATGAAGTTTGGGATATCCTTGAGCGAGTGACGGCCGACCACCCCGTCTTGCTTAACCGTGCCCCGTCTCTTCACCGCCTATCCGTCCTTGGTTTCTACCCGCGGTTAATCGATGGGAGTGCCATTCAACTTCATCCGGCGGTTTGCAGCGGATTTAATGCCGACTTTGACGGCGACACGATGTCGGTACACATTCCTCTTTCTGCGGTGGCGATCAACGAAGTCAAGGAGCATCTTCTCTCGGTCAAGAACCTTCTCCGTCCCGCGACCGGCAAGCCTATTGCTGTTCCCAATAAGTCTCAAGCCTTAGGCCTCTTTTATCTCACCTCGATTCCACCCGCGGAGGAGGTGCGGACGGAGGACAAGTTGAAAGTTTTTGCCGACGAGGGTGAGGTGATCTTGGCGCGCGAGGTGAGAAAGATTGGATTGCGCGAGAAGATACGGGTAAGGGTAGACGGTAAATTCTTGGTTACGAGTGTGGGGAGGGTAATTCTCAACCAAGTTCTTCCCCGGTCCCTCCGCTTCTTCAACAAAGTGATTGACAAGGGAGAAATTGCCAGTATGATGACACAGGTGCTTGAGGAGGAGAGTGAGGAGGAGGCGGTGCGGCTCATCGATGCTCTTAAGGATTTGGGCTTTATCTACGCTACCTCTTCCGGTGTAACCATGTCCATTTTTGATGCTGTGGTCCCCGACAGGAAGGGAGAAATCTTGGCGGAGACAGATAAGGAAGTGGCGGAAATTGGAAGGAACTTTCGCCACGGGCTAATTACGAATGAAGAGCGCCGCGAGCTGACGAGAGTTGCTTGGAGCGAAGCGACGGCGGAGTTGGCAGAATTGGCGTGGTCCGCAATTGATGAAGAGAGTCCCGTTAAATTGATGATTTCCTCCGGTGCCGCTCGAGCGACGAGAGAGCAGGTTAAGCAAATCTCGGGGATGAAGGGCCACGTGGTTGATCCTACAGGGAGGGTGGTGGAGATGCCGATTTGTTCCAATTATCGCGAGGGGTTGACGGGGTTTGAGTACTTCTCTGGGGCGCGGGGGGCGAGAAAGGGTTTGGTTGATACCGCCTTGAGAACGGCCGATGCTGGCTATCTGACGAGAAGATTAATCGATGTTGCTCAAGACGTAATTGTCAGGGAGGAGGATTGCGGGACGAGTGCGGGAATTTCGATTTCACGCTCCGAGGAGCGATTACTAGCCAGTTTCGCCGAAAGATTGGTGGGGAGAGTCGCAGCCGAGGAGGTGAAGGTGGGAAGAAAGATAATAGTAAAGAAGGGAGACTTGATTGATCGAGAGCAGGCGGAGGCCGTCGACGCTGCCAAAATCGAAGAGGTAATAGTCCGGTCCCCCTTGACCTGCGAAAATCCTTACGGTGTTTGTGCCACCTGTTACGGGTTGGATCTCGGTTGTAATCAGATGGTTAAGGTTGGGACGCCGGTAGGAATTGTGGCCGCCCAGTCCATCGGTGAGCCGGGAACTCAGCTTACTTTGCGAACGTTCCACCTCGGCGGAGTGGCGGGAAAAGATATTACCCAAGGGTTGCCGCGGGTGGAGGAGCTTTTTGAGGCCCGAACACCGAAGTTTGAAGCTATCGTGGCTGACTTTGATGGCAAAGTCAGCGTTGCCGAGGGGGAGGAAGGGAATAAAATTTTGCTCTCTGACGGCAACCAGAGCATCGTCTACGATGTTCCTGCTGGGAGGGATATTCTCGTCAAAGACGGTGAAAAGGTAATGATAGGTTGCCCCCTCACCGAGGGCGATCTTGACCCGAAGAAAATTGTCAGATTGAAGGGTGTTCAGGCAGCGCAGAAGTATCTTGTCGGCGAGGTGCAGGAGGCTTACTCGAGTCAGGGAGTTTCTCTTGCCGACGTTCATGCTGAGGTGATTGTCCGACAGATGTTCAATAAAGTGCAAATAAAGGATCCTGGAGACACCGCCTTTATCCCCGAGGAAGTTGTTACCAAAGTCCGTTTCCAGGAAGAGAATGCGAGGGTCTCGAAGGCGGGTGGGACTAAGGCGACGTCTAGAATCAAACTCCTCGGGGTTACTAAGTCGTCGTTGAAGACAGACTCCTTCCTTTCCGCCGCTTCTTTCCAGGACACGACGAGGGTGTTGACAGAGGCTGCTATCTCGGGTAAGGTAGATAATCTTCTCGGGTTGAAAGAGAACGTTATTATTGGGCGGCTGATTCCGGTGGGGGAGCGGGCAAGGTTAGGGGGTAAAGTTTAGGTCCTAGGCGCTATAAAGCGCAAGCGTTCTAAGGGCTAAGATCTAGAAATGCCAACGACACAACAGTTAATTAGAAAGAGGAGGAAGAGGATAACGCGGAAAAGCAAGACGCCAGCCTTGGCCGAAATCTACTCCTCAATCAGGCGCCGACGGAAGCAGGTTTTAGCGCCGTTCAAGCGGGGGGTTGTTTTGGCAGTCAGGACGGTGACGCCGAAGAAGCCAAACTCTGCCTTGCGAAAGGTAGCCCGGGTGCGCCTTTCCAACGGGCGCGAGGTTACTGCCTATATCCCCGGTGAGGGTCATAATCTTCAAGAGCACGCGATTGTCCTTGTCCGCGGGGGGCGGGTGAAGGATCTGCCTGGAGTACGTTACACCGTCGTTCGAGGTGTGTTTGATACCGCCGGGGTAGAGGGGAGAAAGAAAGGGAGATCGTTGTATGGGACGAGAAGAGGTGGGGCAGCAGCCCCAGCCGGAGGCGCGGGTGAAGAATCGGCTCCAGAGGAAGGGAAATGACGTCAACAGTACAATCACCCAATAACGCCGGCTTATTTGATTTATTCGCTGGCTGAAAGGGAGCGCAAAATGCCTAGAGCAGGATCAGTAAAAGAACGACAAATTGGCGCCGATCGGATTTACGGGTCGGTGGTGGTGGCAAAGTTGATCAATCAGGTTATGCAATCGGGGAAGAAGGAGACGGCGAGGGAGATTGTCTATGGTGCGCTGGAAAAGGCGGCCGAATCACTGGGGGAATCTCCACTTTCCGTTCTAACGCAAGCGATTCTCAACACCACTCCCAAACAGGAGGTCCACTCTCGACGGGTGGGGGGAGCTGTTTATCAGGTGCCGACGCCGGTCAAGGGCTCGCGAGGACAGGCGTTGGCGATTCGCTGGATTGTCCAAGCAGCCCGGTCAAAAACGGGAAGGCCAATGCGGGATCGGCTGGCCGAAGAGCTTAAAGATGCCTACAACAATGCGGGTGGGGCGGTAAAGAAAAAGGAGGACGTTCGCAAAATGGCCGAGGCAAACCGCGCCTTTGCTCATTTTCGGTGGTGACGCCGGCCACCGGGGGAAGACGGTTTATGAGCCAAGGGCGAGTTCTTATTTCCAGCAGTAATTTTGATTATCGAGAGGAGCTTCCAAATATAATCAAAATTAGATCTCGTGTTAGCCCCCTGCAGTGGGCGCTGTCGTTGTGGTGCATTGTCTTCTCACTTAATAGCGGCAGTGGCTTCTGTAGGGATTTCTTTGTGTGGTGTGAGTGTGCCTTAGGTTTTGAGCTTTATCATCTGCCGCTATCATCTTGTCTAATTCCCTCCTGGTAATGAATGATTTGCCGACTTTTCTCAGCTGTTCTTCTTGGTCCTCAATTGCTTGGTAAAGAGCCTTAAGGACTTTTTTTTGGAAATTGATTCCTCCGTGTGCGGCGGCTTCTAAGTCGCTTACGCTAATTCCAGCTGGGGTAGCCTCAAAAACAACGTAGCCGATTTCAGAAGCACGGCGGCGTTTTTCCTCGATGTCGGGGCCGGTGGCAAGCGTTAAATTGACGGGAATCGGCTCTTTTCGACCCGTGACCGTGATCCACATATCAATTCCGTACCTGTCCTCGTCCTCGGTTGATTGTTCCGCTGTGGCAGAGTTGGACCGATTAATGGCGGCGACAAGGAGCCTTTCCGCCCAGTGTCCCACCCGCTCGTAGGATTGCTTTTCTAATCCGTGAGGTTGTGATTTTTCGCCGCTTTGCATCCAACTATTAGTAATTACTCTATCGTTATCTTCTTTCCGTCGCTAGGCTGCCTCCAGCGCTTTCGCCACTTTCCTGACCCGAGAATGAGTTTTATTCCTAAGATGATTAGGACCGAGGGCCAGAAGACATCCCAGAGTTCGCCGGAGATTATCCCTAGGTTTCTCAAGAGGAAGAAAACGCCCATAACGATGAAGAGAGTCCCAACGAAAATCATTTCTGCCACCTCCTTTAGGGAGTATACATGATTTGGCGTATGAGCGCCAGTGTTCTACCAGCGGCGACCCCACGCATTGTTGTTTCCCTCGCGAGTTTTGCTTATTGGCGGAAAAGACCGCTCCTACCGATTGACTAAAAGTTGCTACTCTGGTAGCATACGTTAGCATTGCGTTAGCTATGTCTGAAGAGAAGATTTCGGAGAAATCAGGGTTCAAAGCGCCTCTCGACAAGGTTCGTAATATCGGGATCATTGCTCATATTGACGCCGGTAAGACAACGACGACCGAGCGGGTCCTTTATTACACTGGCCGGACCTACAAGATTGGCGACATAGACGAGGGAACGACGGTGATGGACTGGATGGAGCAGGAGAGAGAGCGGGGAATCACAATCATGGCCGCAGCGACGACTACCTTTTGGCAAGACCACCGGATCAACATTATTGATACCCCCGGCCATGTTGACTTCACCGCCGAAGTTGAGCGCTCCCTCCGCGTTTTGGATGGGGCGGTGGTTGTCTTCGACGGGAAGGAAGGGGTCGAACCTCAATCGGAGAAGGTTTGGCGCCAGGCAGATAAGTATAACGTCCCGAGGCTTTGTTTCATTAACAAAATGGATAAGCTGGGGGCTGATTTTGAACGTTCGGTGAAGTCAATCCAGGGGAAGTTGGGGGCAAAGGTGGTAGTTCTTACCCTCCCAATCGGTCAGGAGAGCGACTTCTCTGGGGTGGTCGATGTCTTAAAGAGGAAGGCGTACCGGTTTGAGGGCAAACTGGGGGAGAAAGTCGTTGAGGAAGAAGTTTCTGCGGAGATGAGAGAGACGCTTGAGAAAGTTCGGGCGGAGACGGTAGAGACGATTGCCGAGAGCGATGAGGCCCTGTTGGAGAAATATGTTGGCGGCGAAGAGTTCAGTTTGGGCGAATTAAAAGCAGCCCTGCGGCGGATCGTAGTCGTAGGCGAGGTTTTCCCCGTCTTGGCAGGGTCATCGCTTCGGAACAAAGGGGTTCAGCTTCTTTTGGACGCTGTTGTTGATTATCTCCCGTCTCCTCTCGATATTCCTCCGGTCGAGGGGAAGGATCTCCAAGGCAACAAAGTGCTCCGTAAGACGGATCCCAAAGAGCCGTTTACGGCCCTAGCTTTTAAGGTGCAGGCGGACCCCTTTGTTGGCCGGCTGACTTATTTCCGCGTTTATTCCGGAACCCTTCAGGCAGGGTCTTATGTGCTGAACGCCTCGAAGAATACTAAAGAGCGCATTAGCCGCATCTTACTGATGCACGCTAACTCTCGGGAAGAGATAAAAGAGATTGGGGCGGGGGAGATTGGGGCTGCCGTTGGCTTGAAGGAGACCTTTACAGGCGAGACTCTTTGTAGCGAAAAGGCGCCAATAATCCTTGGGAGCATTATTTTCCCGGAGCCGGTGATTTCAGTCGCAATTGAGCCGAGGACGAAAGCTGACCAGGAGAAGCTAAGCCAGTCGATGCACAAACTGGCTGAAGAGGATCCGACTTTCAAGGTCTACGGCGATCCTGAGACAGGGGAGACGATTATTTCGGGGATGGGAGAACTTCACCTAGAGATTATCGTCGATCGAATGAAGAGGGAATTCAAGGTTGACGCCGATGTGGGAAGGCCGCAGGTTGCCTATAGAGAGACAATTACCAATTCAGTTGAGCAGGAGGGGAAGTATATTCGCCAGTCTGGGGGGCATGGGCAGTACGGACATGTTTTCCTTCGTCTTGAATCGCTTCCTCCGGGGCAAGGGTTTGAATTCGTTAATGAGATTCGTGGCGGGGCGGTTCCGAGGGAATTTGTTCCCGCGATAGAGAAGGGGGTAAAAGAAGCAATGTCTAAAGGGGTTGTCGCCGGATATCCTTTGGTTGATATGCGCGTCGTCCTCTATGACGGTTCATTCCATGAGGTTGACTCTTCCGATATTGCCTTCCAGATCGCCGCTTCAGAGGCAACGCGGGAGGGAGCGAAGCGGGCTAAGCCCTGCCTCCTGGAGCCAATTATGAAGGTGGAGGTGACCGTTCCCGAGGAGTTTTTGGGCGAGGCTATCGGTGATCTCTCCGCCCGGCGAGCACAAATTGAAGGAACAGAGGGGCGGGGTAATACTCAGGTGATAAAGGCTCGTGTGCCTCTGGGGGAGATGTTCGGATACGCCACTACTATCCGTTCCTTGACATCAGGGAGAGGAATCTTTAATATGGAGCCATCTCATTACGAGAGAGTGCCGGAGAATATCGCTGAGGAGATAATCTCTGGAGGGAATAAAGCCGAGAGGAGGTGAAACCATGGCCGAGGAAAAGAAGTTTGAGAGAACAAAACCTCACGTCAACATCGGAACAATTGGTCACGTTGACCACGGGAAGACGAGCTTAACTTCCGCGATTACGAAATATCTCTCCGAGAAGAAGCTGGCAACTTTTTTGCCCTTCGACAAGATTGATGAGGCGCCGGAGGAGAAGGAGCGCGGACTGACAATTAGCATTTCCCATATTGAGTACGAGACGGAGAAGAGGCACTACGCCCACATTGATTGTCCGGGGCACGCCGATTACGTCAAAAATATGATTACTGGTGCGGCCCAGATGGACGGGGCGATTTTGGTTGTTTCCGCTCCTGATGGTCCAATGCCCCAGACGCGGGAGCACATTCTTCTGGCTCGTCAGGTTAACATCCCGGCCATAGTGGTTTTCATTAATAAGACCGATATGGTCGATGATCCAGAGCTGGTTGACTTGGTCGAAGTGGAGGTACGGGATCTTCTGAAGAAGTATGAGTTCCCCGGCGACGAGATTCCTGTTATCAAGGGTTCTGCCCTCAAGGCGCTTGAGGGGGATGCAGAGGGGATGAAGTCGATCGAGGAGCTGATGAAGGCGGTCGACGATTATATTCCGACTCCTGTTCGTGAGCTTGATAAGCCGTTCTTGATGCCAATCGAAGATGTCTTCTCGATCAAGGGTCGCGGGACGGTCGTGACTGGAAGGATCGAGCGCGGCAGGATCAAAGTTAACGACGAGGTGGAGGTTGTTGGCCTTCGCGACACCCAGAAGTCGGTGGTTACCGGGGTTGAGATGTTCAAGAAAACTCTTGACACTGGGGAGGCGGGCGATAATGTTGGCCTTCTTTTGCGGGGAATTGAGCGGTCTCAGGTCGAGCGCGGGCAGGTTGTTGCCGCTGTCGGGTCAGTGAAGCCGCACACGGAGTTTGAGGCTGAGACCTACATCCTTTCCAAGGACGAAGGAGGTCGCCACACGCCGTTCTTCTCGGGATACAAGCCGCAATTCTACATCCGGACGACTGATGTCACGGGCGAGGTAACTCTGCCGAAAGAGGTGGAGATGGTAATGCCCGGCGACAACGTAAAGATTATCGTTAAGCTTATCCAGCCGATCGCCGTCGAGGAGGGGTTGCGTTTCGCTATCCGTGAGGGAGGGCACACTGTCGGGGCTGGGGTCGTCTCGAAGACCATAAAGTGACGACAGGCGGACGGCGACAAACCAATCGCTAAGCACTTTTGCTGGTGTTGATGTGTTATGCCAAAAGGAAGGCTAAGGGTTCGTTTGAAAGCATATGATGCCCGGGTAATTGACCGGAGTGCGGAGCGGATTGTCGATACCGCTGTCCGTACCGGGGCGAAGGTTGTTGGCCCGATGCCGCTTCCAACGGAACGGGAGCGTTTTGTCGTTATCCGCTCACCGCATATCGATAAGCGATCGCGGGAGGTCTTTGAGATTTTGACCCACAAGCGCCTCGTTGATATTGAGGAACCTACAGACAAAACTCTTGAAGAGCTGGGTAACCTTGATTTGCCTGCGGGGGTAGGGATCGAGGTTAAGATGTGAGATCCGGTAGATTTCTTTCCGTGTAGCGTGTCTAAATCTTGGCGGGATAAACGCGACAATCCACCCAAAGGTTTGCCGAAGATCGTTGATACGGCAACCCTCGCAAATCCTGCGATGGAGAAGCGCTTTGGGAAAGGAAAGATGTTTATCGCTACCCCTCTTCTTGTTGATGCTCAGATTCGCAAGGTCAAGAAAGGAAAGCTTGTCACTACTGGAATCATTAGGGAAAGGTTGGCGAAAGAGGTGGGGGCCGATTTTACCTGTCCTTTGACGACGGGAATTTTCATCAACATCGCCGCCCGCGCCGCTGAGGAAGATCGTGCGGCGGGGAGGAAGGGCATCGCCCCATATTGGCGGGTAGTGAAGGACAACGGGAGGCTAAATGAGAAATTTCCGGGAGGAGTTGAAGGTCACGCCGCCAAGCTCAGCGCGGAAGGTTATAAACTCGATAGGACCACTAAAGTTCCCCGTATTGCGGATTTTGAGAAATCTCTCCAGAAGCTCTAGAGCGTTGAGCAGCCACTCTTTACCCTCTTGTTTTTGAATTTCCCGTGCTAGGGGTTTGTGTTGAGGTGGCCCCTCTTGACCACCCTATAGGTTTGTGGTGAGGTAGAGGCGGAAGACTAAAAAAAGGAAGGAGAGAAAGATGGAAAGAGTGGTGGAAGACGTTCTCCGTCGCCTGCAGGGCGAAGGGGAGGACAATGACTCCCTGTCACCGCAGCGGTGGACGGGGGTAGAGTTCGCCGAGCTTTGCGAGAATGCTAAAGCGGACTCCGACGTGATCATTGTTTCAGTCGGGGCCGTTGAGTGCATCTACGTTGTCGTCCGCTGGTATGCGGACGGAAGCCAAACCTTTCAGGTTTGGCTTAGTGAGAGAGCGGCACAGGCCGCTTTGGAGGGTATCCCTCTGATGGAGAGGGATGTCCGTAAGGCGCGTCTTTGCCGCTACTACGTGGCAGCGGAGAAGGAGTGGTCCGATGCCGCCTCTTGATTGGTTGGGCTTGGACCGCCTGCTGGCGGCCGTCTTTCCACCTCGAGTCAGGTTGACCCCCGCCGAGTTTGAGTCTCGTAAGGAGGCTCTTGGCGGCATGGGTGTTGTGCTCCTCCCCCTCGAAGAAATAGTGGGGGGGATCCAGCGGAGGTCATAGCGAGTTTGCCCCGCGATGAATTGTACGAGCTCCCGGAGGGGGTGTTCCCCTGCCCCTTCCTTGTGATTGCGGAGGTAGGGGAGGACGGGAGCTATCTTCCCGTGCCGCCCCGGAAGGCCTCCGGCGGCCGGAAGAGGTACTGGCTTGTCTGCATCCGCCTCTCTTCCGCCGAGTAGAGGTTTTTTGCGGAATTTCCGCAATCCTCTTGCTCTGCTCTCGCAGTGGGACGCTATCATGCACTATTCACGTTTTCCGAGAAGAATGCTGCAAGCCTCGCAGCATGATAGCGCCAGGGTCAGGAGTGAATCACATAGCCATAGTAGCTAGACAGGCGCGTCCCCCCTCAGGTAAACCGGAGCCGTGAAAAAGGTCAACAAGAAGATTGATCTGTTGGTAGTATTTCTTCTCCTGGGAGTGACTGCGGCGCTCACGTTGGTATTTTCCCCTAAACCCATCGTTGTTTTCGTTTTGCATCTCCTCACATCCTCGGTCTATCTCTCTCTAAGAGAGAAGAAGAACCTTCCGAAGATATTCTTGGCAGCGAGAGCTTTTGCCATTTAAGTAGATGTTGTCTTGCCTGTCCCTCCATAAAGATAGCATGATTGGTTCCTCAGCTTGGGTAATGTGGTCCTAGGACTTGATCTTGCTGATTCCCTCTGATATTATTCTCGCGGTTTGTTTGATAAAATGGTCGTATTGATGGTTGAGCGTCCATCGTCCTTCGCTAAGATAGCCTTGGAGGACATGTCCTTTTTCGTTGTAAGGTTTGCGAGGAGGGGCATGTCGTAAGCTATCTCTGCCTGTTGCGTGGATTGTACGGCCGCTTGATCGCGGCCTTTTTTGATGAAATTTAGGATGAAAGAGGTAGAGGGTAGAAAACTGCAGATGTCTCAGGTTTTCGCCGAGGACGGTCGGGTTACTCCCGTGACGTTGATCAAGTTGAGGGAGTTGCCGGAAGATCTTGTTCCTGGGGTGGCTATTCGTGTGACAGCCATTTCTAAGGGTAAGGGTTTTGCCGGGGTTGTGAAGCGATGGGGATTCGCCGGCGGGCCGGCGACCCATGGTCAGTCCGACCGTCAGCGCCATCCCGGATCGATTGGGGAAAGGACAACTCCCGGCCGTGTTTATCGCGGGAAGAAGATGGCTGGGCATATGGGGCGGGAGCAGATTACTGTGCGTGGCCTTTCGGTGGTGGAGACAGATTCCGAGAGGCAAGTTGTCAAAATCTCGGGAGCCATTCCGGGGCCAAGGAGGGGGAAGGTAATCTTGCGGTATGAGCCCGGGGAAGCCAACAGTCCCGCCAAGGACGGGCGGGCAGGAGACAGCCCCGACGTCGGCGAGTCAGAACTCCGGCGCGAGGATCGGGGCGTCGAAGCAGCCAGCAGCGAGGAGAAGAAGGAGAACAAGCCGGCGGGAAAGCCGGAAGGTGGGGAGCAGAAAACTACTGACTAACGGCGCTTGCCTAATGCTGAATAACATGAAAGTTGATCTTTACAGCGGAACAGGGACAAAATTAACGGCCAAGGCCGAGCTGCCGGGGGAGATTTTCGGGATTGAGCCAAACGAGGCCGCCTTACGGCAGTATCTTCATGTTTATCAGGCGAATCAGCGTTTAGGGACAGTGAAGACGAAGACGCGCGGGGAGGTCAGCGGCGGCGGAAGAAAGCCTTGGCGGCAGAAGGGGACGGGGAGGGCGCGCCAAGGATCGATCCGGTCTCCGATTTGGGTGAAGGGCGGTGTTGCTCACGGTCCTAAACCGAGAGATTTCTCGCTTTCAATCTCCAAGAAGGTTTCTCGGCTCGCTTTGAGGTCGGCTCTTTCCTTCAAGGCGGGGGAGGAGAGGATCAAGGTCCTTCAAGGACTGGAGTTCGAGAAACCAAAGACGTCTGCCGCGGCGGCGTTATTGAAAAAGCTAGGTTTTGAGAAGCGGGCAGGGCGGGTCTTGGTAGTGCTTCCGGAAGCGAACTTAAATACCTACTGCTCTTTCAGGAATATCGAGAAAGTTGAGGTGCGTACCGCCCGCGAGTTGAACGCTTACGACACCGCCTTGGCGGGCGATTTAGTTATCTTGCGGGACTCTATTACCAAGCTTAAGGAGAGGTTGGCGGTGAGGGAATCGAAACAGCCGCGGACCGCCGTTGGCGTCCAGAAGGTTGAGCTTCCAAGCAAGCCCGCTTCTGGGAAGAGGAGCGCCGAGAAGAAACCGGTTGGTGGAAAGAAGGTGGCAAAAGTGTCCCCGGCAGCGAAAGAAAAGAAGACAGCGAAGGTATCACCGGTAGCGAAAGCGAAGAAGGCGACGAAAACATCGTCCAAGGGGAAAGCGGGGAGGGCTAGGTAGCAGTGGTGTATTGATCGCTGATGACTACTGTCTACCGGCTGCCGACTGAATCATGAACATTTATCAGGTGATCAAAAAACCAATCGTTACCGAGAAGAGCCAGGTTCTTTCCGCCAAGGGGAAATATGCCTTTGCCGTCGCTAGGGAGGCAACCAAGGAGGAGGTGGCACGGGCGGTCGAGGCGCTTTTCAAAAATGTAGCGGTGGGGGAGGTAAATGTTTGCCGAATCCGGGGCAAGGAGGTTCACTGGCGGCAACGGGGGAAACGGCCCTTGGAGGGAAGGAGGCAGGATGTCAAGAAAGCGATTGTGACCCTCTCTAGGGGGAAGATTGAGTTGTTTGAGGAAAAGAAAAAGTAGTTGGCTGGAGCAAGCATGAAGGAGCTGAAATTCGGGAGAAAAAGAAACGTTGGGCGCAGCAAGGGTCGCGTTACCGTTCGTCACAAAGGTGGTGGGGCGAAGCGGCTTTATCGTTCCATTGACTTTAAACGTGACAAGAGGAATATTCCGGCGAAAGTAGCGGCGGTGGAGTACGATCCTAATCGCTCGGCGGATATTGCTCTGCTGGTTTATGCTGATGGGGAGCGCCGCTATATCCTGGCGCCTGAAGGGTTGAAGGCAGGAGCCGAAGTGATAGCCGCTGCTGAGGCGCCGGTCAAGGCGGGTAATGCCCTTCCGCTAGTTAAGATTCCGGCAGGGACGGAGGTGCACAATGTGGAACTTTATCCAGGGCGCGGGGGACAGATGGTGCGAGCAGCGGGGACAGCCGCTGTTATTGTCGCCCGTGAGGGCGATTTCGTTCATCTTAAGATACCGTCAGGTGAGGTGCATCGGGTGCGGCAGGACTGTTGGGCGACGGTAGGGAGGCTCGTTGGGGTGGAGCGGAAGACGCGGCGGCTGGGGAAGGCTGGAGTCAAGCGGCATATGGGGATTAGGCCGACTGTTAGGGGAGTGGTTCAACACCCGGCTGCTCATCCGCACGGGGGCGGCGAGGGGAAGTCGGGAGTGGGAATGCCGTCGCCGAAGACGCCGTGGGGCAAGCCGACGTTGGGAAAGAAGACAAGAAAGCGAACGCATACGGACAAGTATATTGTTAAAGGGAGGAGGAAAAAGTGACGCCAAAAAATCAACTGCTCAATAAATCAAAATTTGAATCACTGAGTTATTGGGTTATTAATGTTATTCGCCGAGCGGAAGGAGGCGCTTATGTCTAGATCGAGCAAAAAAGGGCCGTTTATCGATCCAAAATTATTAAAAAAGGTTCTCAAAGCGAAGGAGGTCGGCAGTACCGAGCCGATAAAGACTTGGGCGCGGGCGTCGCAAGTCTCGCCGGAGATGGTTGGGTTGACGATAGCCGTGTATAATGGCCAGAAACATATTCCGGTGAGAATCGAGGAAGCGATGGTTGGCCATCGGTTGGGGGAGTTTTCCCCGACAAGGACATTTAGGAGACACGGTAGGAAGGGAATTAAGGCTAGCGCCTCGGAGGGGAGGGTGTGATGGAAAAATCGAAAATAAAAAAAACGAGCCCAAGGCCGGTCCGCCTTGGGCGGAAAAAATCAACGTCTGGGAGACAAGAAGCGGTGAAGATGTCCAGGTCGAAGACCGCGATGAGGTTGGGGGAGGAGGCAAAGAAAACGGGAGTTGCGGAAGCGGTAGGGGTTGCTGAGTCGAGGGAGGCGCGTGCGGTGGGGCGTTATCTGAAAATCTCGCCGACGAAGGTGCGGGGAGTTCTTGGCCTCGTCCGTGGGCGGACAGTTGTTGAGGCTCGGAGGATTTTGCGTTTCAGCCCTCGCAAAGGAGCCAGATTCGCTCTTAAAGTACTGGACTCGGCGGTGGCTAACGCCCGGCGGGTTAGTGGGACGGTTGGGGAGGAAAATTGGGTTGTTTCCGATGCGCGAGCTGATAAAGGGCCCGTTTTCAGGAAGAAGCGAGATCCCAAAGCCCGAGGGAGTTGGGGAATGATTGCCACGCCCTCAACGCATCTAAAGATAGTCATTTCCGCTAAAGGCGAATCTGCCTCCGGAGGGAGACGGGGGTCAGTAGCTGGG
>CAZQCZ010000010.1:0-16248 GCA_964592215.1 uncultured Candidatus Saccharibacteria bacterium
AAACCCCGCCCAAGGGGGCGGGAGGAAGGGGGAAAAATGAGAAAAATGATGAGACCGTGGTTCTGCCACTTTTGTGGCACGAAGAACCACGCCAATCAAGAGGTTTGCACTGGCTGCGGGGCACCCCGCGCCCGTGCGAAAGAAGAGTGAGAAGTTCTTGGGGGCCGATGGGGTGTTTCCCGGCCCCCATCCATTTATCCATGATTCCCCCGCTGCTTATTTATCTGCACCTTAGCTATCTCCGCCCCCAAGCCCCTTAGTTTCTCCTCGAAATGCTCATACCCCCTCTCAATATGCTCCACCCCATCAATCTCGCTCTCTCCTTCAGCCGCTAAAGCGGCCAAAACCAGCGTTGCCCCGGCCCGCAGGTCCCTAACTGTTGCCCGCGCCCCGGTAAGGATTGCCGGACCGGCAATCCTGGCATAAGTTCTTGGCTGTTTGCGCCGCGACGGCCAATCGAAACCGTACCCCTTAGGATCGAAGGGCCTTCCCACTTCTGCCGGAGTAAGCGTCTTGGCCTCCACGCCGAATTTCTTGAGCTCCGAAAGATAGCCCAGGCGATTTTCGAAAATTGTTTCGTGAATCAACGACTCCCCGTCCGCCAAAGCCAAAATAACGGAGAAGGGCTGCTGCCAGTCGGTCATAAATCCCGGATAAGGCGCTGTAGTGATATCAACCGGTTTAAATTTTCTGCTCTCTCCGGCGGTAATCCTTAAATCCCCTCCGCGCTCAATGCTGTAACGAACACCAGCTTTTTCCATCTTTGCCAGGAAAGCGGTCAAGTGAGCGACTTTCAAATTAGTCAAGGTTACGTCGCCTTGGGTGACGGCAGCGGCGATAGCAAAAGTGGCCGCCTCAATACGATCGGGAAGAACAGCATGCTTACCGCCCCCAAGAGCTGATACTCCCTGTATCCGAATAAGGCGCGAATCTCCGCTATCGCGCTCTACCCGCGCTCCCATCTTCACCAACAACTCAATGAGATCGTCCACTTCGGGCTCCTGCGCCGCCCCACGAATCTCCGTCTCGCCTTCCGCCAGCACCGCCGCCAAAATTGCGTTCTCGGTCCCCATCACCGTATTCTTCTCGAAAACAACTTTCCCGCCAATCAGTTTAGACGCCGTTCCTTTAATTATGCCTCTCTCCACCACAAAGGAAGCTCCCAAACTCTCAAGAGCAGCGAGATGTCGATCCAAAGGGCGTTCCGCAACCGGACATCCCCCGGGAGCCGAGAGAGACACTTTCCCTTCCCGGGCTAATAGAGGCCCCATAGCAATAATCGCCACTCGAGACTTCCCCGATAACACGGCAGGAATGGTTGTCCTTAACTTGGGAGACGAGCGCAGCAACAGAGCACCGGAGCGAGGCTTCGACACCTCAACCCCAAGCGCCTTCATAATTTCAACATCAACAAAGACATCGCCAATTTCGGGAACGTTATTCAAAACGACAGGCGCTGTCGTCAAAAGGGCGGCAGCAATCTCCTTGATAGCCGCATTTTTAGCGCCCGAAATTCGAACTTTCCCCTTGAGAGGAACGCCGCCCTCGATAAGATACTTAGACATTAGCTATGGCTACTAGCTTAACAAGTCGGCAGGTGCCAGACAATCACAGCCAAAACTGCCTAACTACCCAGTCGCCCAGTCATTTATCACTTATCCGGCTGCATCCCGAACAGGGGGGCAATCTCCTCTACCGCTTCGGTCCAGAGGGGAACAACAGTGTCGGCCGAATAGGTGCTTGTTGTCGGCTTCGTCAACCTTAACAACATTACGAACTGCCGACCTGCCGGTGGGAAGCCGACAAATGTAACCTCGGTCTTATTTGGATCGTACCCGCCTTCAACGGGAATCTGCGCCGTCCCTGTCTTGCCTGCGATCCGATATTGCTTCGAGATATATCGGCGAGCCTCCCCACCCTCCACTGCCGCCAACAACATTTCCGCTACCGTCTCCGCCGTTTCCGGAGAGACGGCACGCCCCTTCGGCTCCGGACCAAATTCAACTACCTTTCCATCGTGAGAGACTATTTTCTCCACCACATACGGTTTCATCAGCACCCCCCCGTTAGCAATAGTGGCGAAAGCATTCGCCATCTGAAGAGGCGTCACCGCTACCCCTTGCCCAAACCCAGCCGTCGCCAAGTCAATTTCCCGCCAATCGCTGCGGGTCTTTACTTTGCCGCCCTCCTCGCCCTCCAAATCAACACCCAATGGCTCCCCAAGACCAAACTTTAAAAAGTAATTTCGGAGTGTGTCTTTACCCAGTTCAAGAGCGAGTTTAGCCGCCCCGACATTATTAGACTTCTGAAGAAGCTCAACCATCGTTTGCTCGCCAAAGTGCTTCCCGTTAAAGGTGTTGATGAGATAGCCACCAACCGTGATCGGGCCGTCGTCCATGAAAGTAGAGGCAGGCTTAACCGTCCCCGTGTCAATCGCCGCCGCCATTAAAACGGCCTTTATTACCGAACCCGGCTCGTAAGTGCTTGCGATGGCCAAATTCCTAACCTCTTTCGGAGGAGGGTCATCAGTACCCGCGGGAGTAAACGGATTAAAGCTGCCAGGGTCAAAGGTGGGGTAATTCCCCATCGCCAGAACCCTCCCCGACTGCGGCTCAAGGACGACAAACGTGCCGCTCTCAGCCCCGTAGCGCTCGACACCCTCCTGTATCTTACGCTCCAAAATGCTCTGAATAGTTCTATCAATTGTAAGAAAGAGGGAACTGCCATTCTGTGAGCTAAGGGCATCGTAATTGCCGACTAAGATCGGCTCACCCAAAGCCGAACACTCCTGCGCTGCCCTCCCCGACATCCCGCTAAGGTCGCCGTTGTAATACCCCTCCAAACCGAAATAGCCCTGGTCACCGCCAGATTCGTTGGACGCCACTAAGCCAAGCACGTTAGCCGCCAGCGACCCTTCCGGATAAAAGCGACGAGGCTCTTCTTGAAACCCCAACGCCCGTTCCTCCAACCCGGCAATCTCCTCCATAACACTTCGCGGAACCTTATGAGCAAGAGGGACCCAGTGTCTCCCCTTATTAGAAAGCAAATTCGAGATCTTTTCCTCCAAAAGCTGCTTCGGATCAGACGCCCCAACATCCGTCAGGGCCATCGATCCGCCTGACAGCGGATTGTAACTAAAGAATCGCGGGTCCCCGAGAAGAAGAGGAGCGATTTCCTTCGCCAGCGCCTCTCCGTCCTCTACAGAACTAGGATCGGCGTAGAGAAGAAATGCATCCTCATTCGCCACTAACACCCCCCCAGACGCATATATCTCTCCCCTTCGGGCTGGCAATTCCCAGGTGACGGTCCGTTGTTTTTCAGCAAGGATAAAGTAACGCTCGTGGTCAACAATTTGGATAACAAAGAGTTTGGCCACAACAACCACGAAGGCAACCGACAGCAGGAAAAAAATGCTCCAGAGGCGCATTACGGTACCGCCGCAAGCGGCGGAGGCGGAAGAAACTCAACCGTCCCCGGCTTCAACCCCAGTGTCTCCGCCCCCTGGCGAACGGCAGTTAAGGAGGAAGCACGGGCGATCTCATTCTCAAGCAAGACTACCCCCGCCCGAAGACGATCGCGCTCGGCAACAAGCTCATTGATCTCCCTTCCCCGTGAAACCAAAGAATTAGCCAAAATTACTTGAATAACAATAAAGGCAAAGAGGACCCAAAACCACCTCCTTCGATTATCAACGGCAATTTCTTCTTTTTCTTCGCGTTCAGTCATCTAATCTGCCTTTTCGACAACACGCAGCTTCGCCGATCGCGCCCGCGGATTCTCTACCAACTCCCCTACCGACGGACGCACCGGCTTCGCTGTTACCACCGACCCAACTTTTCGAAGTTCAAGACTCTTAAAGAACCGCTTTACCTCCCTATCCTCCAAGGAGTGGAAGGAGATAACGGCTAACCTCCCTCCGGCAACCAAGATCTCAAACGCTTGGGGCAGTGCGGACCGCAGATTAGCGATTTCATCGTTAACTGCGATCCGAAGCGCTTGAAACACTTTGGTCGCCGGATGAATCTTCCCTCGCCGACCCTTAACACCTTCGATAACCCGAACCAAGTCCCCCGTACTTTCTAGGGGACCTAGGGAACGGGCGCAAACAACAGCCGAAGCAATCCGGCGAGCGGATTGCTCCTCACCATATCTTTGAAAAAGTTTTGCCAGTTCATCTCTACTTAAACCGTTCAGAAGATCGGCGGCGGTAACCGCCAGATCTTCATCCATCCGCATATCCAACGGCTCATCTCGCTGAAAGGAAAAGCCCCGACCGGAATGCTCAAGCTGCCATGACGACATTCCAAGATCAAACAACACACCATCGCAAGGAACAAAGCCGCGCACCCTCGCAATCTCCCTAATATCCTTAAAATTCCCCCTAACCAAAACCGCTTTGCCAAGAAGCTCCTCGTCGCGTAACCGCCGCCCCGCTTCTTTGAGTGACTCACGGTCCAGCTCAATTCCCAGCATCTGACCACCCTGCCCTAGAATCTCCGAACCGTGGCCCCCCAAACCCAGCGTCGCGTCGATATACTTCCCGCCCTCTTGAACACCCAGCAGATCGATTGTTTCCTTCAGCAAAACCGGGATATGCATAAGTTAAAGTTCTACCTTAGCCAAACGGTCGGCTAAATCCGAACCACGCTTCTCAAGGTACCCCTGCCGTTCATTCCAACGCTTCCCGTCCCAGATCTCCACCCAACGCCCCAAGCCCACGAACACCACGTTCTCCCCAACTCCGGCGTAGTCTCTCAACACCTCGGGAACGACGAACCTTCCTTGGCCGTCCAACTCGATCTCGAAAGCGCTCCCGAGAAGGAACCGCGTCGTGTCCCGCACCGCACGGGAGACGAAAGGGCCTTTCGCCACTGACGAAAGAAGCTCTCGCCAACTCTTATCTGGAATTGCCAAGAGACACCCTTCGTAACCACGCGTCAAAATAAGCTTGTTTCCTAGGATTTGACGAAATTTTGAGGGCAGTGCAACCCGATACTTCGGGCCAACCCGTTGAGGATAAGAACCAATAAGCATCTAGATAGGTTTGGGGCAGGGGCGCTCTCATCTTGTCTGCGTGTTATTCACCACTTTTCACCACGCAACCCCACTATACTCAAAGTGGGGGGAGGATGTCAAGAAGCGGTGATAGGCAGCATCCACATTCGTTAAAGCTATTGAAAGAAGAATGAAGAAAATAAGAACCGGGAGAAAGGCTTTTCACGCCAAGGGAGCGAGAGTCTCGCTCAAGGAAGGGCGCCGAGAGGTCGCCCACGCCTATTTGTACATTATGAGGAACGACCTTCACGACGAGCCATTCGGCCTCGTCGAAGATGTCTTTGTCGAAGAGACACGGCGTGGCATGGGACACGGAACACGGCTTCTGAAAAAACTGGTCAAAGAAGCACGCAAAGAGGGCTGCTACAAGATCGTTGCCACCAGCAGACGCGCAAGGAAAGCCGTTCACCGCTGGTATAAAAAGCTGGGTTTCAAGGATTACGGGGTCGAGTTTCGTCTCGATCTCTAATCCTAATTAGTCGCTCTTGGAGGCGGCGGTTAGTTGCTCCAAATTTTCGGTCTTCCTCCCCCGCACCTCAGCTCCTCTCCGCAGGCTTGCCCCCTTTGGCGTCCCCTTGGAAGGTTGGATATTATCGCTATCTACAGCAGGAATTGAAAATCTGTTAACTGTCATGCTTTTCTTTCCGATTCAGAAGCCCCCCCAAAAGATAGCCGTAACCGATTGTCGCTTCCGCCAAGGTGAAAGTTCCCATAAAGGTGAAAAACAACGCCCCGATAGCAAAGGCGGCCTTGGGGATCTTTACCACCAGATTAAGAAGAACCAAAATCGTCCAGCAGGAAAAGGCAACGGCCCACCAGTCGGTCGTTATCCCCCAACCCACTTCTATTCCGCCTAAGCTCCACAACCCAACCGCCGCCGGCAGGGTCGCCACCGCGATCGCAGGATGGATAAGAATTGATTCTAACTTCACTGCCTTAATCTCTCCTCAAAGTACTTAGGGAGCCCCTTGATTGCCGCCCGCTCCTGATTCGTTGTGTCACGATCACGAACGGTAACGGTCTCGTCCTCCAGCGTTTTATAGTCAACCGTGATACACCACGGCGTTCCGATCTCGTCTTGAGCGAAGGACGCGATTTCGCAATCGCTAGTTTCGCTCATGAAAGTTTAGACGAGAAGTACTCTACCAACCCAGTTACTTTGATTCGTTCTTGTTCGGTAGTATCTCTATCTCGAACAGTTACCGTGCCATCTTCGGGGGTCTGATAATCAATTGTGATGCACCAAGGGGTACCAATCTCATCCTGAGCGAAATAGCGCTTGCCGATGTTGCCGCGGTCATCAAAGACGACGGGACCGCCTAGTTCGTAGTCCGTAGTTAATAGTTCGTAGACGGACCGGGCTTTTTTAACAAGCTCTGGCTTGTTGGCAACCAGAGGAAAGACGGCAACTTTGTAGGGAGCAAGACGCGGAGGAAGTCTCAAAACGACCCGTTTCTTCGCCCCCTGCCCACCGGCAGGCAAGCCCCCTCCTTCCTCGCTGTAAGTGTCGATCAGAAGAGCTAGGAAACTTCGATCCATTCCGAAAGTCGGCTCCATCACATGAGGAATGAATTTCTCGCCGGTCTCATGATCCGTGTAGCGTAAGTCCTCACCAGATTTTTCCATGTGATTCTTGAGATCAAAATCCGTTCTGTAAGCCAAGCCGTAGAGCTCCTTAAAGCCGAACGGAAACCTATACTCCAAATCTTCGGTCTTCTTCGAGTAGTGTGCCCTCTCCTCATCTGTGTGGACGCGCCAACGGAGATTTTTGCCGTCGATACCCAGGACTTCGGTAGCCCAGTCCCACATCTCCCCCTTCCAATGTTCAAAGAGTCTTTCCCACGGCTGCTCCTTGGGGTTGAAGAAGTACTCAAATTCTGACAGGTTGAATTGCAGCGTGCGGAAAATAAATTTGCCCAGAGTTATCTCATTGCGGAAGGCTACTCCCGACTGCGCCAATCCGAACGGAAGCTTGGGTGAAAGCGAGTCCAAAACGTTCTTGAAATTCACAAACATCCCCTGCGCTATTTCCCCCCGCAGGTACGCCAAATTTTTCTCTCCCACGATTATCCCAACATGCGTTTCGAAAAGATTATTAAACAGCCGTGGTTCCGTCCAGTTGAAGCTTCCGCAGGAGGGGCATTTGATTTCCTCTTCGCTTATAATTTTCGCCAGCTCAGCCAAAGGCTGGCCCCCGACTTTCATCTCCTTACCCTTCTTCTCGTAGTGGTCCTCAATCAAATTATCCGCGCGTGTTCGGTACTGGCATTTTTTGCAATCAATTAAAACGTCGGCAAAGTGGGCAACATGCCCGGAGGCCTCCCAGACCTTTGGGCTCATAAGAACACAGGAATCGAGACCGAAGATCTCCTCGCGGCTGGTGACAAAATGCCGCCACCAAAGGTCCTTGATATTGCGCAACAACTCCACGCCAAGGGGCCCGTAATCATAAGTGTTAGCCAAGCCGCTATAAATCTCGCTGCCGGGATAAACAAACCCCCGCCGCTTGCACAATGAAACAACCTTCTCGAATATGTCGCCAGACATTCAGATACTAGGTTAACAGGAACGGGAAGAAAAGGCAATTAGGCTACCAGAGGCCAGAAAGCTGGAAAAACGAGCTTGAGTCGCCAGTTTAGCGATTTATTTCTAACTGCTCTTTCACCTTCTCGACGAAGTTGGTCGACAGCAGATCATTCCCCAGAACTTCCGCTAGATAGTGACGGAGAACCCCCTCGGCATCCGCCAAATCCTGTTCCTCAAACCTCAAGCGTGAGAGTTCATTCCAATTGAGGCGCTGAAGGTCTCTCATAAAGAAGAGAAGCGATTCGCGAAGGAGAAGACCATCCGAGAAGCAATCACGGCAGACTGTTCCCCCATGCTTCGCTTCGAAATACTTCTCTGCCGAAAGAGGCGAGCAGCAACAAGCACATTGATAAAGCTCCGGCCCAAACCCCGCGTGGTTAAGGACTTTTGCCTCAAATGCCCTAACCCAAAGATCGTGCTTCTTCTTCGCCCGCGAAAGAATCGACATTGTCTCAAGAAAAAGGCGGTAGAGGGGATAATTAGCGTGAGCGTCGTGAGTAAAGCAGCCCATCAATTCGGTTAGATAAAAAGCCAAAGCAGCTTTTTGAAGATCTTCGCGAAGGGGGGTAAAGGGGTTTAACGTCTGCGACTCAACAATAATGTCCATATCCCTCCCTTTGGCAAATTGATACACAGAATGGACAAAGAGCTCGCTAGTGGATACTTTGCGAGAAGTAACCCGACGTGCCCCCTTGGCGATAGCCGTCACTCGACCATGATCCCGCGTATAGATCGTTAGGATCTTATCCGCCTCGGAGAAATTTTTCTTGCGGATAACAATCCCCTCGTCCCGATAAGTAGACATTTAGGCAGATTGAGTCATTTCAGCACCATCTCGATCTCCTTATCCGTTTCAAGACTAAACGCCTCTATCTTACCACCGATCTCTACTTTGACAAGACCTATATCAGTGCCGGGTTGCTTCTGCACTAGAAGACGATACTCGTCGCCGACGACACCGTCAGGCAAATCATAAGTGAAGGTTATCGTCCTTTCTTGTTGCGGCCAGAGATAAAAGAAAACGCTGAAGACAGTCTTCCCCAAATCTTCCCCGCTGCCAGGGTCAATCTGGGCGCCGTCAATCGAAACAAGCGTCGATCCCTTGGGAACGTAAAGCCGCAGCCAGTCTTTATAATTCGCGCTTAGCCAGTTATCGTAGACTTGAGGATTGTAGTAATTGATCTTTACCGTCTTGCGCCAAACGCCGCTCTCCAACCTAGAGAGACTCTGCTCAACCGTCTCCTGCATAAAGAGATTGGTCTTCTTCCCCCCCAAATTATTGTCGTTGATATGCAGATAATCTCCTTCGAAATCTTTCATCCGGCCGGCAAAATCAAGCTCTTCCAAAAGCTCCTGCTCTGCAGAGTCGGGGCTATAAAGGAGAAGATCCTTCTCATCTAACAGCGTAAAGCTCAAGTCGACAATCTGGGCCCAGACCTCGGCTGACGACGAAGTCAACCGCTCAATTAACACTTCAGCCAACTTTTCGAGAACGGGCCCCTTGTCCTCCCCCGTTCCTTCTACCCAATACTCTAACCGGCAAGCCAGATTCTCGCTCGTGAACGCCGCCCCTCCCCCCCGACAACTTTCCGGAAGATTAGAGTAGCTGGCAAGGTCTCGATCGTAGCCGGGAATAACAACCGGCCCGGTAAATTCCAACAACCGGGCCCCGGTTCCGGTATTGATTCCAATAATAAAGTCGACCGAAGGAAGACCAACTCCTCTTTGCCAAAACGCCAACACCTTCTCAGCCGAAGCGCGAAAGTCGGGAATATAATTCGCGTCGTGGAAAAGAAGACCGGGGGTGTTGAGATATCGCGCCACCGGATGGCCGCTCGGCTCGGCGGAAATGCGGTTGGTTCCAAAGCTGACGTTATGAACCTCAACGTTGGTCACTTGGCCGTCTTTGACGGTGATAAACCCCAACGCAGTGATGAACCCGCCCGTTGCCCGAAGTTCGGCATCGTTTTGAAAGAGGACAAGACACGTCCGTTCCGGCGTGCCGAGAAGCCGAGGTAGCACTTCTGCAAATGACTTCGCTTCCGTCAGCAGAGGGTCAAGATCGGACAAAAGGCGTTGCGACTCTTCTAACCAGAATTTAATCTTTATCCCCCTAACTTCCTCCGGATATCTTTTGGCGTCAATCTGATCCAACTCTTGCCTTACCAAGAGGAACCTTGCCGAAGCGCTGTCAATCTGGCTTGAAATTTGGGGCAGAACCTCCGCCAATTTCGCCACCTGCTCCCCCGCCGTCTGTGAAGAACCACCGTTTCCAAGGCCGAGGGAGGCAGCAAACGGAGCCAAAGCATCCGCTAAAATCTCGCCTCCCTCCAAAGCAAGGCCAGCGGCGGCAAGAAGATGTTGCCCGTCGTAGTAATAGCGGTTAAGAAAAGGAACAACGCGGAGGTACCCAAACCGCCGATACGCTTTGCCGACACCGGCGAGCGCAGCATCCATCTCCTCCAGTGAATTTTCAATCGCTCCCAAGTCGCTAGCCCCGACGGCCGCCTTCAATTCGAAGGCGATGGGCATAGCCACCTTTATCTGCGAGTAAAAGGCGTAGGCTGGATAGATTGCAAAAATGCCAACCAGAAGAAGCATCCCGACGAGCAATCCTGCGACACGGGAGCGGCGATGTGATAGCCAACGGAAAAACCTCCTAAAAGGGTTAGGCCATTCCCACCGCGTAACTCGCCCGCGGCTAGTGCCGATAACCTCCGACAAAAACTTGTCTTCCCCTGGAAACTTAAATTCCTCCATCTTCATACCAATAAGCACTTAGGCGTTTAGTCATTAGCCAGCAGTCAATGGCCGCCGAACCACAAACCATTAACCGTTCACCACTTACTATCTTGCCTAGCCACCCAATCCTCTAATCGTCTACTTATCCAATCGTCTAACCACCCATCCTACCTCGCCCCTTTACATTGGATAACAATCCACGGAGTCTTAAGAAGAATCTTAACATCCTCCCATAAAGAACAGCGGCGGGTGTACTCCGCATCGAGCCTTATTCTCTCCCTAAAGGGAATCTCTGACCTCCCCGAGACCTGCCACAAACCAGTAAGACCGGGCTTGACTGAAAGAGCAAGAACGGCATCAGCGGCAACCTCGGGAAACTTCTTCCGCTGCTCCTCAAACTCGTCAGGCTTGAAGGCACGAGGCCCGACAAGAGACATCTCACCACGCAAAATATTAAAAAATTGAGGAGCCTCATCAATGCTCCACTTGCGCAAGAAACGCCCGACGCGGGTTACTCTCGGATCGTTTTCAAGCTTGAAACTGCCAGCCCTGTACCTTGCCATTAGTTCGGGATCCTTTTCAAGAAGCTCTTCCGCATTCTCTAACATGGACCGAAGCTTATACATCCCAAAAAACTTGCCGCCCTTCCCAACCCGCCTCTGAATAAAAACCACAGAACCGGGTGAGTCAAGTCTGATAGCGAGCGCGGCGATGACTAAAACGGGGAAAAAAATAACGATGCCAACTAAAGCGCCCAAGATATCCATTAGTCGCTTTGCGACGAAATACACTCCGTTATTCATTATTCGTTATTCATTATTCGCCAAAAGAACTCCACCGTCGCCGAAATTCCCTCCTCAAGAGAAGTCTTCGGCGCCCATCCCAACCACTCCTTCGCCCGCGCCGCGTTAAGGGAGCTTCGAAGAATTTCTCCTTTTATTGCCGGACCGTGAACCGCAGGAACATCTGTCCCCAGCCGCCGACGAATCATCGCAAGCAATCCATTAACGCTGGTCTCCACCCCCGTCCCCACATTTACAACACCACTCTTCTTGCTTTCCAAAGCGGCCAGGTTCGCCTTCACCACGTCGCCGACGTAAACATAATCGCGTGTTTGTTCCCCGTCGCCGTTGATTTTCGGCGACTCGCCGTGAAGAAGCTTATCCGCAAAAATCGCAATCACGCCTGCCTCCGCCTTCGTATTTTGCCGCGGACCATAAACATTGGCGTAACGGAGGGCGACATACTCCAGACCGTAAAGCTGCCGCCACATCTCAAGGTACCTCTCTAACACCAACTTCGTCAGGCCGTACGGAGACATTGGGCTAGGCATGACGGCCTCGGACGTGGGAAGCTCTGTCGCTTCGCCGTAAACTCCGCCACCAGAGGAGGAGAAGACAAATTTTCTCACCCCGCTGTTGCGGGCACACTCAAGAATGTTAAGACCGCCTAGAACATTGCACTCCGCATCGAAAACTGGGTCTTCCAACGACTTGCGAAGATTTATCTGCGCCGCCAAATGGATAACGGCCTCCGGCCTTTCTTTTTTAAAGACGCCGGCGATGCCCTTATCCCGGATATCTATTTCGTAAAACTTCGCCTTGGGATTAAGATTCTCCCGCAACCCCGTGGAGAGGTTGTCAATAATAGAAACTCGATGCCCATCCTTGATTAAGGCATCAACCGTATGGCTGCCAATGAATCCGGCCCCACCGGTAACTAGAACACTCATCTTAGTTAAGAGTAAATTGTGTATGGTATATGGTTTCTTCGGCATCAGAACCTCCGATGCTCGCTTAGCCATCGCCTGAACACTTTGATCCTCTTAACCAAGACTTCTGCCCTCTCCTTCAACTCGCCATATTCGCTCTCGTTGATGCAGCCCCGCTCCTTGGCTAGGGCAAAGTGGGACACCGTCTCGCAGATGGATTTAACAGCAATATCCAGGTAGTTCTGAAAATCCTTTACCGAAGAACCTCCCGAGCCTTCAGCAATATTAGCGGGAACGGAGGAAGCAGAGCGGCGTATCTGGCTCGCCAGCTCAAAGCGCTCACTTTGAGGAAACTTCCCCGCCAACTCGTAAATGTAGTCCGCAAAATCAAGAGCCAGTTTCCATATTTCCAATGTTTCGAATTTAAACGCCATCTCTAACCATTAACTATTTACTATTGACTACTAGCCGCCTCTTGGTAGGTGGCAAGTGTCTCCTTCGCCATACTCTCCCACGAAAACTTCTTCGCGCGCTTCAGTCCCCTCTCCACCAGCTTCTTCCTTAGCGTCTCACTGCCCAACACTTGCTTAAGCTTCCCGGCAATATCATCTGGATTGAGAGGATCGAAATAAAGGGCGGCATCTGCCGCCACTTCAGGAAGAGAAGTCGCCTTGGCTAAGACGACAGGACACCCCAACGACATCGCTTCAACTGCCGGCAAACCGAACCCCTCTGAAAGCGAGGGAAAAACCAGCGCTTCCGCTTCGCGGTAAAGATCGATGAGATCGAGATCGGACAAAAAACCTAGGATACGGACATATTTCCCCAAACCCTTCCAAATAACTTCGCGCCCCAGCCGCTCAAGGAAAACATTCCGCGGCGAGACAATTACCAAACTGGCCCCAACCTTTCCGACCGCATCAATCAACCGCGAAACGTTCTTATGGGGATAAACGTTGCCAACGTAAAGGAAATATGGTTTGGATAGCTTGAATCGCGAGACTGCATTTTCCAGCCGCCGCTCCTCTTCCGTTCTGGCAGGCGATAGAGAAAGCTCTCCCGCTTCGTAAGTAACGACAATTTTCTCTTTGGGAACGTCAAAATACTGCAGGATCTTTTCCTTCACGTACTTTGAAGGGACCAAAATTTTCTCAGAAGCATGGATAGCCTTCCTAAGAGCTAGGTTGTACCCCAACCGCTTAAGCCAATACAACGGTTTCGGAAGCGTTGTTGCCCCCGTCCCTCCAAACTCGGAGACGATCAAATCGTGAATGGTAACAATAAACTTCCCAAAATAGAGAACGGGTACGTTGAAGTGGGGAATGTGAACAAGATCGGGTTTTTCTTCCCACAGCGCCTTGAGAACGAGCAGCTGCTCCTTGAGCGAATAAATCGGAGCATCGACAAGCTTCTTTCTAAAATTCGGGGCCGTCGGCGTAAAAGAATTAAAACCGTCCTTCTGGAGCAGAATTACGTATTCATCTTTACGGTCGAGCCGCTGCAACTCATTCAAAAGATGGCCGGTATAGCGGCCAATTCCGGTCGCCGCGGGACCAAAATGTCTGGCGTCAATTACAATCTTCATTGTGTCACCCCGCTCTGCGGGGTTATACTCGAATGTTTCACCGCTCGAATAACTCGAGTCAGCAGCGCAATACCATTCTACCAGCTGCTGGCTACTGGCTAATGGTTACCAACTAACCGCTCAACTTGTGCCATAAAATTCTTCTCGAATGCCTCTCGGCTAAACCGTCTCGCTTGTTTCCGGCAATCCGCCGGGTCAAAGTCATCAGGGTTAAAATTCCTAAGGACCCCCGCCAGCGCCTCGGGCGTCTGCTCGTCAAAGAACTCCCCCGTCTTTCCAGGAAGGACGGTCTCTAACGCCCCACCGGCGCCGTAGGCAATTACCGGCCTTCCGGCCGCCTGCGCCTCAAGAGGAGTAATCCCAAAATCCTCCTGTTGAGTCATAATAAGCGCCTGACAATTACGGTACAGCTCCACCAATTCTTCATCTGAAACTCTTCCAAGAAACTCAACTTCCCCCACACCGCGTGATTCATGATTCATACTTCGTGCTTCTAATCTTTTCCTATCCGGCCCATCACCCACAATTATTAACCTTATATTCGAGCCATTCGAGTCTCCCCTCATTCGCGTATTAAGGCAATTTATTGCCTTGACAGCAATATCAACCCGCTTCCACGGAACCAACCGCGTAACAACCAAGAAATAGTTGGTAGTTTCTGCCTTTTTCCCTTTGCCGTTTGCTATTAGCTGTTCGCTATCAGCTGATCTCAAAGCAAAGCGTTCGAGATCGACGAACGGATACACTACCTCTGCCGCACGGCCGTAATACTTGCGAATCCGCCTCGCCGTATTTTTGGAATTGGCGATGAAATAATCGACGCGTTGCGCCGCCGCCCGATCCCATAAACGAAGGTACGAAAGCATCGGCGAAAGCAAGGACCCCAGCCTGGACCCCTTTCTAGCGGGGTGATCAAAATACTGGTGCGCCTCCCAAAACTGCCGCCCCGGGCTGTGCATGTAGCAAATGTGCGTTGTTTCCGGCCGGGTAATTATGCCATGGGCAAAACGCGAAGAAGACGAAATAACAAGATCGTAATCGGAAAAGTTGAACGACTCGAAAGCAAGCGGATAAAGAGGGAAATAAGCCCGCTCCAGTTTTTTCTTTAAGGGGAGCTTCTGCATGAACGAAGTGTGCGGCCGGCGGCCGCCGAGGCGCTCAACCCATTCCGACGACGCCATGCTGGTATAAATCGCCGCCTTCGGAAAAAGATCTTTAATCGCCAAGAAAACCCGCTCCCCTCCCCCCAATTGGGTAAGATCATCATGGACTAAAGCGATTTTTAGATTAGGCCGGTAGTCGTTAGTCATTAGTCAGTAGTAAATGTATTGTTGTCACTGATTTTATCGGCTTCATTGGCATCACTTCCCGCTACTCACTAACTTGCCCCCCGTAGCCTTTGTCCTTCCGTAGCTTCATGCGAAGGAGGATCGACCAAAGTGGGGTCACTTACCACCTATCACCAGCCTGCCCTTCCGTAGTCCCAAGCTCGCCGAGGGATGAAGGAGGGCCCTCTTCCCCACCCACGACAGGACAGCAACTGCGTACGAAACCGGAAACAACGCCCTCAACACCCAAACCTCCCATGGTTTCCCGTGCTTCTTGAAATATGTTACCAAGCTGCGGTTCCACATCCGCTGGACGGTGAAAGGCCCAAGTTGACGCGTTGAGGCGCCGACATGATGAATAACCTCCGCTTCGGGATAATAGACGATCTTCCAGCCGGCCTCTTTGACGCGCTTGCAGAGATCAGTCTCCTCGAACCAGAAGAAAAAGTCCTCATCGAGCAACCCAACATTCTCAAACACCTCACGACGGATCAGAAGCGCCGAACCCATCAAATGGTCTGCCTCTTGGGTCTTTTCGTAGTCGAAGCCGGCGCAAAGATAGGAGGAAAGCGGCCATACTCGCCGAAAGAAAGGAATCTTTTGAAGCCGCAAAAGCCAGGCAACCATCGGCGCCAGCGTCGGGAGCCGGGTAACTTCTTCCTGTAGCTGTCCCGAGGCGAAAAGGAGTTTCGGCCCGAGAACCCCAACCTTCTTATCAGCTTCCATGAAGGAGACCATCCTTTCCAACGAATCGGGCTTGAGCTCTGCATCGGCGTTGAAGAGAAAGATGTAATCCCCGGAGGATTCCTTTATCGCCTGATTATTCGCCTTGGCGAAGCCAAGGTTCCGAAAGTTGCGGGCGAATTTAATATTGCGAAACCTGGCAAGGACTTCGGAAGTTTTGTCGGACGAGGCGTTATCAACCACTAGCACTTCGAACGGGAAATCAAATCGGCTGTTATAGATAGACCTAAGACAACTCCCAATCGTTGCCTCGTTGTTGTAAGTGACGATGGCAATACTCAACTTCACTGCCTAATTCTATCAGAGGAGATGAAAACAGTGTTAAGTGGAAGGTGACAAATGGAGAGCGTGGAGAATGAATCATGAAGCACGAATAATGGGAGAGGAGACAGCTTTCAATGTTCCATTATTCATTATTCGTTATTCTTTCTTCTTGCCTACTTAAAATTCGCCGCCCACCATTCCTTACCGAAGGCGAGGAAGACGCCGACGAAGAG
>CAZQCZ010000011.1:0-15506 GCA_964592215.1 uncultured Candidatus Saccharibacteria bacterium
CAGTAGCTGGGGGTGGCGGGAGGGATGATAAGGGCGAGAAAGTGAAGAAATGAGACTGGCGACATCAGTAAAGTCCATAAAAGCAATAAAGTCAGCGACAGGGGCGTTTAGGCATCATCGTGGTTATTGGGCCGCTGATGTTACTGGTTTTACTGGCCGTTCGCCGGATGAAGGGGGGAATAAGGAGGAATAATGGGTCACAAGATTAATCCTAAAGGCCTGCGAATAGGCGTGAATGCGAACTGGAAGTCGCGTTGGTTTGCCGACAAAGAGTATTCAGCGTATGCCCTTGAGGATTTGAAAATTCGCCGTTTTTTGTCCAAGAAGTTGGCCGGAGCTGGGCTTGAGGGGGTTGAGATTGAACGGTCGGGGGGGGAACTGAAGATGATAGTCCGTGTCTCTAAGCCCGGCATCGTCATCGGGAGGGGAGGGTCGGGGGTTGATCTTCTCCGGCAAGCATTGCGGGAGATGACAGGACTGGGGGAGGCGCAACTTGACCTTGAGGTGCAAGAAGTGAAAGAGCCTCTTCTTTCGGCAGCGCTTCTGGCGGACAGGATAGCAAGGGGACTGGAGAGACGGGCGCACTTTCGCCGTCTCTCTAATGAAGTGGTTGACGAAGCGATGGCGCGGGGTGCTAAGGGAATAAGGGTCGGGCTCTCCGGAAGAATTGCGGGAGCGGAGATTGCCAGGACAGAGTGTGTAGAGCGGGGTTCCGTTCCCCTCTCAACTCTGCGGGCGGAGATAGATTTCGCCCACGATACCGCCCATACCAAGTATGGGACGATTGGTGTGAAGGTCTGGGTTTACCTTGGAGAAGAAGGGAAAAATGATGTCAATAAAATCAATTACTCAATAAAAAATCAAAACTTGAGTCGTTGAATTATTGGGTTATTGGGGTAATTTGCGGCTGGCGAGAGCGATATGCTTCTACCAAAAAGAATAAAATTTCGAAGACAATTTAGGCAGAGGAAGGTAAAAGGGAAAGCGTGGGTGGGATCGGGACTCGCTTTTGGGGAGTATGGCCTTTGCACCCTTTCGGCAGGCCGACTTTCTTCGCGGCAGATAGAGGCGGCGAGAAAAGTGATTACCATTATACTAAGCGCAGTGGGAGAATGTGGATTAGGATTTTTCCCGACACGCCAATTTCCAAGAAGCCAAGCGAGACACGGATGGGTGGAGGAAAGTCGCCAGTCGATCATTTTGCTGCTATCGTTAAGCCGGGGCGGATGATTTTTGAACTTTCCGGCGTTCCCGAGGAGCGGGCTCGCGGTGCATTAGAACGGGCTGCTCGGAAGCTTCCGGTAAAGACAAGGATCATTGTGGAGGAGTAGTTATGGAGCTCAAGGAGTTACGAAAGAAAAAGGGAGATGAGTTGCGGACTCTTCTCCGTGAGGTGCGGCGCGATCTAGTGCAGTTCCGGCTAGATCGGAAGGTCGGTTCTTTGGCCGATGGGAGCAAAATAAAGCAGAAGCGGAAGGAAGTTGCCCAGGTCCTGACGGTGTTGGGGGAGAAAGCGATCCTTGAGGAGGCTGCCAGTAGTAAGGCATTAGTCGAGGAGTCTGGCGGAAAGAAGTCGGCAAGGGAGATGAAGAGTGTTCCGTCGGGAGAACCGGAGGATAAGAAAAATGGCAAGAAGACGTCTTAGAGGAACAGTAGTTTCGGACAAGATGGAGAAGACGGTGAGCGTTGCCGTCGAGCGCGTTTTAGCCCATCCCCTTTACAAGAAGAGGATTAGGACGGTGAAGCGCTACTTGGCCCATGATGATTCAGGGGCGGGTGTTGGGAAGGAAGTTGTGATTGAGGAAACACGTCCTCTGTCGAAGAGCAAGCGCTGGCGAGTGGTGGAGATAGAGGGGAGGGCTGTCGGGGGGAGAGGGTCTAAACCGGCAGAGGAAAGTGGGAAGGCAACAAGGAGGGTAAAGAAGCAATGATTCAAAAGGAGACTATACTCGTTGCCGCTGACAACTCCGGGGCAAAGGCGCTGCGGGTAATTGGTATTATGCATCGGGGAAAAGTGCGAACGGCCAGTTTGGGTGATGTGGTAACGGTGTCGGTTCGAGGCGCCGATCCCCGAGGAGTAGTTAAGGATCATGCTATTGAGGAGGCGGTAATTGTCCGCGCGAGGAAGGAAGTGAGGCGTGCCGATGGTTCCTACATCCGGTTTGATGATAATGCCGGGGTGATTATCGACAAGAAGGGCGGGACTCCCAAGGGGAGTCGAATCTTCGGGCCGGTGGCTAGAGAGGTGAGGGAGCGAGGTTTCAAGCGGGTTGCTTCGTTGGCAAGGGAAGTGTACTAGGGTAGCAAGGCTAATAACGACAGTGAAGGCAGTAAAGTCAGTGGTGGGAAAAATCAAGATTAGAAAGGGAGATAAGGTGAAGGTGATCGCCGGGAGGGACATTGGCAGGGAAGGGACGGTAGAAAAGGTCCTTCGACGCGGGGGGTGCTTAACTGTGCCGGGGGTTAACATGCTAAAGAAGTTTGTCAAAAAGGGGCGCGAAGGTGAGCCCACTGGGATTATCAGCGTGGCCGGCCCGATTCATATTTCAAACGTGATGCTAATCTGTCCGAGGTGCAAGAAGCCGGCGAGAGTGGGGTTTGGGGCGGTATCGGGAGGAAAGCAACTAAGGGTTTGTAGGCGGTGTGGGAAGGAGATTGATTCGAGGAAGTGACATCAATGAATTACCTACTCGATAAATCAAAGTTTGAATCATTGGACCATCGGGTTGTTGGAGCAAGTTGTGGCCGCCCCCGCGAAGCGGGGTCCCGCTCTGTGGGGAAAGGAGCGCTATGTTGAAGGAAGAATTTTGGGGAGAAATAGTGCCTAAATTGGTAAAAGATTTCGGCGGGGCCAACAAGTACGCCGTTCCCCATCCGCAGAAGATCGTCGTCAATATGGGTGTGGGGGCAGAGAGAGATAAGAAGGAGTCTCTTGAGCGGGCGCGAGAAGATTTGGCAACGATAACCGGCCAGGCGCCCTCATTTCGTCTGGCAAAGAAGGCCGTTGCCTCCTTCTCGATCAGGCGGGGTGATATTGTGGGGGTGGCGGTTACTCTGCGAGGGAGGAAAATGTGGGACTTCCTAGAGAAGCTTGTGAAGGTGGTGCTTCCGCGGACTAAAAACTTCCGCGGCGTCTCACGGAAGAGTTTTGACGGTAAAGGCAATCTGACTATTGGGATTAAAGAGCAGACCGCCTTTCCTGAAATTGATCCTCATAAGGTCGACAAGATTCGCGGGTTAGAGGCAACGGTGATGATGTCTACCGACGACAATGAAGAAGCCTATCAAGTGTTGAAAGAGATGGGAATGCCGTTTAGGGGCTGAAAAAGGAGGAACAATGGCCAAGAAGTCACTAGTAGCAAAACAGAAGAGGAAGCCAAAATTCGAAGTGCGGAGGTATAATCGCTGCAAGATTTGTGGGCGGAGCGGCGGGTATATGCGCAAGTTTGGCATGTGCCGAATCTGCTTCCGCGAACTTGCCTCTGAAGGGGATCTTCCGGGGGTGAGAAAGGCAAGCCACTAAGGGTAATGACATCAATGGATCAATTACAATTACGTCTAAAAGGAAGGGCTGCCGGGGGTAGGAAACGTTGTGGCAGCGTCGAATGTGAGTCATTGAATTACTGGATTATTGTTGTTAAGCGGATGCAATGAGCGTTACTGACCCAATCGCTGACATGCTGAGTGCTCTTAGGAATGCCTCTCAGGCAGGGAGGAAGGAGGTTGTAGTTCCATTTTCTGGCCTCAAGGAGCGGCTGGCTTCCCTTCTTAAGCGGGAGGGATTCGTCGCCGGGGCAAGGAAGTTTAAGGAGAAGGGAGGGTCCTTCTTTTTCCTCTCGATTGAGCTGCGCTACGGCGAGGATGGCTTGCCTAAGTTACATTGTGTAAAGAGAGTTTCTAAGCCAAGCCGGCGTACCTACACAGATGTTAAGAGGTTGAAGTCTCCGCCGACGGGGATTAGGATTATTTCTACCTCGCATGGGCTGATGACGAGTGTGGAGGCAAGAAAGCGTCGCCTCGGTGGTGAAGTGATCGCGGACGTATGGTAAAAAGATGTCTCGGTTAGCGAAAAAGCCGCTTCCTCTCCCAAGAGGGGTGGAGGTCAAAAAGGAAAACAACCGGTTGGTTTTCTCGGGGCCGAAAGGAACCGCGCCTTTGGCGATTTTCCCGGGAGTGACGGTTGAGACGGTGGATGGGGCGTTAAAGATTAAGGGGGGTAGTGGGCGTACCGTTGGCCTCTTCGCCGCGTTGGTAAGGAACGCTATTGAGGGAGTGAATAGGGGTTTTAGGAAGGAACTTGAGCTTTCGGGGGTGGGATACAAAGCGGTAAAGGACGGCGACATTTTAAGACTTTCGTTGGGTTTTTCGCATCCGGTGGAGTATCAGGCGAGGGAGGGGGTGCTGGTGACGGTCGAGGGCGGGACGCGGATTGTCGTCGAGGGGATAGACAGTCAGCAGGTCGGCCAAGTTGCAGCCGAGATAAGACGACATCGCCCCCCCGAGCCATATAAGGGGAAGGGAATTAGGTACATTGGCGAGGTAGTAAGGAGGAAGTCGGGGAAGGTGGCGAAGGCGAGTCTCGGTGCTAAAGCATGACAGTAAGACAGTATTCCCAAAAACGAGGCCGGCGGCGGGCAAAGGTGCGGGGGAAGATTTTCGGTACCTCAAAGCGACCCCGACTGTCCGTTTTCCGTGCCTCAAAGCATATCTATGCGCAATTGATCGACGATAAGAAGGGAGAGACTCTGGTGGCTGCTACCGATCTTGCGCTGGATAAGGGGACGAAGACAGAAAAGGCGCTGTTGGTAGGCAAGGATCTGGCGGCAAAAGCATTGAGGCGGAAGATTAAGAAGGTGGTGTTTGATCGAGGCGGGTATAAGTACCATGGGCGAGTGAGAGCTCTGGCCGAGGGAGCGCGGGAGGGAGGGCTAGAGTTTTAAATAAATCAGCTATGGACGAAGGAGTAGCCGAACAAGGGTTTGAGGAAAAGGTCTTGGCGATCAATCGGATTGCCAAGAAGATCAGAGGAGGGTCGCGCCGACGCTTTGCGGCGCTGGTGGCAGTTGGTGATGGAAAGGGCAAAGTGGGAGTTGGATACGGGCGGGCGCGGGATGTTCGGTCGGCGATAGAGAAGGCGAAGCAGAAAGCGCGGAGGCGGATGTTCTCCGTTCCGATTAAAGGGGCGACAGTACCCTATCGGGTGGAGGCTAAAGAGGGGGCGGCTCACATCATGATTAAGCCTGCGCCTCCCGGCTCTGGGCTTATCGCTGGCGGGGCTGTTAGGGATCTGTTGGAATTGGCTGGGTATAGAGATGCTTCGAGCAAGATTTTTGGGACGCGGAACAGAACAACTAATGTGCGCGCCGTTTTGAAGATTTTTAAGCGATGGGGCGATGAAGCTAAGTAGTCTGTCTAAAATTACAGGAAAGCGGAAGAAGCGCGTTGGCCGGGGTTACGGATCGGGAAAAGGCGGACATACCGTTGGTCGGGGAACGAAGGGGCAGAAAGCGCGGGGGAAGGTGCGGCTTGGATTTGAAGGCGGGCAGTTGCCGTTGGTAAGGCGCGTCCCTAAGAGGGGAGGGTTTCGGAGTCTGCGGGAGCGTCCTGCCACGCTAAATCTTTCCGATCTCGTCGCTTTCCGCGACGGCGAAAAAGTTAATCCCGACAGTTTGTTGGCAAAAGGTTTGATCGAGAGGATTCCATCGGCGGGGATCAAAATTTTAAGCAAAGGAAAAGGCAGAGCCCTTAAGTTCGAAGGGGTAGGCCTTTCCGCCAAGGCGCGCGATAAGGTTGAGAAGGCGGGGGGAAAGATCGCTGAATGAGAAAACTCAACCGGAAGTTTGGTGTTATTTACATAACCTACGACGGGATTGTGAACTCTTATTGTGGTGTGGGGACTGTAAGTAGAGCGTTCATAGGTTCCTATAATGGGTAAGGACGCGGAAAGGAAGGCCAGGGTAGTGAAGAACCATATCCGTAAGGCACTAGGTGATCCGAATACCGAATGGGGACGGGTTGTGGCTAATCTAGCGCATGTTCCCGACACGAAGGATTACCTCCCAACTTTCCAGGTATTATTCGGTCGTAAGGAAGATGAAAAATCTTAAAAGCGTTTTAAAAAGCATCTTTCGCGAGAAAGACATTCGCCGCCGGGTGTTTTTCGCCATCGGGGTAATTACCATCTTTCGATTTCTGGCTCACCTTCCTCTTCCCGGCGTCGATGCCGCCGCTCTTAAACGGTTGTTTGCCTCGAATGCGTTGTTGGGCCTTCTGAATGTTTTTTCCGGCGGGGGAATGGAGAATTTTTCCGTTGTCTCTTTAGGTCTCAATCCCTACATCAATGCATCGATTGTGCTTCAGGTGTTGACGTTCGGGTTCCCGAGACTTAAGGAGTTATCCCAAGAGGGGGAGTATGGGAGAACGCGGATTAACCAATATACTCGGCTCTTAGCTGTCCCCCTAGCTCTTTTCCAGGGCTACGGGCTCTATTTTCTTCTCTCCAAGCAGGGGGTTGTGGCAACACTTTCCTTCCTTCCGTTGATTGGCCTCGTGATGTCGCTCGCGGCCGGGTCATTCCTTCTCCTGTGGTTAGGAGAGCTATTGACGGAGAGGGGTATCGGCAACGGGATTTCGGTGCTCATTTTCGCCGGAATTGTCGCTGGGTATCCGCTCTCCCTTGGGAGAACTTTGGCTGTTTCTTCAACCGAAAAGTTAGGCGGACTTATTCTCTTTTTTGCGATGGCCGTAGCGTTGGTGGCAGGGGTCGTGGTTGTGAACGAAGCCGCCAGGAAAATAAGAATCGAGTACGCTCTGCGTGGCGGCGGCGGACGGTCCTATGGTCGACAGTCCCATCTTCCTCTTCGTCTTAATCAGGCGGGGGTAGTGCCAATCTTCTTCGCTACGTCTCTTATTCTTCTTCCTCCGACCTTTGCCCGCTACTTTGTTGATTTGGCGAACCCCCTCGTCTCACGCCTAGCCTCGGGGATTTTGGCCCTCTTTAATACCCAGGGGGCTTTCTACACTGGCCTTTACTTCTTGATGGTCGTTCTCTTCTCCTTTTTCTATACCGCTGTTATGTTTAATACCGAAGATATTGCCGAGAATTTGCAGAAGCGCGGCGCGTTCATTCCCGGCGTTAGGCCTGGGAAAGCAACGGTGGCTTATCTTAATCGGGTTCTCACGCGTATTACTTTCTCTGGGGCGATCTTTCTCGGTTTAGTAGCTGTTTTACCTTCCTTGGCGTCGGGGGCAACAGGGGTGACGACTTTTACGTTGGGGGGGGCTGGAATTTTGATTATTGTTTCAGTTATTCTTGAGACGCTTCGCCAGATCGAAGCTCATCTGGTGACGCGGGATTACGAGGGGTACCTGTAAAATAATTAATTCGATGGAGTAATAAGTAAAGGCAATTAAGAATGTTACCAGTTACTGATTTTGGGAAAGTTTATGTTTGATCAACTTCGAGAGCTGAACAAGTTAAAAAAGCAGGCGTCGCAGCTTAAGCGCGAGATGGAGCAGATTACTGTTGAGGTGATTGAGGGGAAAGTGAAGATTGTAATTCGTGGTGACCAACAAATAGAGTCGGTTGAGGTTGAAGGTGTGGGGCGGGAGGACCTGAAGAAAGCATTTAATAAAGCAGTCAAGGAATCGCAAAGGAAGGTTGCTAAGAAGCTGTCAGGAATGGTTTCAGGGATGGGCATTCCTGGCTTTTAAGTGCGGTGATGTATCGTCCTTTTAGGCGAAAATGAGAATCTCTGTTATCGGTTCCCCGGGGAGCGGGAAGACTACTCAGGCAAAGATTCTCTCGCAAAAGCTTTCTCTCCCTCATGTTTCCATGGGAGAAATTTGTCGGGAGATTGCGAAGGAAGATACCCCTGAGGGCAGGCAGGTAAAGGCGGTGCTTGAGAAGGGAGTTCTAGTTGGAGATGACCTTATCCTGAAGCTCTTTAATGATCGAGTTAGTCGGGGCGACTATCGCGGCGGGTTTATTGCTGATGGGAATCCTCGGACGCTCTATCAGGCGCAAAAAATGGAAGAGCGGCTTCCTTTCGATAAGGTGATTGATGTTGCTGTTCCTCTGGCAGTGGCCAAGGAGCGCCTTCTGAAGAGAGGAAGGCTTGATGATACCGAGGAAACGATTACCCGGCGGTTCCAGGTCTATGCCAAGCAGACGGCACCGGTCCTGAGTTTCTATCGCGAGAGAGGTAAGTTGATTGAAATCGACGGGAGTGGTACCGTCGATGAAGTGACCGATGAGGTCATGGAGAGGCTCGGCTATGGCCATTGAGCTTAAGTCGCCGAAGCAGCTTGAGCTTATGAGGGAGGGGGGGAGGATTACCGCCGCCGCTCTTCAGAAGGTACTGGCGGCAGCGGTACCGGGAACGCCGCTTATCGAGTTGGAGGAAGTCGCTGAAAGATTTATCCTTTCGGCCGGAGGCGAGCCTGCTTTCAAGCGAGTTCCGGGCTACGACTTTACGACCTGCCTCAATCTCAACGAAGGTGTGGTTCATGGGATTCCCGACGAGCATCGGCTTCGGTCAGGGGATATTCTGACCGTTGATCTCGGCACCTTCTACCGTGGCTTTAACACCGACCACGCATGGACAATCTTGGTAGGGGACGGAGACGGAGAGAAAAGGAAGTTTTTGGAGGTGGGAGAGAGCGCGCTTCGGGCGGCGATTGAGCAGAGTCGCGTTGGTAATTGCGTCGAGGATATTTCGCAGGCGATGGAAGCTGTTCTGCGGGAGGGGGGCTATACTCCAGTGGAAGTTCTGACCGGCCATGGGGTGGGGAGAGCGCTTCACGAGGATCCCCAGATCCCTTGTCTGGTAACTAGGGCCGGGGGGGATAGTCATAAGCTCGTTGAGGGGGCGACATTAGCGGTAGAGGTTATTTACACCGCCGGAAGCCCAGAGTTGAAAGTCCTTCCTGACGGGTGGACCGTCGTTACCGCTGATGGCAGTTTGGCAGGATTATTTGAGCACTCTATTGCGGTAACCCACGACGGCCCTATAGTCTTGACCCGAGTGGGGTGATCTGGTAACATTTGGGATGCGAGGTTAGCCACAGGTAGGCGTCCTCGGTGTTGTTAAGGATTAAATGGCAGGTAAGGAAGGTAAAATTGAAAAAGAGGGGACAGTCGGAGAAGCACTTCCTAATGCTTTTTTCCGAGTTAACCTTGATGATGGGACAGAAGTTCTGGCCCATATTTCGGGGAAGATGCGGATTTGCCGGATCAGAACTCTCCCCGGTGACAGAGTGAAGGTGGAAATCTCCCCTTATGACCAGAAGCGGGGGAGGATCGTGCGCCGGTATAAATAGTTGGGAGTTGGCAGCGAATAACACTCCTGACTAGATGACTAAATCATGAAAGTTCGGGCATCGGTAAAGAAAATCTGCAAAGATTGTAAGATCGTCCGCCGTAAGAAGCGGTTATATGTGATTTGCAAAAACCCGAAGCACAAGCAGAGGCAGGGGTAGGGGAATGAATAAGGTCAGTAAGCTCAATAACTTCAATAACGTTGGCTTTATTTGTTACTATCTTTATTGCGCTCACCCACTTTATTGGTGCCACTCACGACCGAAAGGAGTGCGATATGGCTAGAATAGCAGGAGTTGACATACCAACCGAAAAGCGCGTGGAGATCGCTTTGACCTATGTTAAGGGGATAGGGCGGAGTTTGGCCGGTAAGATCTTGAAGGAAGCGGGCGTTTCGCTCGATAGGCGGGTGAAGGATTTGTCCGAGGAGGAGGTAAGCCGGATAAGAGAGGTACTGGAGAGGGGTGGTTATCGCCTTGAGGGCGAGTTAACCCAAGAGGTTTTCCTGAACATAAAGCGGTTAAGGGAGATTGGTTCCTATCGGGGGCTTCGGCATGAGAGGCGGCTTCCTGTTCGGGGGCAGAGGACACGAACAAACGCCCGGACTAGGAGAGAGAAGAAGAAGGTTGCTATCAGGGGAACGAGTTTGGCAGCCAGGAGGGCGAAGAAAGCGCAGAAGACATAATAAGGCCCGGAAGAGCAGAGTTGCCTGCGACTAGCAGGGGTGTAACATGGCTAAGAAGAGGAAAGAACGAAAAGTAGCGGAGGAAGGGATTGCCCATATCCTCGCCACCTTCAATAATACCCACGTTACTATAACCGACGAGGTGGGTGGGGTGCTCGTTCGTACTTCAGCGGGGACGGCTGGATTTAAAGGGACAAAGAAGTCCACTCCCTATGCTGCTTCGCAAGCATCCGAGGCAGCGGCGCGAAAGGCGTCCGAAATGGGCGTGAAGCGAGTTGCCGTTTTAGTGAAGGGGCCCGGATCAGGAAGGGAGAGCGCAATAAAGGCGCTCAAAGTCGGTGGTTTGGAGGTAATATCTATTACCGATGTGACACCGATCCCCCACAATGGTCCAAGACCTAAGAAGCGAAGGCGCGTGTAGGGATCCTTGGACATTGCTAGCGATCGTTAGATCGCGCCCAATGGTCCAAGACCTAAGAAGCGAAGGCGAGTATAATATGACAGATTATAAATTCGGATATCGAAATTCTGGACAATATCAAGGTCCAAGCGCTCCAAGTCTAAAACTGTTCCGCGCTTGGGACATCAGGGCATCGGAATCTGTTTCGAATCCGGTGCTTACGATTTAGGATTTTGCTGATGGGTAGGTATACAGGTCCGAAACACAAACTATGCCGCCGTGAAGGGACCCCCCTTTGTGGGAGGGATACCTGTCCGGCAAAGACGCGTCTTTCGGCGCCGGGTCAGCACGGGGCGCGGCGCCGCCGGCTGTCCGAATACGGGCAGCAGTTGAGGGAGAAGCAGAAAGTGAAGCGGATCTATGGCGTTCGGGAGCGGCAGTTTCGTCGATACTTCGAGGCGGCCCTCAAGAGCAGGGGGGAAACGGGCGAGTTGTTGCTTCGGCTTCTTGAGCAGCGTTTGGATAATGTGGTTTACCGGGTGGGTTTCGCTAGGAGCCGTCCCCAGGCGCGGCAGATGGTGGGGCATGGCCTCGTCAGGGTGAATGGGCGGCGGGTTACCATCCCTTCTTACCTCGTTGACGTAGGTGGTAAGATTAGCCTTGTTAAGAAACAATCGCCGATCTGCGAGGATGTGGTCAAGCCATCGTGGCTGAAGGTAAATAAAGCTAAGCGGGAGGCGGAGGTGAAGGCACTTCCGCAGCGGGAGGAGATTGGAGCGGATATCAACGAACAGATGATTGTCGATTTCTATTCGCGATAGCGGATGAGGAGTTGCGCTTTTATGCTGGAGCAGGTAGTATAGGCGGGTAGGGAATGATAGATCTTAGCAGTGTAAATATCACAAAGGGGAAGGAAACCGCGACTGCCGGGCGGTTTGTCATGGAACCACTCCCGGCTGGTTACGGCCACACGGTCGGTAGCGCCCTGCGGCGGGTATTGTACTCGTCGTTATCCGGAGCGGCGATTGCCGAGGTAAGCTTTGCTGGCGTTCCTCACCCCTTTGCGGTCATCAAGGGTGTTAAAGAAGATGTAATTGAGTTGATTCTGAACCTGAAGAAGGTGCGTTTCGTTATGCATATTGACGGACCGGCGGAGGCTCGAATAGAGGTCAAGGGGAAGAAAACGGTAACCGCCGGGGATATTCAAGTGGGGGCAGGCTTGGAAGTGGCGAATCCAGAGATGAAGGTAGCTACCCTTACTGATAAGGGGGCAAAACTCTCAGCTCGGCTTCTGATAGAGAGAGGTATGGGTTACAAGTCGGCCGATGAGCGCAAGGTGTCGCGAGTAGGCGCCATCCCGATTGATTCGATCTTCTCGCCGGTAATGAGGGTTTCGTATAAGGTGGAGGAGACACGGCGGGGCGGAGAGACGAACCTCGATCGATTGATTATAGAGGTGGTCACCGATGGGACAATTAAGCCCTCCGCAGCGCTGCAGGAATCGGCGGCGATATTGGTTGACTGCTTCTCGTTATTCGCGGGCAAGAAGCAGGAATCGAAACGGGTATCCTCCCGTAAGGAGGGAGGGAAGGCGAGCGGTCCTTCTCCGGAGGTGAGAAAAGCAGCTCTTTCTACTTTAAATCTTACCCCCCAAACTCAGACGGCGCTTTTGGGGGCGGGGGTAAAAAATGTCGGGGGCCTTCTCTTAAAGTCGGAAGATGATCTCCTTAGTATCAAAGGCTTTGGTGCCCGCCGTTTAGAGGAGGTTAAGAGGGAGTTGGGGAAGTTGGGAATCGCTCTGAAGGGGGACCTGCCTGTCGGCAGGCAGGGATGAGACGATGGGCAGGAGGTTTTTCGCCTCGAATTCGTCGCGGGGACGGCGCCGCTCTCTCCTCCGTAATCAAGTTGCCGATTTAATCCTCTCCGGTTCTCTCGTTACTACCGAAGCGCGGGCGAAGATTTTAAAGACGGAAGTAGAGCGGTTTATCTCCAGGGCGAAGAAGGCTGATTTGTCCACAAGGCGGAAGGTTCTTGCCTTTCTCCCAAGGGAGAGGGCGGCGGAGAAGTTTCTTGGGCAAATAGTTCCCCAGTTCTCTTCTCGGGTAGGCGGCTTTGTGCGGGTGGTGAAGCTTTCGCCTCGGCGGGGGGATAATGCTCCGATGGCGCGGGTGGAATTTGTTGAAGAGGTCAAAGAGGTGAGGGGGGAGAAGGAAACGAAAGAGGCAAAAATAACGAGGAAAACAAAGGCGGCGAGGTTGGGGAAAGGGAAGGACGGCAAATTAAGCGGGGCGAAATCCGCCTCTGGCGGAAAGGGAGATGGTAAGAAAAACAAGAGCAACAAAAGCAAGTGAGGTTAAACGAAGCTGGCATCTTTTGGACGCTAAGGGTCGGATTCTCGGCCGGTTAGCGTCTGAGGCAGCGCAGCTTTTAATGGGCAAGGGGAAGCCCAGCTACGCTCCCTATCTCGATATGGGTGATTATGTGGTGATAATCAATGCCGGTGAGGTGGCTACCACCGGCAAGAAGGAGAGACAGAAGGTCTACACGCGTTACTCGGGCTATCCTAGTGGTCTTAGGAAGGAGCGTTTGGAGGAGTTGAGGAAGCGTCTGCCGGGAGAAGTCATTAGGCGCGCTGTCAAGGGTATGCTTCCCAGAGGGAAGTTAGGCCGAAAGATGATTGCCAAGCTTTATGTTTATCCGGGGGCGAATCATCCGCATGGGGATAAATTTTGAGGTAGGTCGGAGTGGGGGAAAATGGCGGTGAAGAAAGCTAAGGAGAAAACGGAGCAAGAATACTACCAAGCCGTTGGTCGGCGAAAGCGGGCAGTAGCGGTAGTGCGTCTTTTTGAGAAGAAGGGGTTGATTGTTGTTAATGATAAGCCTATCGAGGATTATTTCCCTGGGGCAGTAGCGAAGACCCTCTACTTGGAGCCGTTTCAGGTCACAGAGACGGAGGGGAAGTTTTCGGGGACGGTTAAGACTTCGGGGGGTGGGAAGGATGGTCAGTTGGGAGCAACTATCTTGGGATTTGCTCGAGCTTTGGTGGTCTTCGACGAGAAGTATCGTCAGCCCCTGCGTCAGGCCGGTCTCCTTACTCGCGATCCACGGGAGAAAGAGCCGAAGAAATATTGGCTTAAAAAGGCAAGGAAACGGCCTCAATACTCAAAGAGATAGGAAACACTCCGGCGCCTCAAACAATACCCTTGGCGAAATCCCGCCCCCGACAAGCGCTCTCTTACTGGGATACTGGGAGCTCAAAGACGCCCGAGGGTTTAGTGGCGTTCCGGGCTTGTTGGAGGAATCCCTTCCTCCCTCCGCCGACGGGCGGCTCTGCTTCGGGGATTTACCCCCAGTGGAATATCTTTACCCCGAAAGTCCCCTTATGTGTCGTTGTTGGCCTTCCCGTCTTAGGATCAACTTCTCTTGGTTCTCTTGCGATCTCCTTGCAAGGCATACGGCTACTTCGCACCCCGCTAAGCGAGGTGCGACCTGCGTGGTATCACCTCCTTCCTCTGTTTTACCACTTTTTCCTTTATCCCTTAGCTAGAGGTGCCGCCCTCAGGGTCTTATAGATAGGGCCGGAGGAGGTTAATTCGCTTTCCAGCAAGGCGATTTCGTTAATGACGAAAGTCTCTTCTTTTACTTTGTAACTGTCGGCCTTCTGTCTGATACTTCTTCGTTTTCTTGGGTGGACGCGCTTGAGGCGGGCCAAGGTGATGTGAGGATGGAGCGGCTTTTCATCAAAACCTATCTTTGCCTCTCGCAGGCGCCGCTCCACATCTTCGGCGAGTGTTTGAATTTTTTCCGTTTCGCCCGTGAGACTAACGGCCAGCACCCGCGCTTTATGCTCGTCAGGGAAGAGGGCGATGCCGTCAGTCCTAAGTTTGATTGGCTCGTTGTTAACCTTTCCTAGGATCTCACTTATCTTGTCCACCTTGTCTGCCTCGCTTATCTCACCTACAAACACAAGCGTTATGTGCAGGTTCTTTTTTTCGACCCACTTGGCGGAAAATTCGGGAAAGTCTCTTTTGATCTCAACTAGTTTCTTTCGCACGCTTTCCGGAACGGGGGCGGCGATGAAAAGGCGCATATTTCTAAATGAAGTATACTAAAAGGGTTATGCAGGGGAAATTGATCACTCGAGTAGAGATGTTTCCTAAGGATGCCAACGCGCGCGGGAGCATTTTTGGCGGGGTGGTGGTGGGTCACATTGATATTGCTGGCGCCATAGCGGCGCGCGCTTATATCCGTGAGAACTGCAAGAGGCCTCCCGCGCGAATTGTCACCAAGATCATGCGCGAGATTAATTTTCTCGCTCCTGTTTTCATCGGCGACACTGTTGCCTTTTACGCCGACATTGTCAAGGTCGGTAGGACCTCGATTACAGTTCGGGTGGACGTTGTGGCGGAACGCGCTGACAGTAATGAAAATGTCGCGGTCACTGGAGCGGAGATAGTTTACGTCGCCGTTGGCGAGGACGGCCGGCCTACTTCCATAAAGGGAGCTTGAGGGGCTTGCATTTGCCGTTTCTAGGTTCTTCTCTCACTGCGCTTCTTGTTGTGAAAGCACTGCTGGTGGGGTGAGAGATTTCTCTCGCGACTCTTTAGATTTTCAACACCATTGTTTATACTGGTGGTATCGGGGTATAGCTCAGTTGGCAGAGTGCACGCATGGGGTGCGTGAGGTCGCCGGTTCGAGTCCGGCTACCCCGACCAGTTCAGACATTTTAGAAATTCAGAGGCGTTTTGTTGTTCGCTCGCCCCGCCTGCGGCGGGTCTCGCTTCGCAAAAAGCCCTGTATTTCGGAATTAAATCGTAAGGTCGGACAAATTCAAATTCGGCTTTTCGGGAAAGCAAACGGCGGTTCGTTCCAATTTTTTCCGCCAATGATTTTATTTCATAAAAATCATTGGACAAAGCAAGTTTTTCGGCGTGGGGTTGTGTTTAGCAACAACCCTAGCCCGTTAGCTGAGTCCCAAGACCCGTTTGGCTTCGTCGAGAGTTTCGATGGCATTTTCTCTCGCCACCCTAGCTCCTTCTTCCAGAATGGACGGAATGTACGACGGATCCCGTGTGATCTCGGCTCTCTTGGCCTGAAACTCC
>CAZQCZ010000012.1:0-15052 GCA_964592215.1 uncultured Candidatus Saccharibacteria bacterium
AAGTGATTGAGGGTTAAGTAGTCAATTCATACCCCATATTGGCGGCGAGTTGCTCAAAGGTCATTCCTTCCCTCTCTTTAAGAGTCTCCCGCATCCTTTTGATGTTTTCGGCGAAATTAACGAACAATCTTCTTACTGCCCCTTTTTGATCACCGGTGAGAGCGGCGATATCTGTTTCAAGCAGTTTTTCTCGTCCGCCAATGAAACCTATCTGCCCTTTCGACCAGGCAACCATCTTCTGACGGTACTGTTCTTTAACGTAGTCGGCGATTGGCTCTCCTGTTTTGCGCATCCCGGCGATCATTCTCCCCAGCCCTATGTTTGTTTCTCGGAATTCAGCTTTTGAGCCAGATATAAACGACTCAAACTTGTCCATTCCCGCTTCGCCAAGATCCGCTAGGGCGACAGCGACGGCAAGCAGAGAGGATTCTGGTGTCAGGTTCTTCTGGGTAACTGCTCCTCCTTCGAACGAGGGGACGGTAGCGAGGATAGCTTCTTTTACGGTTCTCATGTCTTCGTGAGTGAATATGGGCTTGCCTCCTTGCGCTAACTGCCTCATCGTTGGCGCGTCTCATTTCTGTGATGGCCCGGGCGGCGCTGTCCCTCTCATTCTGCCCTACAGCCCTCTTTCTTACTCCTCCCTCTACTTCAGTCCAGTTCATAATCACATCGTGGTAGGCGGCAGCAAGCTCGCCTAATTTCTTCGTCCATTCGTCAGCGCCGACCGCCTCCAACACTGTGCCTGTTCGCCTGATGACTTCTTTGGTGTGCCTTGACCCGTGGTACTCAAGCCTATCTTCCGGACTTGGCGGTTGGTCGTATTTATCTCGCACCTCTTTCACTGCCTGGGTGACTAACAAGTCGACGGCAGCAAGGGCCTCATCTGCTTCTACCCTTGGCTGTTCTTCCGCGGTTTTTTGGGTAAGAGTACTTGGATCTTTCATTATTTCGCCCACCTTATTTTTAACATAACACACTATGGTGGTATCTGCCTGCGCAGGCAGGCCTTTGCCTATCAACAAGCAGGAGTGCTATTCTTTAATTGATGGCGCCCTCTAAGAAATTGATGACGAAGAAGCTTGATCTCCTCTGCATCGGCGACTCCTGCGTGGATATCTTTTCCTTTCCCGACGAGACCAAAGTTCGTTGCCAGCTTCACAACGGGAGGAAATGTGAGCTTTGCATTGCTTACGCCAGCAAGATTCCCACTAAGGGATTTACGATCACTTTCGGGGGCAACGCCGCCAACGTCGCCGTCGGTGCTTCGCGTCTTGGCGTCAAGACTGCGATCTATACCCATCTTGGCGACGATCTTTTTGGTAAGGCGATTGTTGAGAACTTTAGGAAGGAGAAGGTTGACACTTCGCTGATTAGAGTCGACGAGGGAACTCGATCGAACGCCAACATAGTTCTTTCTGCTCAGGGCGACCGGACGATTTTGAGCTATCACGAGGGGCGAGATTATTGTCTCCCTTCCAAAACAACCGTCGAGTGGCTGTATTTCAGCTCGTTGGCAGCGAAGCACGGGGGGTTCAACGAGCAGCTGCGCGCCCACATTGTCGAAACGGGGGCGAAGCTTGTCTTCAACCCCGGTTCCTACCAGATTAAAGAGGGGCGAAAAGCGCTTGCCCCGCTTCTTGAGGTTTGTGAAGTTTTAATTGTCAATCGCGATGAAGCTACCCGGCTCTTAGAAGTGGATTGCGCTGTGAGGGGAGAGAAGGAGTGTTTGCAGCGGCTGTGCCAGCTTGGCCCTCGTTTCGTTGTCGTTACCGACGGTCCTCATGGGGCGTACGGCTTTGGTGAGGGGGGGTTGTGCTTCCAGAAGGCCTATCCTCTTGGCGTCGTTGAGCGGACGGGAGCGGGGGATGCTTTTTCCGCCGGCCTCGTTGTTGCCTTGATGCGCGGGAAGAACCTCAAAGAAGCATTGCGCTGGGGAACGGTTAATGCCGCCTTTGTTGTCCAAAAGGTAGGAGCTCAGGCGGGTCTTCTTACCCGTCGTAGGCTCGAGAAAGCGCTCGCGGGGTGGAAGTGAGAATAAATGGAAGTGGCTATGAGTGTCTACGGGTGGCTGTGGATGTCTTTAGGCGCTTCGCCTATAGCCACTTACGGCTCTTAAAGTCTCCTACAGTCGCTTGGTATTTGTCATGCAGGAATTAGCAGAACTCCTAGGGACAACCGAAGAGCAGCTGAAGCGTCTCGATAATGAGATGTCCGTTTTCACCGGTAAGGAAGATGTTCTCCAACTGCTCTCGGAGGAGCTGGAGCAGGGCCGTAAAGAGATTCTGTCGCAGTTAGGACTGAATGAATCGGTCGACCGAGGAAAGGTTCTTGTTGCTCTTAAGGAACGAGTGGCGGGGTTGGAAGAGAAGTTGATCTCCGTTCTGAAGCGGCCGGACTGCCGCACTCCGACAGGATGTCAGTTTCTTATTGAGACAGCGCTGGGGTTGGCTAAGCCGCCTAAGAGCTTCTTCCTCAAAGAGGAGAAGGCGCGAGAGCTCCTTCTGGCCAATCCGCCAAAGGGGGTGATGGATGTCCTCGGCTACAGCGATCCAGCCGAAATGGTAGAGAAAGAAGACCTTTTTGAGTTGTTCGCTTCGCTTCGTTTTGTTGAGGAACAGCACTGGCTGAACGAGGTTTTCTTTGCTCCTTATCGTGACCTCACACCGGATGATTTTGAGAAGCGGGAGATCCAGATTAGAGTCCTGGGAGAGGAGAAGTGGGGAGGGGCGGCGGCGGCGTTCATGCGGAAGAAGTTCCACAACTTGTCTCATCTCAAAGAGCTGGGGGTGGTCTTTACTCTCCCGGCAGAGCCGGCGCACGGGGTTACTTTGCGCCTCTTTTCCCTTCTGGTTCATTACCTCCATGAGGTTTCTTTCTACGCGAAGTATGTTGAGCAATGCGCCGGCGAGCCGGAATCGTTTGCCAGTAACTTTCTTGCCGCTTTGCGGGGTGATGTCCGGGAGACGGTCCCGCCGATTGAGAATCTTTCCGCTTGGTTGGTTATTCAGCGCTATCTTGCCAAAGGCAATCCTGATGACCCTCGATTGGCAATGCCTCATGTCTCTTCTGAAGCGCTACTCTGGAAGATGGCGATGGCCGATTTAGGCCGCTTTGGTAAAAAACATCCCGACCTTGGCCTTGATTTTTGGGCAGGGCGGGACTTCATCGTCGGCCTTTTCGACAAGGAGCTTACTTCATTCAACTTTGAGGACAATGTCTTTTCTGCCGTTCCCGGCGCAGACGACCAATACACTTACCACGTTCGGGAAGCACTTTGGAACCAATTGTTTATTTCCTATCTCAACGAGAAAGCCCTTGAGACTCTGCTGGTGGAGAGCCTTGGCCAAGGGTTTATCGGGTTTAAGATCCGAAGCGCGGGTTAACTCCCGTTTCACCCCGCAATGCTTCCAGATTTTGTAACAGCTACGGGAGTAAGTAACACACTGCGACCGAGACGAGAAAAGCTGGATTACATCTTCACCGATGCAACCCTGATTCTTACAAACCGGTGTAATCTTAGATGCGTTTACTGCTTTGGAGGATACGTTCCTTGTCCTACGGAAGTATTTGTCATGCCGGTGGAGATTATCCACGCCACCATCGATTACCTGGTGGAATCCGCCAAAAGATCGGGTGAGGATCAGATTGGGGCTTGGATGTTTGGTGGTGAGCCAACACAACCGTGGACCTCTTTAGTAGAGGCAACACAATATCTTCGCTCAGAGGCGTCCAGGAATGCTCTATCTAGCCATGTGGGAATAACCACAAATGGCTGTGTTGTACCGCAACGAGCCAGATGGCTCGCTGAAAACATGGACACCGTTCTGTTGTCCATGGACGGGCCTGAAGATATTCATAATGCACAGCGTAGCGGTAGTTTTAATCGCGTCTTCAGTACAGCGAAGGAAATCTACCGAATAGCACCGCATAAATTGAAACTCCGCGCTACCGTTTCGGCAGCGAGTGTTCGGCGGCTTTCGGAGATTGTGGAGTTTTTTGGGGAAAACTTCCCTTTTTGTATACTGAGTGGGATGGTTAAATTCGTTTATGACGGGGATAAGGAAAAAGAGATTTTGGAGTGGACGAAGAAGCTTTATTCTCCGGAGCAGTTTGCCCGATCAAAAGAGCTGATCACCTCCGAGGACCCCAACAAATTCTTCAAGGTTAAGGATTTAGTGGAAAACACCGAAAAGCTTTGGCAAGATACCGAACCAAAGTTTTTAGACTCATTGGCTGCTTTTTTCGAGGTGGAAAGAAATGCTCTTCCTGAGTTTGAAGCGACCGCTTATCTGATGAGAATTCCCAAATATCCCCTCAGTCATAAAAAAGGGAACTATTGGTTTGCTATGCCTCTTAACGAACTTCCAGAGCGTAAACTCCAGGTGATCGCTCACGAACTCACCCATCTTTATATGTTCGAGATGTACGGGGGTGAGCTGGCTAAGAAGTTCGATGAAAAGATGATTGACAACATCAAGGAAGTTGCCGCTGTGATCGCCGTCTGTACTCACTTTCAATCATTCCTAAAGGGGGTTAAGGAGGGTTTTCACAACCGCAACAAAGAGTTCGCCTCTTTCGTATCCGGTAGGATTAAAAATCCTCAAGACCCAAAATTCAAGGAGATCCTCAAGCTGGCTGAAAGCTACACTTCCTCCTAACTAGTTTTTCAACCCTTCGGGCTTTATCGGCTTCAAAATCCATTCTCCCACGTCTATTTAGTTCTTCACCGTGTTAAAATTCGAGTGATGGTTAAGACGGGTGTCGTCCTTTGCTATGGTTTGTATAGTCCTGAGCGAACCGATTACAAAGAGTATTTAGACTTTATCGCTAAGGAGATTGATAAGCGAGACCTCGAGCGGGTGATTCTCTGTGGTGGGTTCACAAACCCTAAGCGCCCAAAAGAATCTGAGGCGTCCACCGCAAGGGACTACCTACTCTCAGTTAAGCCAGATTTCACCAGCTACGTTCTGGAAGACAGCTCCATAAATACCAACCAGAACCTCGAGTTTGCCGCCAAGAGTTTGGGGAAGGAAGAAGAGATTGTTGTGTATGGCGATTTGATCAGATTGGCCAAGATTATCTGGATTGCGATGCACTTTTTAATCGGGGCACCACAGAAGGAAATCTACAAGGCGCTCCATGATTTTGCGCACGCGAAGGACTTGTACAGGGAGTTTGAGTATAGGAATCTCAAGATCGTGGCGTTTGATTTCCCCGGCAGAACTAAGGGAGAAACTATTGGCCAATCCTTTGCCGCGCTTTTGGACGTGATGGCCCTTTATGATAAGGGATTTAATCAAGCAAACATCGAGCAAAGGAAGAAAGATTTTGGGTTGGCTAGTTGAAAGTTGGAGGGAGAAATTATAATCTTAGGAAGATGCCTAAAGTGTTTGGGCACGATCAAAGACCACCAGCAACCGCTAGAGTATTCGTTACCCGTAAAATCCCCAACGAAGGGCTTGATCTTCTCCGAAATGAGAAGGAAGTTGATCTCCATGTTTGGGAGAAGAACTGCGTTATTCCTCGGAAGGAGCTGCTGAAGCGCGTCAGAGGAATTGATGCCTTACTCTCCCTCTTGACCGATAGGATCGGTAGTGAGGTGATGGATGCCGCCGGTCCGCAGCTCAAGATTATCTCCAATTACGCCGTTGGCTACGATAACGTTGACGTCAAGGCGGCGACGGCGCGGAAGATTGTGGTTACCAACACTCCCGGGGTTTTAACCGAGGCGGTCGCGGAACACACCTTTGCTCTCCTTTTATCAATTGCCCGTCGCATTCCCGAGTCTGACCGCTTTGCCCGCGCCGGACGGTATAAGGGTTGGGAGCCGATGTTGCTTCTCGGAACTGAGCTTCAAGGCAAGACCTTAGGAGTGGTGGGATTGGGGCGAATTGGCTCTCGGGTGGCCGAGATGGCAGTCAGAGGGATGGGAGCAAGGGCGATTTACCATGACCGGAAGCGGGACGCAAAGTTCGAGAAGCAATTCAAGGCGAGGTTCTGCGAGACCCTTCCCGAGCTTCTGCGAGAGGCAGATTTTGTCAGTTTGCACGTGCCCCTCCTTCCCTCTACCTATCATCTTATCGGGGAGAAAGAGCTTAAAGTGATGAAAAGGACGGCCTACCTCATCAACACCTCTCGCGGGCCGGTGGTGGACGAGAAAGCGCTTGTCCGGGCTCTTAAAGGGGGTTGGATTAGAGGGGCGGCGCTGGATGTCTTCGAGGAAGAGCCGAGGCTTGCTCCAGGCTTGGCAAAGCTGGAGAACGTTGTCTTGACCCCCCATACTGCCTCAGCGACGATAGAAGCGCGCGGGGCAATGGCCCGGTTGGCGGCTCAGGCGGTTCTCGATGTCCTCGCCGGAAAAAAGCCGGAGAATGTGGTTAATCCTTGACTTCTGGCCCGCTGCCCTTTACTATTGGCACTGACGTGGTGCATTTTTCTAGATTTGACATTGAGAAGTATCAGCCCCTCTACGTTCCATTGGCTATCTTTGCGGGCTGCTTAGTGATCGCGATAGCGATCTACGCCAGCGGTGGGGTGACAATTGGAGGCCAGCAGGCGGGCGATTCTTCTTCCGTTGCCGGGGCTCAGTGTGGCGATCTTCCTGACCCCAAAGAGATCACCGTGGCAACCGATGACGATCCCGTTCTAGGCGATCCAAACGCCCCGCTGACAATGATTTCTTTTAGCGATGCTTCTTGCGGCTACTGCGCCCGCTTCTTCCTTGAAACGTTTCCGAAGATCAAGGCGGACTACATTGATACGGGCAAGTTGCGCTTTGTCTTTCGCGACTTTACTATCCACGGTGAGACGGCTATTTTAGCGGCCGAAGCGGCTCATTGCGCTAATGAGCAGGGAAAGTTCTGGGAGTATTGGAAAGCGATCTTTTCTAGCGCGGAGAGCCTTTCTGCGGATGTGCTGAAATCAATGGCCGGCGGCCTCGGGTTGGATACCGGCGCTTTTAACAGTTGCCTCAGCTCGGATAAGTATCGCGACGAAGTCGTTAAAGATGGCCAGGACGGCCAAAATTATGGCATCCGCGGGACGCCAAGCTTTTTCCTTGGTAAGACCGGTAGCTTAAATGGAACACTCCAATGGGAGTGCAGTGGTGAAGAGCAGGTCTCCTCCTTTGTGTCTGACACGGCGGCGTTCATTGTTGGCGCGTACCCTTACGAAGACAGCGGCCAATATCAGGGATTCAAGTCGCAAATTGAGGCGGCTTTGGCTAAGTAGGTTCTCTCCCTCCTCCGAACTCTGTATCTAAACCTCGGACAATATCATGGCGTCGGCTATGGTGGTTAGTTCCCTCCGGGTAAAGGGGGTATGTTCGAATTTGCACCCCCGGCTCCACCTGCTCGACGAGGGAGGAGGAGGAACACCCTCGGGAAGAAGGATGGTGTAGGACAGTTCGTTAGCAGTGGCGATATCGATGTTCTCCGGCAGTTCTGCCGACAAGCCAAGAGAGCGGACTAGTAGAGGGAACACCTTCTGGTACCGCTTAACCACTCTAACAAGTGCCTCCCGAGCTTTCCCCCCCTGACTCCTTTCTTGCCGATAGATGTCTGGTTGATGGTTCTTGGCTTCTACTAGACCGGTGATCATTGCTACCGGCTTGCCTTTCGGATCCGTTTTGATTGTTACCGTGATAGCATCAGAATTGCATGCCGGTGAGAGTTTTCTCCGACTTGGTCTGGCTTCTGACAAATACTCTCGGTAGAGTTCCCTCTCTGTTACGGTTAGGGCCCCGCTTTTTGGCAGCCCCCTCTCTAGGTTCCTTAGTACCTCCTCCCACTTTTTCCGCAGTCTCCTCCGTTCTTTCGATTTCGAGCTTCCCTTCCACATTGCATTCAGATCTTCCTCCTGGCTTTCGATTGAAGGTCCTTCCCCCTCGCTAACGTAGATGGTGGCATACCACAACTGGGGCTTTTGCAAGGCCTCTAGGAGGAACCTCTCCAACTCTCGGTACGGGTGTTCCTCTTCAGGGAGGGAGGCGACCGCTAGTGCTTCGTGCACGTGTCCCATGACGTAGCTCTTGTAGGTTTGGGGGGGGAGCGGAGTTTCGCCGTGCTTTTGGCGCCAGCTTTCTTTGAGTCCTTCTATCCTTTCATGGAGGTCGGGATACGCCTTCTCGAGGATAGGCCGCTGTTTCGCTCGTCTTGCCTTTCGTTCCCCCTCTGTAAGGGTAGGGCTTTTCTCGTCCAGCAAGGCGATTACGCTATCAGCCCAGACGCTCGCCTCGGATTTTGGCGGCAATTCTTCGGTTGAGCTTGTTATTTTCTCCATGTCGGGTTTGCCAGTGCGTTCACTTCGGCAGTTAGCTGCTCGCGGATTTGCCTGATCGTTTCTTCCGTGGGCTTTCCCGTTATGCGGTTGAAGCTGTCGTACGGAAGAAAGATTTCCACCATCCCGGGAGCGAACAGCGCGTCAGGTGGGGGGTCGTAGATTCTATCATTTCCGTTCTCGTCGGGTCCGACAAACGGGTAGAACTCGCCGGGGATTACCCTAACGGCAACGCTTTCGATGCCACGGCTCGTTTTGACTTGGGTGGGGACTGGGACTTCATGCCCCGGAACATAAGCGATCATATCGGTACGTCTTTGGACGTCTTCTTTAGGGGTGGAGAGGCGCGGGCTTTGTCCCAGCTCTCTAAGAGCAAGGAAGGCCACCGCCTGGCCAAGAATGCCCGACTGGCATCTCTTGAAGATTTTGTAGCAGTTAGCGCCATTGGGGAGATGAATCGCCTTGGCAATCTTATCTGCGCACCCCCACATCCCCTCAAGGTAAGAGGGATTGTCAGTGTTTTGGATGACAACGTGGGTAACGAGGTTTAGGTACTCAGTTAGACTAGTGAGAGCTTGACTAATTCTCTTCCATTCTAGGGGAGGTGCTTTCTTTCTAGCTCGGCGAGATACTTCCCCTCTAGGGGGAGTGTAAGGAGTGTCAGCCTTCTCCTCTTCCCTTTTTCTTTCATAGGTCTCCCAGAGGAAGAGAGGGAGGCCAAAGAAAAGTTCGATTTCCCAAGGAAAGTGGGGGTGTTCCCTCAAATAGTCCTCTCGTGCCTTCCACCAGAGCGCGACGGTTGGGAACTTTTCGTAGAGTTCTGTCCGTGTGGGATTTGACGTCTTCTCAAGGAACGACGGCAGTCGGGTAAGTTCCTGATGGAGTTGGGGAAGATTGATATCTTTGAGGAGCTCTAAAACCGCATTGGCTGCTTCCTGAAGGCGTTCGGCGCTGTTTTCGCTTTCGCGTGGGGAGGTCTTCCCTTCTCCCGTTCTTATTTCCACTCTGTGGTCATTCATCATTTTTCTCTCCTGCCCCGGCAATTCATTATACACACCTCTTATTAAAATTATACAACCCCGCATTTACCCCTGTATGGTTATCCTGATTGCTGTCCTAGTGCTAGGGAATATTGCGCATGCACCGTGCCGTATTTCTGTTGAGACTTCTCCACCGACAATTGACTATCAACCATCAATAATTTTGAGGTATTATCCTCTTGGAGTGGCTAAATTATTCGACTTGCTCATCATCGGTACTGGGCCGGCGGGGCTAGCTGCCTCAATCTTTTCTTCCCGTTACCAGCTGCAGCACTTGGTAATTGGTACCTCCCTCGGAGGGATGATGGCTCTCCCTGTCAAAATAGAAAATTATCCCGGTTTTATCGCCATTTCTGGGGCGGCGTTGGCAGCGAAGATGCAGGAGCAGGCGGTGGCGCTGGGGGCTGAGATCGTAACCGGTGAGGTTGTCAAAATAAGCCGTTCTGCCGGGAAGTCCTCTAGCAGTCCGGAGTTCGAGGTAGTAACTAGGTCGTTGGAGAAATACAAAGCGAGGACGGTTATCGTTGCCACTGGTATGGAGCGGCGGAAGCTGGGCGTTCCCGGGGAGGAGGAGTACTTCGGCAAGGGTGTGGCATATTGTGCTACCTGTGATGCCCCTCTCTTCAAAGGGAAAACTGTTGGCATTGTTGGGGCTGGTAATGCCGCTGCCCATGGAGCTTTGCTCCTTGCTGATCTTGCCGAGAAGGTTTATCTCATCTGTCGTCGGGATTCGCTTCTGGCCGATCCCATTTTTGTTTCTCGGATAAAGGAACAGGTTGAGCAGGGAAGGGTTGAGCTTATCGGCGGAACTACGGTTAGAGAGGTCAAAGGAGACGGAAAGAAGGTTACCGCCGTCAGTTTGGACAGGCCAGTTGTAGGCAGAGATGAACTGGCGCTTGACGGGATTTTTATCGAAGTCGGGGGGGTACCGGGAACGGCGTTGGTTAGGCCTTTGGGAGTTGAACTTGATGAGAGCGGGTTTATCAGGGTTGATCTGGAGATGGGGACGAACGTTCCTGGCCTCTTCGCCGCTGGCGATATCACTTCCTCTGGGTCTCTTCTTCAGCAAATTGTTACTGCCTGTGCTCAAGGGGCAACGGCTGCCGCTTCCGCTTACAAGTTTGTCAAAGGTGAGAAGGCGGTTTCGCCCCTTCACGGTTGCTAATTAGGCCTTTTGTGGATTTGTCAGCCGGAGCGTAACTCTGCTATGGGAGGTAGGTCTCAGGTACCGGTTTCAGGATCTCTTTTGTTGCTTGTATTCTGGTAAACACCCTTTTTCCCAGTCCAGAGAAAATAATGATAACGAGGACGCTCGAGGCAGCGATAAGCAAAGGTTTTACCACTTTGCCAGAAATTATTGGGTGCGAGGAGAATGTTGGCGCTTGAGGTAATACCTTGTTGGAGGGTTCAATCATTTGTGATTGGGGTAACGTTGGGGGGAGGGAAGGGGTCTTTTTAGGAACTGGGTGGGTGAAGGAGGCTATATTCGGCTGGAGTTTTATTGTTGACTCTAGGTCGTACTGGGTATAAAGGCGCCGTCCTCCTGGGGTCCTATAGCACTTTATTTTTCCCCTTCTCTCCCATCGCCTTAGCGTATCGGGGGAAACGCCGAGATACTTGGCGGCTTGGCCGATGGTTAGCCAGTCGGGGGTAGTATACTTCTGGGCCATACAGCCCATTATAGCAAAAAGGAGTACTTAGTCAAGTCCCCTATGCATACCTAGTTATACCTATGCAAATACTGGAGGGAGTATAAGGGATGGTTTGAGGTTCAGTCGGCTTTCAGCGCTTTATTTTGAGGACACTCTTGCTCGTGTTCGCCCGTTGAAGGCCGTTGAGTTTGGCGGCGGTTTTTGCAGCCTTTTTATCAAGCTAGGCGACACGGCGCGTTGTTGGGCGGAACGATCTTGGTTATTAGGCTATGATTCTTCGACGAGTGGCGGACCCTCATACCGCTTCCTATAAGATGGGCTGTAGGAAGGGGCCAGTCGGTGGCGAGACGCGGCGAGAGGGGGACACTCTCTGGTCTGTGGCGCCGTGCTGCGGAGCCACAAGCCTGTATCTCCTAGCTATGGGGAGGGGTGTTGTCCCCATTGGGTTATTTACGCAGGATTATAGAAGGCCGTTAGTTTGTCGTCGTGGTGCTGAATGTTGCTCTTTTGCCGGCGGTTATTCACGCCTGTATTGAAGCCTCTCCGCCCCCTCTTTTTGGTTGCTGGGAGGATAGTGTTAGCAGTCTTGAGGGGTGAGTGCGCGGCCATAAGGGTGAAGTTTTTAGCTGAGCCGCTTCCCTCGGTGCTACTTACTACAAGGTATGGCGCGCCGGTAGTGTCGTAGTGGGAGATTGACATGTTGTAGGTCGTCTCTTTTTGGCATCATAGGCATGTCTAGACTCACTAGCTTTTGAAAATCGCTGCTATCCCTCACCCTGCCTATCCAAGAGTAAAATAGTTGCTCATTTGTTGTAGTCCTGATATTTTCTTCTTTGGAAAGTAATGCGGTCCTTTTACGTGTTTTCCCGTTGGTAGGGCGATCGGCAAAGTGATCTGCTGATCGATTTAGCCTTGTTTGATTTGTTACGGCTCTTTTTCCTTGGTTGTCGCCTTCTTGCCTCGGTGACTATCGGATAGGAAGTGGGTCGCTTGAGGTAGGTACACGCGTTGGCTGCGCGGCATATGCGCCCGTTCGGCGGGAATAAGTAGGTTGAGCAGACGGACAGTCCCGCCGCTTGCACTTGGATCTTGGGCGTGTACTTGTGAATTTTTAATAGAGGGGGTTAGATCGCCGCAATATTGGGCCGGCAGAAGCGGAGAAGAGATCGAGTCCTATAGCGAAAGCAAATGTTTCTCCTACTCGGCGGGGTGTGCTTGACGTGGGGGGTTGCGAAGGTGGTGCTAAACTTGAACATATGGAGGAAAAAGTCGCGGTGGCGATGTCCGGTGGGGTTGACTCGGCCGTTGCCGCAGCCCTGTTGAAGGAGCAGGGCTACGAAGTTGTCGCCGCCCATTTCCGTCTTTACCCGAGCGCTGACAGTCAGGCGGCAGAGAGGTCAGTGGAGCGAGCCGCCGAATGTCTTAATGTTCCATTTGTCGTCTGGGACTTGCGAGCACTATTTCGGCGGAAGGTTATGGATTATTTCCTTGAGGAATACCGGAGGGGGCGAACTCCTATTCCCTGTGCCGTTTGTAACCGGGAGATAAAATTTGGCTTTTTCTTGGAGAAAGCTATTCGTGAGCTTGGGGTTAGTAAGGTGGCAACGGGGCACTACGCGCGCGTAGCGCGCGCAACAGGTGGTAGGGAGAGGGACCACCGGGGTCGCAACCATAGACTATTAGCCGGACGCGATGCGGCCAGAGACCAATCTTATTTCCTTTGGATGCTGACGCAAACGCAGCTGTCGCATATTCTCTTCCCAATTGGGGAAAAGACAAAGAAGGAAGTGCGGGAGAAGGCGCGCGCGCTTGGCCTCCCGTGTGCCGACCGTCCCAAGAGCCAGGGAATTTGTTTTCTCGGCTTCTCCGGTGTTGACGATTTCCTCCGTGAGAGGTTGCCGATACGTAAGGGTCCAGTGACCAATGCTGGAGGTGAGGCGATCGGCGAGCACGACGGTGTCTGGTTTTACACCGAGGGACAGCGGCGCGGGTTTTCCGCTAGGGGTGGAGGTTACCCGCTCTACGTTATCGGGAAAGATGTCAAAACGAACACCTTAATCGTCGGTCGGGGAAGGGAGTCGGCGGTTTCCAGATTTACTGTCGAAAATGTCAACTGGATAAATCCGGCAATGAGCAATAAGCAATTAGCAACCGGCAAATTAGGAGTAAGAATTCGTCATCTGGGCGAGATTATGCCTGCCACTATCGAATCTAAGGATTCGAAGTTGGGAGTCGGGGGTCAGGAGCCAACAGTAGTTACCCTTGCCGCGCCGACGCGTGGCGTTGCTCCCGGTCAGAGCGCAGTCTTTTATACCGGTGAGGAAGTTCTGGGAGGGGGAGTGATAAAGGAAATCAAAGATCAAAGTTCAAGACGCAAGGATGAGATCCAAGATCAAGAACTAGCAACATGCGGAAATTCAGTTTAAACCTGCCGAGGAGGACTCACATTGCTATTATGCGCAAGTCTTGGGGTTTGACCCGCAAGATTTTGACGGGTGAGAAGACGATTGAGTCTCGCTGGTACCAGAATAAATCTCGGCCGTGGAATCAGATAGACGTCGGCGACATCGTCTACTTCAAAGATTCCGGGGAGCCGGTTACGATCCGGGCAGAAGTCAGCAAGGTTCTGCAGTTCGAGAATCTCAATCCAGGGAAGGTGCGGGAAATCCTATGCAAATACGGGAGGCAGGACGGCTTGGGGGCGGAGTCGGGCGCAGAGCTTAAGAAGTGTTTTGAACTTTTTAAGGGGAAGAAATACTGTTTGCTTGTTTTTCTCGGGGATGTTGAGGCGGTAGTGCCGTTCGAAATTGACAAGGCTGGTTTTGGAGCAAGAGCTGCTTGGTTAGTTGTCGATGATATCCAGAAGATACGTAAGCGGAGTTGAAGGAGAAATTATCCGTGGGGCCGTGGCGGGGGATTGACAAGACTGTCAGCCGCTGCTACATTAGGTGTAGAGATGGGTGGGTAATACATACTATCCGCAGCAGAGCCAATTGGCCCCCATCTCTGGGGCCTTTTTGATATGTTATGCAGTGAGTCTGCTCTGTTCCGGGGCTGTCCGGGGGACGAATAAGGACGAACCCGCAACCATAAAACCCTGCATTTCTGGCTGGAAGGAGCAGTGCTGGGGAGCGTCTCTTTAGCACCTTAATAAGGGAAGAGAAGAATGTTTGAAGTCGAGCTTGAGCTCGATACCAGAGATAAGGAAGGAACGTTTTTGAGAGTTTGATCCTGGCTCAGGATAAACGCTAGCGGTGTGCCTAAGGTATGCAAGTCGAATGGTCGCTTTTGGCGACCATGGCAAACGGGTGAGTAACACGTGGGAACCTGCCCCCGTCATGGCCATAACCTGGAGAAATCCGGGATAATAGCCAATGGCGTGGAGGTTAAAATCTTCACTAAAGGCATGGAGCAATCCATGCCGGGCGGGGAGGGGCCCGCGGCCTATCAGCTAGTTGGTAGGGTAACGGCCTACCAAGGTGACGACGGGTAGGGGGCGTGGGAGCGTGTCCCCCCACAATGGCACTGAGACAAGGGCCATACACCTACGGGTGGCAGCAATCAGGAATCTTGCGCAATGGACGAAAGTCTGACGCAGCGACACCGCGTGGAGGATGAAGGTCGTGAGACTGTAAACTCCTTAATTCGCCGCAAGGCGGAGGATTCAACCCCGGCTAACTACGTGCCAGCAGCAGCGGTAAGACGTAGGGGGTGAGCGTTATCCGGTCTCATTGGGCGTAAAGAGTACGTAGGCGATCGGACAAGTTCCTTGTTAAAGTCCTCCGCTCAACGGGGGAAGTGCGGGGAATACTGTTCGGTTGGAGGAAGGTAGGGGCTGTCGGAACTTGGGGAGGAGGGGTAAAATCCTGTGATCTCCCAAGGAACACCAAAGGCGAAGGCAGACAGCTAGGCCTTTCCTGACGCTAAGGTACGAAAGCTAGGGGAGCAAAACGGATTAGATACCCGTGTAGTCCTAGCCGTAAACGATCCTCGCTAGATTTTGGCTTCTGTCAGAGTCGTAGCTAACGCGTTAAGCGAGGCGCCTGGGGAGTACGGCCGCAAGGCTAAAACTCAAAGGAATTG
>CAZQCZ010000013.1:0-12963 GCA_964592215.1 uncultured Candidatus Saccharibacteria bacterium
AAAATCATTCGAAGAAATATTGGATGAAACCGTAAATCTGACCAAAGAACTTCTTCAATAGTCGGATCTCCAGAAGTTATATTAAGAGACGAACTGGGTTATTTTGGCTCCCCGGGCTGGATTCGAACCAGCAACCTGCCGCTTAACAGGCGGACGCTCTACCCTTGAGCTACCGGGGAACGGTAGTGACCCGGAGCTCAAGGGCTAGTCCCGCGACGCGGGGCGTCCACGAGAGCTACCGGGGATCTCTGGGATTATGTGTCTAAATTTTAACAGATCCCGCTTTAAAAGGGCAGGTCGCAAATTCTAAATGGAAGTGCGATTTCCTCAAGCTAAGATAGGGACAGTCTTAACGGAAGGGAGAAATATTTCAAGACCGACACGGGAAAATCGACCTTGCGGACGATGCTTCGCGACGCTTTGAAAGGCGATTTTTCGGCGGGAAGAGTAACGGTGTCCCGAAGCTTGTGAAATGTAAGGCATTCCTGCCCGAGGAGCCGAAAGACAGGAGGAAAGTCAAGGAAAGCCAGCCGGCCGTTCTCCGAAAGCGAACGTACCTGCGCCGGGTATTAAGGCCCGATGACCGCAGCCAGTTCCATAATACCGGTGAGAATCAGCCAGATAGCGAGATGTTTCCTCTGATCGACAGTGTCTGGATAGATTAATCTTATGCGCGTTCTGTTGTAGAATAGAGGTGCCTAATGAAGAAGTCGTTGAGAGTAACATTTTTGCTCGTTCTTCTTTCCCTGCTCGCCCCCTTTGTTCCCAGGGCCAGTTTTGCCCAGCAGGCGGTGGAGGTTTTTTTCTTCTACAGTCCTACCTGTCCTCATTGCGCACAGGAGAAGGTGTTTCTCGATAACTTGGAGAAGCAACACCCGGAGGTTAGTGTTAAGCGCTATAACGCCTCCGGCTACACCTCCTATTTGGAGGAGTTCTATCAGGCCTACAACGTCCCTCGGGATGTTTGGGGATGGGTGCCGATTACCTTTGTGAGCGAGAAGTACTTCTTGGGGTTCGATTCGGGGATAGGGGAGGCGATTGAGGCTTATGTCTCGGGGTTGATCGAGAGTATCGGGTCTCAACCAGAAGGGGAGGCAGGAGCGTCGGACGGCCCCGGGGGGATAACTTTGCCGGCACCCGAGGAAGAGCCATTGCGGTTACCAATTTTTGGCGAGGTTGACATCTCGAAAACAGGCCCCTTGGCTTTCTCTGCTCTGGTCGGTATCGTCGACGGGTTTAATGCCTGCGCTATGTGGGCGCTATGTTTTCTCCTCACCCTCCTCGTTGCTTCCGGATCGCGGAAGCGGATTTTTCTCGTCGGCGGGACGTTTATCCTTGTCTCCGGCTTGGTTTACCTTCTCTTTATCGCTACTTGGCTGAACTTGTTTCTAGTCATTGGCCATTTGAAGGCCGTTCAGGCGGCGATCTCTGCCCTGGCGATTATCTTCGGCCTAGTTTGTATTAAAGATTTCTTTGCTTTCGGCAAGGGAGTTACCTTTATTCTTCCCAAGGTGATGCGGGAGAAGATCGGGGAACGGATGGTGGCGGTGACCGACCCGGGGCTGACTCTTTCGGCGACGCTTGCTGGCGTTGCCTTCCTGGCGGCGGGGGTAAATGCCGTCGAGCTGCTCTGTACCTCTGGCTTCCCGGCTGTTTTTACCAAGATACTGTCGGCGTATTCGCTTCCCCGCCTAACTTATTATCTCTGCCTCTTGGTTTATATTTTCTTCTATATGCTCGATGATCTCTTCGTTTTCTCGGCGGTAACCTTAACCCTCGGGGCGCGGGAGTTTCCCGACCGATATAAGCGGCTCTCGAAGCTCATCTCCGGGACCTTAATCCTTATTCTCGGGTTGATAATGCTTATTCGTCCGGAGCTGTTACTGTTTGGAGGATGAGGGGTATGCGCTGTGCTCCGCGAGCCGCGGGTTAAGTTGTAGGGCGGAAAGATGATTGGGGAGATCTTCCTTGAAACGGCAGAGATAATGGCGATTGTCGCTGTTCTGATGGTGGCAATCGAGTGGTTGGAGATTAAGTTCAGAAGTCGGCTTGAGCGCTGGCTTGTTAAGAGTGTCAAGACGCAGATAATTGGCGCCTCTCTTTTGGGGGCGGTTCCCGGCTGTTTTGACGCTTTCTTTGTTGTCTCTCTCTATACCCACCGCCTCGTCGGTTTTGGCGCTCTCGTGGCGGTAATGCTTTCTACCGCCGGCGACGAAGCATTTGCGATGCTGGCAATGATTCCTAAGGAGGTGTTGGCTGTTTTTGCCGTTTGTGCTGCCCTCGGGATTGTCGGCGGCTTTATCGCTGAATGGCTGGCGCGGAAGCTGAAGATAGAGCCGGCGCACCCCTGCGTGATTAAGATGCACGAGGGGGAAAGCGGTAGGAACCTTGAGTTAACTCATTTCCTCAAAGAGCACGTTTGGGAGCATATCGTCAAGAAGCACCTACCGCGGCTTTTTCTTTGGGTTTTTTTCACCATGGTGGCTGTCCATCTTTTGATGGGGTGGGTTGATCTCGCGGCGATTCTTCCCCAAAACAAGCTACTTTTGATTCTTCTGGCCGCGGTGATTGGGATCATTCCCGAATCTGGACCGCACCTTGTCTTTCTTACCCTCTACGCCGAGGGCCTTATCCCTTTCTCCGTTCTTCTCGTCTCTACTTTAAGTCAGGACGGCCATGGGCTTTTGCCTCTTCTCTCTCACTCCATCCGCGATGCCGTTAGGGTTCAAATCTTTACCACTCTTTTCTCCTTGGCGGTAGGGCTGGCCCTTTTTCTGATAGGATTTTAAGCGAAGTTCCCTCTCCACCTGGGGCAGGTCAAAACTAATTGATGTTGCCAACAACATACATCGCCGTTATCTGCGGCGGTCTCCGTTGCTTCGGCCCTTAAAACCCTCTTGACAGCTTTTTCGCTGCCGGGGAGATGATTTTTCATCTTCTCTGATGTGCTTTTACCCTTGGGTAGGAGAATGGGGGGAACGATTTCCTTTATTCTGGGGATGGGACTGGCGGTATTAGTTTATTTTGGCCTGACGCTGATATTCTAAACATTCCACGGGCAGACCCCCTATCAGCACCGTACCTGAAGCGAAGCACAACCTTGTTATTGCAGAGGGCTTGCACCTCACCTGTCGTTGGATACCTAGAGTTGACACATAATAAAATATAGATCATAATCTATACGATTATGGTCAAGAATTTTCCTTGTTGCCCCTTTGCGATTCCTCAAATGGCCGAACCTTCAAGAAGGAAGATTTACGAGATTTTGGTTTTTGAAGGGGAAAAAACAGTCGGAGAGATTACTAAGAGGTTAGATCTTCGCCAGCCAACAGTTTCCTACCACCTGCGAGGGATGAAAAAGGAGGGGTTGCTTTCGGCGCGGAAGAGGGGCCGGGAGGTTTATTACAAAGTCAAGATGGTTTGCCCTGAAGGAGGGGTTTGTTTTGGATGAGGAAAGTTTATTTGGACAACGCCGCCACCACGCCTGTTGATAAGCGGGTTTTAGCGGCGGCTAGGCCTTATTTTTCGCAAAGGTTTGGCAACGCTTCCGAACCTCATCTTTGGGGGCAGGAGGCGAGAAGGGCAATTGAGACAGCGCGGGAGAAAGTGGCCGACTTCTTAGGGGCAAAGCCGAAGGAGATAATTTTCACCTCCTGTGCCACCGAATCGATAAATTTAGCCCACAAGGGACTGCTCGAAGCGAAGCTTCGAGAATTTCAAAATCCCAAATCCCAAATTCCAAAAAAACTGCATATCATTACCTCCTCAGTGGAGCATAAAGCGGTGCTGGAGACCTGCAAGCACTTGGAAAAACTCGGCTGGGCCAAAGTGACTTATCTTCCGGTTGATAAATACGGGATGGTTAGGGTTTCCGATGTCAAACAGGCGATCCGGCCGGAGACGATCTTGGTGAGTGTGATGTATGTTAACAACGAGGTGGGAACGATCGAGCCAGTTGCTGAAATTGGAAAGGTGATTAAAGGGATAAACCGCTCCCGTCGCGCCTCCCACTCCCCACCCCTCTATTTTCACACCGATGCTACCCAAGCGATTCAGTATTTGGACTGTGAGGTTGATAAGCTCGGCGTTGATCTGCTCTCTTTGACTGGTCATAAATTTTGCGCCCCCAAGGGGATTGGGGCTTTGTATGTTAGAAGCGGCGTGCCGATCGTGAGGCAACAGGATGGGGGAGAGCAAGAACGCGGATTGCGGGCGGGGACGGAGAATGTGCCGGGTATCGTCGCGCTTGGCGAAGCGATAGGACAGGTTCAACGTTCAACGTTCCAGGTTCAAAATAGGGTAAAGGAATTGCGGGATAGGCTGATCGATGGGGTGTTGAAGATTTCGGGGACAAAATTAACCGGTCACCCGACCAAACGGGCGCCTCATATCGCTTCGTTCGTGATCGAAGGCGTTGAAGGTGAGGCGATGTTGCTGCTCCTATCAGATAAAGGAGTTGCCGCATCCTCCGGTTCAGCATGCACCTCGGGGGTTTTGGGGCCGTCTCATGTTTTAACCGCGATGGGGATTTCGGCGGAAGTGTCTCACGGTTCACTGAGATTTTCGCTGGGCAAGGATACCGCGGGAGAAGATATAGATTATGTGTTGAAAGTGTTGCCGGGAATTGTGGTCCAGTTGCGGAAGATGGCGCCGGCGGCGTGAGGGAGATAGACACATAAAAGGAGAATGGATCTTCAAACTTTTTATTCTAAAAAAGTTTTAGAGCATGTTCGCCACCCCCGGAATATGGGGGAGCTTAAGAATCCTGATGGGGTAGCAACGGTGGGGAATAGGGTTTGCGGAGACATTATGCGACTTTACATCAAAGTGACCAAGAGGGGGGGGAGGGAATACATCGGCGATGTCAGATTCCAAACTCTCGGGTGCGGGGCAGCGATTGCCACTTCATCGATTATCACGACGATGGTCAAAGGAAGGCTCTTAGCTGAGGCAGAAAAGATCACTGATAAAGCAGTGGCTGAGGCCCTCGGCGGTCTGCCACCCGTTAAGATGCACTGCTCTCTTTTAGCCGCCGATGCCCTTAAAAAGGCAATCGAAGATTACCGGCGGAAGCGGTGATGACGCGAAAGTCCCGCAACTTTAAACCCTTATGGTCTAATTTGGCAGTTGACCTGTAGGTGCTTCGGTAATATACTTGAGCTGCTTCGGATAAAGGTAAAGAAGGGAGGAGAGATGAAATCTAGAGCTGTTGCAAGCCATAGTGCGCTTCGGGCGCTCCTTAAAGAGTATCTTATCGGCGGGCGAGCTCTTGAGATCGGTCCTGGCTATCTTCCGCTGCTTTCGCCTGTAGGAGACTCTTCCCACTTCATTGATGTGAATAGGCATGCGGCACAGAGGCTGGGGAGGGCAGGAGGCGAAGCGTTGGTCGGCAGCGCACAGAACCTTCCCTACCCGCCAGAAACGTTTGACCTCGTTTGTGCTTTTGATGTTTTGGAGCATACAAAGGAAGACAGGGAAGCCTTTGCCGAGATCAATCGCGTGCTGAAAGGAGGCGGCACTTTCATTTTTTCCGTCCCACTATTTGAAGAGTATTGGAGTCCTTTCGACGAGCTTGCAGGGCATAAGCGCCGTTATCAGCCGGCGGATCTTCAAAGAGTTCTCAAAGAGGCTGGTTTTGAGGTGGAGAAGTTTTTGTGCCCACGAAATCTCCTCACCTCGCTATTTGAGAGCAAAATCGTTCGCCCGCTGGTAGTCAGCCTTCGTATTTTTCTCGCCTTAGCGGAGAGGACGGCACCGGTTCTTGTGCCAGCACTCTACCTGCTTCTTGCGCGATCACCCCTTGATCAATTCAGGGGGGTGGGGAGGGTTCCTTGGGAGGATGGGCACCTTCTCGGGGAAATCAAGAAACATCATGTGCTTATCGCTGTCTGCCGGAAATCTTAGCCCCGACGCCTTTGGCTCGGGGCTTTTTCTTATCAGCTTGACAACCCCCATTGTGAATATATAATCATAACTAGAAGGTTTACCCGAGTTTATTGGAGGGAGGTGAACGAAAAATAGGGTGTAAGGTTTGGGGTTTAGGTGAGTGAAATCTCCTAGTCCCTAGTCGCTAGACCCTTGTACTTAGTCACTAAGATATGCCTGGATTTGATAGAACCGGTCCTCTTGGTCAGGGCCGCCGTACCGGACGGGGCTTTGGTCCCTGCGGTTTTGGTCTTGGATGGCGAAGGCGCTTTGGTGCCGGTCGAGGTATGGGAAGGTACTTTAGCTGGAGATGGCCTGAGACTAAAGAAGATCAGATTAAAGCATTAAAAGAATACAAAGAAGCGCTTAAGGAGGAGCTTGAAGATGTTGAGGGAGAACTAAAAGAAGCGGGGGCTGCGTGAGTGCGGATCTGAACATCAGTCCGCCTGTTCATCAATTCGGTTAAAATGAGCTGATGAGAAAATGACGGCGATGAGCCGATCTGCGAAGCAGCATTATGGTTAGACCAAGAAAGCTTCGACTTCTTCGCTATCATCCGAATGTCTCTTATTTCAAGCCGCGGGGAGTTCCGTTGCGAATGCTTGCGGAGGTCGTTCTTTTGCCTGACGAATGGGAAGCGGTGAAACTGTGCGACGCTGACGGCTTAAAGCAGGAGGAAGCGGCGCGGAAGATGAATATCTCCCAGCCAACCCTCCAGCGGACACTCGCTTGCGCTCGGGGAAAGATCGCCCAAGCCCTCGTTGAGGGTAAGGCAATCAGGATTGAGGAAGCCTGATTTCTTTTGCTACTTTTAAGGAGTGCTACCGATTAGATGCGGATACCTCATCGGAGACTTCTTCTTTTTAGCCGTTTGGATTCTTTTGTTTTGGAAAAGAAAAGATGTTAGGAGGGAGATGCTTGCGATGAGTATCACCGGGGGCATCATTGGCCCTTTCTCCGAATACTGGTATTTCAAAGATTATTGGAATCCGCCGATGATTCTGCGCCCATCATGGCCGTTCGGCGGGTTGGAAGACGTCTTGTTCGGCTTTGCTATCGGAGGAATAGCTGCAGCCGCTTATGAGGTTTTCCTGAGGGAACGCTTGGTTTGTCCAACCGCCCCAAAAAGACGGCAGAATTGGGTCCTTTTGGTATTCCCGGCGGCAGTGGTGATATCACTTTTAATCCTAACTGATATCTTTGGTCTTAATTCCATCTATACTTCTTCGGTTGCTTTCCTGATCCTTTTTGCCCTGATGGTAAAACTCAGGCCGGATCTATTTAGGGATGCTATTTTCTCGGGGTTGCTTGTTATGCTGGTGATGTTTGCCATCTATTTCTTTTACCTTCCTTCCTTCATAGGAAGATACGGTCGTGAGCTTTGGCAGCTTTACGGGACGTCAGGTGGGGTTCTTATCCTTGGTCGCGTTCCTCTAACTGAGATGCTTTGGGGAATGACCTGGGGGATGGTTGGGGGGCCGCTTTACGAATTTTGGCGGGGGTGCAAACTGAGATCCGCTTAGCATGTTTTTCTCACAATCACGAAATGGGAAAGCCCGAAGATTCGCAGCGGCGTCTTTTCAAGGAAGTAGAAGACTTGCCGCATGGCACTTCCCAGCAGCGGAACCCGCTCGCATATCTTATCGAAGCCGGGGTAGATTTGGGTGAAGACAACAAACCTCACTGGAAGACTTCCTAGTAATCTCTTAATGTCTCCTATGGTATACGCCCTAACGTGCGGGGAAAGTTTGTTTCTCAAGCGATTCGGCAGATAGTTAATTAAAGGGATGTTGCCGAGGATATATTTTCCTCGCCGACCCGCCTTTGCCGAGGCTACGGTGGGCAGGTAAAACCCATGAGTCTCAAAGGGGAAAAGGCGATTCGGGGCGAAGATAACAATATGGCCGCCCCGTTTCAGAACTCTGACCGCCTCCTCGACCGCTCTCCGGTCGTTGCCGACATGTTCCAGCACCTCGTTAAAAAGAACCACATCAAACGTGGCCTCGCTAAAAGGGAGTCTTTCGTCCGGAGTGATGAAGACGTTGGGGGTAATCCGCCGCGCCTTCTCGGCCCGTTCTTTGTCAATTTCAACGCCGTAGACGTCATTGGTGAATTGTTGGAGAGCTTTCAAATACATGCCGACGCCGCAGCCAAAGTCGAGGATGCGTTTTCCTTCGAGAGGGACAAACTTTTGGATCATCCCGAGCCGCCGCTTCTGGCCGGCTAGCCAGACGTAACTCGGAGCGCCCAGTTTGGCAATTTTGTTATCCTGAGCCATTCCGCTAAAAGAATAACACTTCGGAGATAATGGATAATCCCTCTTGACCTCGGCGCGACGCTTTTCAGGCTCAGGTCCGCATACGCGGAATATCTTGCCTGAAGCAGCGTATGCGGGGTCTGCGGAGTGGCCTTCTGGCCGCTCCTTGACATCAGGAAGGCAATCCTGTTAGTGTTGGGACGGACTGCCCCTGATATTCGGGCAATCCTTGTTGTAACTTTTGAGAGGGGGTGAAACCACTAGAAAGCTGACGGCGGATAGCTAACAGCGAAAAGCGAGGGGCCGGTGGCAAATCGCTACCGCCTTTGGCCATAAGCTCTTAGCTGTACGCCAGACGCTACGAAAGCATGGCTTACAGTCACGTTTCAAAGAAAAGCGGTCGGACTTACTACCTTCACTCCAAGACCGTGACTCTAAAGAACACTGGCAAGCAGCAGACGATCTACTACTTCGCGCCCGATATTCGGGCCGAAGCGCTCGATGCTGTTCCTGCTGGGATGAAGGTTGAGGAGAATCCAAGGACAGGCCTTCCTTACCTTAAGAGGGCTTAACCTTCTCCGAAAGGGCGCCATCGATCGGTGGAGATCTTCGCGATCGCCAACGACCGGGGGCGCCCTTTCTCTTTTTCTCTTCTTCGCCAGCGCGAAGAAGCTGCGTGCCGAGGCCTTTAGGCCTCGGTGGCTTGCTTATGTTTTTCCGTGCTATAGAATGATTCATAACGCTATTTGTTGAAGGAGAGAGAGATGATGGCAGTGATTTTGGCTGCCGGCGAGGGGAGGAGATTTTTTCCCTTGTCGGCGTACGTGCCGAAAGAGCTGGTTCCCCTTGGCCGAAGACCCATTATCGAGTGGGTTGTCCAAGAGGTAGTGGGCGCCGGGATAGAGGAGATCATCCTCGTCTCGGCAGCCAGAAAGGCAGCGCTGGAGCGCCTTTTTCGTCGGCTTGCCGACGAATACGGGTTTCGGGCCCGAATTGTGCGGCAGGACGTGCCGCGGGGAACGGCCGATGCCGTCCTTCGGGCGCGGTGCCATCTTCATGAGCCATTTTTCGTTTATTACGCCGACGAGGTTTGGTTGGGAGAGTCTCGGGCGCGGCAGCTTCGCGCTGCCTACGAGAGTCTTGGTTGCCCCGCGGTCCTGCTGCCGGTCTTTCGGGTGGAGGACCAAGGGCTACTCGCCCGATTGAGTGCGGTTGAGGTCAGAGAAGAGGTGTCCTCTGGTCTCTACAGCATCAGCCGGGTTATCGAGAAGCCCTTACCGGGGTCAGCCCCGTCCGAGTTGGCGGTGGTGTCGGGGATTGTCCTCGAGCCGCCGATGTTGGAGGAGATAGCGGTGGCGGTGAAAGAGGCTGCCGCCGATAGGGGTGAGGTTTACCTCACCGATGCCATATCGTGGCTCCTCCACCGGTGGCCCGTCTACGCTCTTGAACCCAAGGGCGAGTGGGTTGATGTCGGTACCATCGAGCGCTATCCTGAGGCGTTTGTTCGGGTGGCGCTGGCCGAGGGAGGAGAGGAGTTTAGAGGTTTTTTGAAAAGCGTGGTCCAGTAAGGGTCGCGCTTTTCCTTTTGGCAAAGCTCCCAACTCTAGGGGTTGGGAAGAGGGTGTGATGTGGTACCCTTGGGGATGTGAGGCGAAGTTTAATTCTGATTTTGCTGGCCCTCCCCGTCATTATTGTGGTGGCGCTCCTCGCTTCCGGGCAGGGTAAACCTGAGGCTATCGTACCGCTCGAGGTTGAGCTGGGAACAAGCTTTAGCCCTGCTTATGCCGAGAGCCTAGGTCTCAATCCGAGAGAGGCTTTTGGGGCAATTCTGGACGAGTTTAAGTTCCACTACGTACGTCTTCCCCTTTACTGGGATAGGGCCGAGCCAGAGAACGGCCAGTTCGATTTTTCCGAATTGGAATGGTATTTGCAAGAGGCTGCGAGGCGAGGTGTCAGCGTTGTCTTGTCCTTGGGGTATCGAAACTTTCGTTATCCCGAATGCTATCCGCCCGATTGGGTAAATAATTTGGACAATACGAAGTTCGAGGAAGAGCTGTTGGAGTTGCTTGCGGTGGCGACATCTCGTTTCGCCGGCGGTAGCTACGGCCAGGCTGTCGAGGCTTGGCAAGTGGAAAATGAACCATTTGATCTTCCTCTATTCCGTCGCTGGTGCCGGCGGCTCCCTTCTGACTTACTCGAACGTGAGATTGAGGTGGTGAGGGCCAACGACCCTTTCCAGCGCCCGATTATCCTCACTTTTGGCGGGGAAATTCTTTTCCGTTCCCTATGGCGGGGAACGATGGAGAAAGCTGACATTATCGGGGTCAGCTTCTACCCCCGAGCGACATTTCCGCTCGGTGGCCCGCTGGTTCAGACTTATCGCTTAGGGATTCTTTCTCCAAGGAATATTATTAAGGAGCGGCAATTTGCGGAAAACTTGGGAAAGGAATTTTGGGTGGTGGAAATGCAGGCTGAGCCTTGGCGGGATGTGCCAGAGTCAATGTCGCCAGAACTCTTAAAGGAGAATTATGACCTTCTTCTTAGCTTTGGGGGGGCGAGGCGTATCTACTTTTGGGGAGCGGAGTGGTGGTATGCCGAGAAGCTCTCCGGCCATGGCGAAATATGGGTGGCAGCCAAGGAGTTGATCGCCCCTTGATCTTTTTCCAGAAAGAGATAAACTTATAGCAGTAACAACCAGAGAGGAGGCAGGATGGGCGGGAGAGTCGGCTGGTCGGGGCGCGCCATCAAAGTGGTTATGACCGCTTGGGTGGCGGGCTATTTCCTTATTTTTCGGGCGCCGGCGGTTGTTTCAATTTTCGCCGCGACGCATTTCCTAGTTGCGTCGCTTATTGTCTTTCTCTCCCTCTGCGGCTGGAGCACGGTGTTTTACCTGCTCCTTTTGCGGGTGGGGGGTATCGACGAGGTTCGGAGATACCTGCTCCGATCTCGTCAAGATGGCAAGGGGCAAGGCGTTCTCGCCCGCTTGCGGGCACGCCTTTCGAAGGCGGAGGATGCCCAGCTGGCATCCTTTTGGTGGGTCCTTTTCGTTTTTATTTTTTCCGATGCCTTCGCCGGGGTTTTGGCGGTTCGTTTCATCTACCCGGCGAAGTTCGAGAAGAGGGCGCTCGCCCTTATCTGGGCGGGCTGCGCCCTCGACGTCCTTACGTGGACATTGCCAGTTTACGGTTTGCCAACATCGTTGATCTGTAAACTGGCGGGAGTGTGGTCAGGAGGCGGCTGATTACAAGGTTGGGTCCAGCCTTGTTGATTAGACGCCTCCTCCTTCTTTTAAGACGTTCCCGGGACGCGCCTGGCGCTTGGTGGGCTTTGACTTTTGGTATCATCAGTTTCGATGAGAGCGGTTATTCAGCGGGTAAAGGAGGCAAATGTCACCATCAGCGATCGTAAGGTCTCCGAGGTCGGCGTTGGTCTGCTCGTCCTTTTAGGAGTGGCCGAGGGCGATACCGAAGAGCAAGCGAGATGGTTGGCGAAGAAGGTCGCTGATCTTCGGATTTTCCCTGACAAAGACGCCAGTCCCGAGCCTCGTCGAGGGATGAACTTGTCGGTTCGAGATGTTGGCGGAGACGTCCTCGTCGTTTCCCAATTCACCCTTCTTGCCGATGCTTCCCGCGGCCAGCGGCCTTCCTTTATTACCGCCGCCCCGCCTGAAGCGGCGGAGGAGCTCTACAATCTCTTTGTTGAGAAGCTGGAGGAGCTTGGTGTTCCCGTCAAGAAAGGAGAGTTCGGTGCCCATATGCAGGTTTCTCTCGTCAATGACGGGCCGGTAACGATTGTCCTCGACATTTAATGTCTGTCCTCAAATTTGATACCGTGAGAGATGAGAGGAGGTGAAAGAGAGTTAGAGAGCTGACAGCTAACCGCTAGCGGCCATCGGCGAGGGGACTGCTGTATGCCGTGTGCGGTATGCTAAGAGCTACACCAGCGTATGACCACAATCTCTAATTTGTGCCATAACCTCATCCAAGAGCTTTCCGAGCTGATGGATTCTGAGTGGCGCTATGAGCATTACTATAAGGAAGACGCGGCGGATTGCCCGCGCTGCCAGGAACTTTGGAAGAAGCTTGAGGGGCGCCACGCCGAAGACATCCGCGCTTTGAAGGACGAAATCGCCGAGCACGTTAAGGCGGGGGATTGGTAACAAAAGAAGTAACGTTAGCAACTCGGTAACGGCAGTAAAGTCAGAAACAGAGGCGTGGAGTCCTATTTATTCGCATGGATATCTCGTTCACGGATTTTCAGAAACTAGATCTTCGCGTTGGCAGGGTCGAGAGTGTTGAGGAGGTTGCGGGTTTAGACAAGATTCTCAAGTTGGCGGTTGATCTGGGTGAGTTGGGAAGTCGCACTATTCTTGCTGGAATTAAAGGTTGCTACCGACCGAGAGACCTTTCGGGGAAGTTGATTGTCGTTGTTGCCAATCTTGAGCCGCGGGAGATTAAGGGCATCAAATCGGAAGGGATGCTCCTCGCTGCCGTAACTGACGAAGGTATGCCGGTAATCCTCACCCCGGATAGGGAAGCCAAACCCGGATCTAAAATCTCTTAACCCACATCCTATAAGATTGACAGGACACAGGGTTGGTGTTACCACTACCGCCGTCGATGGTCCCTAGATTGGGGCCAGTGCTTTAATAAGTTGGAGGAGGCTTTTATGGACAAGCTTGAGGTGGGTAGGGGGAACAGCGCGTTCGCCTTCAACCTCTACCGCTTTCTCAGGGAAGAAAAGGACGGCAATCTCTTCTACTCCCCGTACAGCATCTCGCT
>CAZQCZ010000014.1:0-12530 GCA_964592215.1 uncultured Candidatus Saccharibacteria bacterium
AAGTACGGCTTCGAAATTCTCAACCGCAATGAGCGCCCCGGTTTGGCGGCGCTGATTGAAGTTGCCGGCCTTAAACCCGGCGCTTTGGGGAGTTATGCCGCCGGCTGGGTTTTGGGGCCGCGGCTCAACGCGGTGGGGAGGATGGGGGAGGGGAATGACTCCGGCGGCGGGGCAATTGAGGCCCTTCGGCTCCTCTGCACTAAAAGTATCGATAAGGCGCGGGGGCTGGCCCATCTCCTCGAATCCGCCAACAAAAAGCGCCAGGTGTTGACGTTGGAGGCTCTCGGCCAAGCCAAAGACCTCGTTGCCCAACCGCTCACTTGTCCCGCGGACCAACTTATCGTTGTCTATGACGACAGCTGGCACGAGGGAGTCATTGGTTTGGTGGCAGGCCGACTTGTCGAAGAGTGCGGCCGGCCGGCGGTAGTAATCGCTAAGGGGGAAGAATTCTCGAAAGGGTCCGCCCGGTCGGTGAACGGCTTTAACATCCTGGAAGCTTTGAGGAGCCAGTCTGATCTCCTTGAAGATGTTGGTGGCCATGCGGCGGCGGCCGGGTTTACCGTCGCGAATAGCAATCTCGAACGTTTCATTGCTTCCTTGCGAGAAGGGACAGCGGTTGAATTGGCAAAACTTGATCCGCGGCCCGTTTTGAAGATTGATGCCGAGCTTCCCCTCCAATTCCTTGGCCACCACCTGGCGACGGAGTTGGAGAAGTTTGAGCCGTGTGGGCTCGGCAACCCGGAGCCAACCTTCGTTGCTCACGGGGTTAACGTTCTGGAAGAGAGGAAAGTTGGTCGGCAGAAGCAACATCTTAAGCTCTCGGTTTCGCCGGGCTGGGAGGCAGTCTGGTTCGGTCATGGCGATGAGGGCGGTTTCACTCGCGGTGAGGAAATATCCCTGGTCTATACCCCCGAGATTGATGCTTGGGACGGGAAGGAGAGGGTAACCCTCCGTATCCGTGATCTAAAGAGGCATAATATCTCTGGTGATGACTTTAGATGACCTTCTCGGAAAGTACAGGAGCTACGAAGCGGACTCCAACGCGGAGCTGGTTAAGCGGGCGTACGCTTTTGCCGAAACGGCCCATATGGGAGAGAGGCGGTTTGGCTGCTTTCCCTTTATAGAACACCCTCTTGCTGTTGCCATGCTTCTCGTCGAGATTCAGGCAGAAGGAGAGCTTTTGGCAGCGGCGCTTCTCCATGATGTTTTGGAACATACTAATCTTGCTAAGGAAGACTTGATAGCCGATTTTGGCCCAGAGATCGCCGACCTTGTTGACGGGGTGAGTGTCGTTCAGCGGGTTTCCCAAAAGGCAGGGGGGAAGGGGACTGGTGAGAATTTGACGAAACTCCTTTTGGCGATGGTGCACGACCCCCGTGTCCTTATGGTGAGAATGGCTGAAGAAGTGGATAACCTTCGTAATTTGGATGCCTTCCCGGAGAAGGAGCGGGAAACTACTCTGGACAAAGCATTTGAGGTTTATGCCCCGTTGGCCCGGCTTTTGAGGGTTGGTACCTTCGGGACCAAGTTGGAGGACCTTGCTTTTGAGCAAAGGGATCCGGAAAAGTTTTCCGAGATCTCCCGGAAGATTGCGGCGTTGACTCAGGGTCGGCAGGGGGAAATCTCTAATCTAATCAAGAGGCTGGAAGCAAGATTGGCTAGGGAGGGAATTGAAGCGGAGATCACGACGAGGACCAAGCATGCCTATGGCGTTTACCGGAAATTGCCTCGGTATGCAGAACTCGGCGGGGGCGTGTGGCATGATGTCTTGGGGCTAAGAGTTATCGCTGACGACCCCGAGCGCTGTTATAGCGCGTTGAGCATCGTCCACGAGTTGGGGAAACCTGACCCTCGCTTTTTTGATGATTACATCGCTCATCCTAAACCCAATGGATATCAATCGCTCCATACTGTCATTTGGTTTAATTCTGTGCCTATGGAGATTCAGATTAGGACTAGAGAGATGCACGCCAGGGCGGAATTTGGCTTGGCTGCCCACGCATTTTATAAGGAGGCGGGAGGGCCTTCGGTTACTTCTGACGAGAAGGTAAAGCTTTTGCAGAGCCTGATCGGTTGGGAAAAGGAGCGAGGGCTGAACCTCTTCGCCGATAAGGTTTTCGTTCTCACCCCTAAGGCAGATGTGGTTGATCTTCCTAATGGAGCGTCGCCAGTCGATTTTGCCTTTGCCGTGCATACTGGTCTCGGAGGGAGTTGCGCCGGCGCTAAGGTTAACGGGGAGATGGTTCCCCTTAATTACCGTCTCCAGAACGGGGATAGGGTTGAGATTCTTACGGCGCGGGGAAGGAAGCCAAGCGTCGATTGGCTCAAGTTCGTTAAGACCGGCCTTGCTCGTTCCCAAATCAAGAAGGCCTTACGGTAGTTTGCTATCATTTAGGAGCATCTTGCTATGAAAAGAATACTAACCTTAGAAACCCTCAAGAATATCAAGAAGGAGGTTGCGTTGGCCGGGTGGGTAGATCGCCGCCGCGATCATGGGAGGCTGGTTTTCATTGACCTTCGCGACCGATCCGGCGTTGTTCAAGTCGTCGGCGGTACAGAGTTGGGTGAGCTTCGACCCGAATTCGTAGTGGAGATCGTTGGCAGGGTTGAAAAGCGTCCTGAGAATCTCATAAATCCAAAGATACCTACAGGAGCGGTAGAGGTAAAAGCGAAGCGGGTTAAGGTTTTGGCCGAAGCCGCGTCATTGCCCTTCGATATGGGCACAGAGGAACTCAATCTTGAGCTGCCTACTCTCCTCGACTACCGGGCGCTTACGTTGCGTTACCCTAAGGTTCAAGCGATCTTCAAAGTCCAAGAGGCCATCATCGCCGGGTTCCGCATGGCGTTGAAAGAGCTTGGCTTTACCGAGTTCCAGGCGCCGGCGATTGTGCCTGTTGCTACCGAGGGGGGAGCGGAGGTCTTTCCGGTCAAGTACTTCGACCATACCGCCTATCTTGCCCAGAGCCCCCAACTCTACAAGCAAATTCTTGTTGGCGTTTTTGAACGGGTATTCACCTTGGCCCATGCCTATCGAGCCGAGCCAAGTGTTACTGCGAGACATCTCACTGAGTATCTCAGCCTGGATGCGGAGATGGGGTTTATCGAATCGTGGGAGGAAGTAGTGGATACGGCCGAAGCGGTCATAAAGAAGACCTTGGCCGCTGTTGCACAGGGGTGCTCACGGGAACTTGAGATGTATGGGGCCAGTGTGCCGGAGACGTCGGGGAAGATACCGCGAATTAAGATACGTGACGCCCAAGAGATAATCTTCAAGCGCACTGGCCGTGATGTCCGGCGTGAGCCGGACCTGTCTCCCGAGGACGAACGGGAGATTTGCAGATGGGCAGGAGAGGAATATAAGTCAGAGCTCCTTTTTGTTACCCACTATCCGGTCTCAAAGAGGCCCTTCTACACTTATCCCGATCCTAAGGACGCTGACTACACTTTGAGTTTTGATCTTCTAGGGCGCGGGATGGAATTGGTAACCGGTGGGCAACGTATTAATGACTATAACCAACTCTTGGCGAACGCCAAGAAATGGGGTAACGACCCCAAGGATTTTGAGCTTTACCTCCAAGCTTTTAAATACGGTATGCCTCCTGAGGGCGGTTTCGCCTTGGGGGTAGAGCGTCTCACGATGCAGATCCTGGGGCTGGAAAATTTGAGAGAAGCCAGCCTCTTTCCCCGAGATATGGAGCGTATCGATGGGAGGCTTTCCGAGCTAAGAAAACGGAAGAAGACTACTTCAACGAGGAAAAGATGATCCTCGACCCCTTTTACTTTCTCTCTAAGTGCCGAAGGGTAGTTAAGGCGCGTTTTGAAGTCGCCCGTTACAAGGGAGAATTGACTTTAGCCAATATCTTGCGGGTCGGGGGAGGAGCCGCTTTTATTTTTCTTTCTCTTTCCTTTGGAGTAACGGGATTTAGCCTAGCCGGTGGGAAGGGGGGAGACGTCTTGGTTTCCCCGCCCTACCTTATTGTTGGAGCCCCCCCGCCGCCAGAGGTCACTGCCGCTTCCGCTTACGTTTTAGATCCGGCGAGCGGCTTCGTCCTCTACGACAAAAACTCGGCTTGCGAGCTTCCTCCTGCGTCGGCAACAAAGATCACCACGGCTCTCGTGGCAACGTCTTACTACAGCCTTGACGATGTCATTCGGGTTAGTCCGGATTGTACCTTCAGGGAGGGGGAAAGCCTAATGGGACTGTTTCCTGGTGAGCAGCTCTCCGTTCGTAACTTACTCCAAGGCATGCTAATCGCTTCTGGTTCAGACGCTGCTTGCGCTCTGGCCAATTCCTACCCTGGTGGCGAACTGCGCTTTGTGGAAGAAATGAATGCTGTAGCTGTATCACTGGGGCTTGAGCGGACGCATTTCATGAATCCGACTGGGGCGGACGAGGAATTCCATTATTCCACGGCACAAGAGCTGGTTGCCTTGGCTCGGGAGGCTCTCGGCGATCCTTTTCTTCAAGAGACAGTAGGAATGGCAGCGGCGAATGTTGCCTCTGCCGACGGAAAACGTTGGCATCAGCTGGAAACCACCAACAAACTCCTAGAGACGTTTCCCGGTATTTTGGGCGTTAAGACGGGTTACACCCCTAAGGCAAAGGAAGTTTTTGTCTTCTACTTTAAGCGTGATCGGGTGGAGCTTTTAGGGGCAGTGATGGGCAGTGACGACCGATTTGGAGATGCCCGCCTTCTTATCGAGTGGGCTCTTTCCTCTTTCATCTTCCCCTAGGCATCGGCTATTCTTGGATCCATTCTGTCGAGATTGCTGGGCGATAGGCGGTGAAGTCGGCTTCCTTGCCGCCAGCGGTAGTAGCGCTGCCGGAGAAGACATAGATCGGTTGGAGGTATTCTTGATACGAGGAGTCATCAAAATAAGCGAGCCGTACCTCTCGGACAGAGACGGCAACGACGTTCAAAGGTACATAGGTATCTAGAGGCGAGCTTCCCTCAACTAAGACTTCTGCGATTCCTTTCCCTTCTTTTACTTCTTCCCAAGCTGAAGCGACGGAGCGGAGGGGGTAGGTTTCTGCCTTTTCTTTGTCCAGTTCCCAGACGATGTAGGAGGCAGCAAGGATATTGTTAATATCTGGATCAAGACCAGATGTTACCCAGACTTGGACAAGACCTATTTTCGGATTGGCGGGTAGAATCGAGAAGCTACCGGTTGAGGCATTGGTCAGGGTTCGGAAGAAATCCACTCGGGTAAATTGTCCCTCGGATACTGAAGGGGCGTCTTCGACTATTCCGTTGGTCACCTGATGGATTTGGGTTGTCTGTGTGCCAATATCGTAGCCGCCTTTCTGTAACCCATTTCGTTTTAGGAAACCCTGCGCCTTTTGAACTGCGCCGGCGCTATTCAGCGCGCTGCCCTTAGGGACAGTCCTTTCGATGTGGTCAAGATCGGTTGAAAGGGAGAAAAACTGGGTAGTAAGGTTAATGGTAAGCGTCCTTTTATCGCCAGTGTCTCTGAAGATAAGAGAGCGCTTGTCCCCGCTTAGATTGCTCTCGCCAGCAAACCCGAGGCTCTTAGCGAGATCATTAGCCCTTTGTTCCCCTAAAAGGGAGGGGGTTATCTCCTTTACGGCGATAACTTTGGCGCGATCGGGAAGGCTCGGGAGTTCTCCCGTGGCCGTTTCCAGGCTGTAAGCCGGATTTCCCTTAATAGTAAGGGTAGGCAAGTGCAACGCTGGGAGCTTGCCGAATCCCGTAGTGGGCGGGGGCTCGGGTGATGGGTGAAGTTGTTGCCACCATCGCTTGATAGAGTCGAAGGATGTGAGGACAACGGTAAAGACGATCATCCCGATGATGCTTAGGGCGATCGTTCTTCTTATGGCGATGGCAGTTTGATGGAGAGCCACGTCTTTAGTGTAGCAAAGCTGTGTTATCTCTCTCATGTTCCGCTCCGGGGTGCGCTGCGCGGGAAGGGGAGAATCGTATATACTTACGGTGGTTATGGCTCAGCGGAATCGTTCGCAGGTGGTAAGGACGCGATTTGCTCCGTCGCCGACGGGGATGTTGCACATCGGGTCGGCTTACACCGCTCTTTTTAACTACGCTTTCGCCGCTCAAAACCATGGCAAATTCGTTTTGAGGATTGAGGATACCGATCAGGTCCGGTTAGTGGCCGGAGCCGAGGAAGCCATCATTGCCAGCCTTAAATGGCTTGGCCTGAGGTGGGATGAGGGCCCGATTCGCCAATCCGAACGGTGCGCTCTTTACAAGAAGTATGCCGAGGAGCTGGTCCACAGGGGAAAGGCTTACTACTGTTTTTGCTCGGAGGAGCGGTTAGCGAAGCTTCGGGAGTCTCAGCAGAGAAAGCACCTTCAGCCTAGGTATGACCGCCATTGTTGTCGACTAGATCCGGAGAGTGCCGAGGCGCGAGCTAGGAAAGAGAAGCACGTGGTGAGGCTTAAGGTTCCTAGGAGAGGCGAGACTTATTTTACCGACCTCATTCGGGGGAAAGTAGCTTTTAAGAATGTCGGTATAGACGATCAAGTCCTCCTTAAATCCGATGGTTTTCCTACCTATCATTTGGCGGTTGTCGTCGATGATCATTTGATGAAAATTACTCACGTGATAAGAGCAGAGGAGTGGATCTCATCTACTCCGAAGCACGTCCTCCTCTATCAGGCGCTTGGCTGGGAGGTTCCTCAATTTGCTCATCTTCCGGTTCTTCGGGAGCGGGACCATACGAAGCTATCGAAGCGCCATGGGGCGGTGGGAGTTTTAGAGTTTCGCGAAGAAGGATACCTGCCCGAAGCGTTGCTTAACTTTATTGCCCTTCTCGGTTGGTCTCATCCGGAGGGAAAGGAGATGTTCTCTCTTTCTGAATTCATCGAAAGGCTCGATTTGAAGCGGGTCTCCACTTCCGCTCCCGTTTTCGATCGAGCGAAACTGGATTGGATGAACGGGGAGTACATTAGGCAGTTAAGTGATGAAGAGTTGGGTAAGAGGGCAGGGGAGTATCTCAAGGAGTTTCGGGGGCTGGATTTGGATCCTAAACTTCTGGAGAAGATTGCTCCCCTCGTTAAGGAACGAATAAAGAAATTGTCGGAGCTTGAGGGTCTGGCGGGCTTTTTCTTCAAGGAGATTGGCTGGAGCAGAGATCTTTTAGTGCAGAGGGGGGAAACCATTGAGTCGGCCAAGGAGAAACTGGAGGAAAGCTCCAGGTTTTTGGAGAGGGTATCGTCGTGGAAGGCAGAAGATTTGGAGGAAGGGATGAGAAAATTGGCGGAAGAGAGGGGCTGGAAAGCGCCAGTGCTGTTTATGACTTTGCGGGTGGCGACAACGGGTCAGCAAGTCTCCCCGCCGCTTTTTGAGAGTATGGAGGTTCTGGGCAGGGAGCAGGTTCTGCGTCGAGTCGAAAGAGCTATTTCTATCTTCTAGGTCAGGCCTCTCCGCCGGCGTTTTTCTTCCACCCTATCGAGAATGATCTTCCGGATCCGAACGGATTTCGGTGTTACTTCAACCAATTCCGTGCCATCGATGTATTCCAGTGCGTCCTCAAGGCCCATTGTCCTTGGAGTGTTGAAATGCACCGCCACTCCCTCTCCTTTGGAGCGCATGTTACTCAACTGCTTTTCCTTGCAGACGTTGACCCAAATGTCCTCGCTTCTCGAGTTTTGGCCGACTACTTGGCCTTTGTAAACGTTGACTGCCGGCCCAACGAACAGCTCACCCCGGTCCTGGACGTTAGTCAGGCCGTACAATCTTGTCGTTCCCGTCTCACAGGCCACAAGAGAGCCCTGCTCCCGCGTCGCCCAAGTGCCTTTTTCCGGCAGGTACTTGAAGAAGAGGGCATTCATTATGCCCAAGCCGTGTGTGTCAGCCATAAACTCTTTACGATAGCCAAACAGCCCTTGGGAGGGGATGAGGAATTCCAGGTGAACGAGGCCGTCGCTTACCGACATTTTCTGCATTTCACCCTGCCGGCTGTTCAGCCGCTGGATTACCGTTCCCGAGTACGTTTCGGGAACGTCAAGGAATACCTCTTCGAAGGGAACAAAGCGCTGGCCGTCCTCAGTTTTGGCGATGACTTGCGGCTGGGAGACCTGGAGCTCGTAGCCTTCACGGCGCAGGCGCTCGATGAAGATGGCGAGGTGGAGCTCTCCTCTGCCCGAGACGACCCATCCCCCGCCGGGGGCGTCTTCAACCCTCATGGCGACGTCGTTGTCCAGCTCTTTGTATAAACGCTCACCAACCTGCCGGGAGGTGGTGAACTGCCCCTCCTTTCCGGCAAAGGGCGAGGAGTTGACGTTGAAGATCATCTTAACGGTCGGCTCCTCGATTGAAATCGGCGGTAGGGCTTTGGGATTAGCGGGATCAGTGATCGTTTCTCCGATTGTAATGTCGGGAATGCCGGCGATGGCAACAATTTCTCCCGCCTCCGCTTTGTCAACTTCCGCCGATTCCAAGCCCTTGAATGTCGCCAGCGAAGTCAGGTGGTACCTTTTCTGGTTTCCTTTGCCGTCTATTCGCGTGACCTCTTGTCCGGTATGAATCTTTCCTTGGTATATTCGGCCCCGAGCAACTCGGCCTTTAAAGTTGTCCCAATTTATGGAAGTGACTAAAAGTTGTAAAGGTAGGTTTTTATCGCCGCTCGGCGCGGGAATATCCTTAATGATCGTCTCGAACAGCGGGGTAATGTCAGCCATCTTCGCGAGGTCGGGTTCACGGCCAGCTTTGCCGAATTTCGAGGAGGCGTACACGACAGGGAAGTCAGCGGCCTTGTCGTCGGCTCCCAGCTCAATGAAGAGATCGAAGGTCTTATTTAGGGCGTTGTTCACGTTGGCGTTCGGCTTATCAATCTTGTTGATGACTACGATTATCTTATGCCTTAACTCCAGCGCTTTCTTGAGCACGAATCGGGTTTGGGGCATGGGTCCTTCTTGGGCGTCAACCAGGAGCAGACAGCCGTCGGCCATCATCAAGACCCGCTCCACTTCGCCGCCGAAATCGGCATGGCCGGGAGTGTCTATAATGTTGATTTTTACCCCGCCCCAGGTGACGGAGGCATTCTTGGAAAAGATGGTTATTCCCCGCTCCCGCTCCAGTTCGTTGCTGTCCATAATGCAGGTTTGGGCGGCTTCCTTGCTCAAATGTGTCTCTGATTGGCGCAAAAGGGCGTCAACGAGGGTGGTTTTTCCATGATCAACATGGGCGATGATGGCGATGTTTCTGATTTCCATGTATCAAAAAATGCCCGTTGCTGGACATCTTGCTCCTCAGTAGGGGACTGTACTCCGTTTCTCTTTAGTTATCAAGGATAGATTATCTCGCGGCGTGTTAAAATCTAAACAGGCGCGTGTTGCTCGTTGCGGGGTCGTTCAGCTGGACGCGATCCCTTCCGCTGCAATCTCCTTTAAAATAAGATCGGTAGCGCCCTTTTGAATCCCATCTGGTTTAACAATGATGAGGGTCTCCTCCACGCGACACGCTCCCTTCTTAAGTTGTCACTTAATTATACTATGAACTTGTTTCAAAACCCCTACGGTAGCTTCCTGGCAGTTTTTGGCGGAAGAGAGGGCTGGAAGGCGCCGACGCTGTTTATGACTTTGCGGGTGGCGACAACGGGTCAGCAAGTCTCCCCGCCGCTTTTTGAGAGTATGGAGGTTCTGGGCAGGGAGCAGGTTCTGCGGCGGATAAACAGGGCGGCTTCTATTCTTTAGGGGGGTAGCGGCGGAGCCAACACATTGAAGTTCGATATTTCTGTAAATGGTTAGCCAAGAACTTGTGGTTTAACGGATATCTTCTGCAGTGATTACCGGGTTCTCTTGAAGCAACATTTTTAGAGAACACAAAATTTGGAATAACAGGACCCTTAGCGCCCCTAATTTTTCAACACGCCGAGCAGAAGTGTAAACAATTTGTTTGGGATTAAACTTTATCTGTCCAAATCCTTTAAGACGAATGTTTAAATCGGCATCCTCAAGATATTCAATATTTGTACGATATCCTCCAACTTTTAACAAGACATCTTTCCTGAAAGCGACGTTATGCCCCCTAAAAACCATATTTTTAGTTATCAATGGTGTTATGCGAAAAGCCAAAAAGTTAAAGACGGCATCTACTACTTTATATTTGAATTTGCTGTTTGACTTGAAACAGTAACTCGGTCCCGAGACGCCAATAAGATTCCCATTTGAATCCAGGGCTTTATATATTTCAGAGAGCCAATTTTCATCGGGTCTGGAGTCTGCATCTGTTTGGGCAATAATTTTTGCCTTTGCAGCTTTAATCCCTCGTTGACGTGCGGCACCTATCCCCTTCATTTTTTCAAAAACAACGCTTACTCCTTGACCTCTTGCGATGTCGGCAGTTTTATCAGTGGAATTATTATCCACAACAATAATTTCATAAGGCAAATCAAACTTTTGATTTTTTAAAGCCTCGATACACTTTAGCAATAACTTTTCTTCGTTATACGCCGGAATCACAACTGATATTACAGGTTTATTTAGCTTCATTAGTTGAGATAGTAGCATTTTGGAGAGTGTACCAACAGATGTTAACTATCATAAGAAATAGGGATTTTAATAGGGGTTTTTTATGTAATTAGATGAAAGAGGGGTTCGAAATTTGTCCACGGTTCGCAGCCAGTAAGAAGAAAGTTGGTAATGGGGCAGCGCGCTTCCGTGGCAGGCGCTGCCTCCCAACGGCTTTCTTCTTCTTACTGGCTGACCGTTTACAAAAAATGTCGAACTTCAATGTGTTAGCTCGACCTTCGGCCTCGCTTGCTCCGGCGCGACGCCCCCACCCGCCGCGCCTCCGCTATTTTTTTGCGCGCGCTATTTTGCGATTGCTGTCGCAATCGCTTATTTTCTTTCCCTTCAGGAGAGTGTCCTTGTCCCACCCACCCGTATGCGGACAAGAACTCCCTTAAATTCCAGAGGTTTTAAAAACCGATACTGCTGCTTTTTGCAGGAAACCAAAGCGGTGGGGTAGAGCATGGATTAGGAAAATTGAAACATACAGGTGAACCAAGAAAACAGGACCGCGAGAGAGATTGGATACAAACAACGTTTCTGTTTAAACTAGGTAAAATAAAAAACCCATAAAACAAAGTGAATAAAAATGTTAAAAACAGTCCGGCCAGTATGATAAAAATTAGTTTGCTGAAAGTATTTTTCATTTTATCTAATTGAATTTTCTCGCCTAAACCATCTTAACACATTTTTATTTCTGAACCACCGGTAAAAAAGTAGAATATCTTTCATCTGTTGTTTCCCAAATAACACTGTCGCTGGATGAAATAGCGGGACCAAGAACAGAACCATTTGTTACTTTTCCGTGGGCTTCAACCATACTTAGAAAACCTTTGCCGTCTATTATTTGACCCGGGTTGCCGTCTATTTCAAGTTCAAACAAAGCCTCGTTTCCATTTTGGGCCATGACTTTACCTCCGTGAGCCATTTGAAATTCCGGTTTTTTAGTTTGCCCGGGCGGAATTTCTTGTTCTGCCAAGCTTGGAATGAATTCTACATCGAAGTTAGTGTCCTCTTCATTGAACCGTACAAAACTTTCTTGATTCCCCGTTGCTGGATCAATAATAAGAACATCTGCAAACCTGAACTGACCGCCGGTTTTACTTCCCCAAGCTGTAATAAAAAACCGTTTACCATCTGTCCTTAGTCCTGAAGCATGAACCCAAGTGTGATCAATGTCAAGTGAAGCAGGAGGAAAACCAACAAGCTCCAAGTTTTCTGAATCGCGTCTTCCGTAACCCACAATTTCGCCGTTTGGTTTTTCAACTCTGATATGGTCAGCAAAATAATTGGTAATTACGCTTCCGCCTTCAAAAGCGGCAACAGTAAAATTTCCATCTTTGGAAACAGGAATTAAATTTCCTTGAGGTTTTAATACCAAACCACCATTATCTATTTCACCCGAATCAAACTCTCCTGTTTTTATTTTGAGTAAATATTTATCACCACCTTCATCATAGGAAAACTCTACCAGTTGATTACTTTGATTGTCTGTAAATGTGTATTTTGAAGTGGCTTCATCAAAAGTGCGTGTGCCGTCATAAACATTTTTAACGGTTTCGCCCGTATTAAGATTGTGACGCATTACCAAAAGCTGTTGAGTTTTGTCGCCTGTATATGGATTGGTTAATTCGCTTATTGATGTAGTAATCCCGACACGGTCACCTCCTGAATTAGAGTATTGGAATTCCACATATTGCCATTCAGCGTTACCTCGGTTGAATGGTTTAAAATGTTCTTTTCTGGAAATAAGCTGCTCGGCTGTTTCCGGCTTCCTCCTTGGTTCTTCAGCTTTTGCTAAACCAAGCCTATTTAGAGCAACCGCTCCAGCTGCTGCTCCAGCTAGTTTAAGAAAATCTCTTCTTGTTATCTCGCTCATAATTATACTCCCTGATGATATTATACAAATTTTAAGGACTCGTTACTATTGTTTCTTTTACATAAATTTAGTATATTAAAATTGGACTCAACAATTTAGGAAATCGCTTTTTTGAATGGCGCAATCGGACAACAGAAAGCGATTTCTTGTTGAGTCCACCGG
>CAZQCZ010000015.1:0-11102 GCA_964592215.1 uncultured Candidatus Saccharibacteria bacterium
GCGCTCTCAAGGCAGTTGAAGGCGCTTTGGAAATCGAACCGGATAAGAAAACGGTCCTTCTGCGCCGTCTTCTTCTTGATGGACAGATGATCCAAAGCCACGCTTTGCACCTCTATTTCCTCGCCCTTCCCGACTATATCGGCGTCGATTCCGGCTTGGAAATCAAGACAAAACATCCGAAATACTTCAAAGCGGCTTTGACCCTCAAAGAAATCTCCGATGAAATCGCCAAAATCGTAGGCGGGCGCTCAACACATCCTACAACAACCACTGTCGGCGGCTTTCACAAAGTTCCCACCGCCAACCAGCTAAAACAGATGGAAAGGCGGCTCATGAAGGAAGCGCTCCCGGCGGCCAAGGCAACGGCGCACTTGGCGATGGGGCTTGATTATCCCGATCTTGAAACTGACCTTAACCTCCTCTCACAGGTGGACCTACCTACGCAGGCAGGCGAGGACTGGATCTACAACGTTTACGGGAGCTCAAGAAGCAGATGCGTTGGTGGAGCAAGCTGGCCGGTAGAGGAGTACAAGGAAAAGATAGACGAAGAGATCCGCACTTACTCAACAGCAAAGTTTGGCTTCCTTCGCGACAAAGGTAAAGAGCGGCCAGCAATGGTCGGGGCGCTGGCGCGGCTCGCCGTCCAAAAGGAGAAACTTAATCCCAAAGCGAAACAGCTCCTTATCCAATCAGGAATAAACTTTGACAATCCGTTCCACAACAACCTCGCCCAGGCAATCGAGCTCGTCCACTTCGTCGAGGAAGCAATCAAACTGATTAACGAAATTCTCCCCCTAAACCCCAAGGGTTTGGACTCTAAACCCCTAGGAATGAAATCGTTGAAATCAGCAAAGACTGGGATCGGCGCCATCGAGGCCCCCCGCGGCGGCCTTTATCACGAATACACGATTAATGAGAAGGAAATAATCGCCGACGGCAACATCATCACCCCGACTGTACAAAATTTGGGCTCACTAGAAATAACGGCCCAAGCGTTAGCCGATCAAACCAGAGGTGAAGAGGACGAGAGGCGCGAGAAGCTGATCGAAATGCTCATTCGTGCCTACGATCCCTGTATAACTTGCTCGGTGCACTAATGGATAAAGACTTCCAAAACCTTCTCAAAGAGCTAAAGGAATTTAATCTTCCGCCTGACCAGTTTGCCATTTTCGGCAGTGGACCGGCAAGGATAAGGAAGTTGCTGTCGCGAAGAGTTGGCGATCTCGACCTTATTGTCACTAAGTCCCTCTGGCAAGAACTATCCTCGAAGCACCCCGTCAAAGAAATAAAGGGGTGGGCATGCCGAAACCGAAAAATCGACCTCACGGAAAACATAGAGGTTTGCGAAAGATACCTCTTCTATAAACCAGAAGAGGTAGAAAAATTAATAAGGGAGGCAGACGTCGTCGACGGGATTAGGTTCGTAAAGCTGGAAGAGGTAGCCCGCTACAAAAAGAGGCTCAACCGGCCCAAAGATAGAAAGGATCTTAAGGAAGTCAATACCTATCTTCGCAAGAAGAAAACATCATCCTAGTAACCCAACCATCTTCCGAGTATAGCGCTCGAGATTAGCCACCTCCTCCTCACTCAAGAGATCGCAAACCTGTCCCCAATGAAATGATGCTCGTATATTTCCAATCTGTTATCCTTACGACGAAGGGATATGAAATTCAACCTCTATTATCATAAGACTGCAAACCTGTTTCATTTTGTTGCTAATCTCTCTAACTGGAATCTCGGGTGTGATTCTAACCTGAATAGAGCATGGGTGCGAAAGACAGGGAAGCTGACTGAAAAGGAGCGGAATATTCTTGGGAAGATAGCTCGTATAATTTCTGCCTATGGGAGAAGGCCTGAGACGAAATCTTATTTAGCCTTTCTCTTCTTTACACCCGATGAGGGCAGGATATGGAGCGAAGTTGGCAAATTAGTCTCCGCTAACGAGCTTGAGACTATAAGGGACTCTTTCCGAGTTTTTGAGACACGGTTTAACGTTGTTTGGCAGGAAGAAAAAGACAGGTTGGCCCAATGGGCGGCGGTATTGAACGAACATATCGCTAATCCTGAGCTGCGTTCTTTGGAAAGGGACATACGTGCTTTCTTCCGCCGCTCTAAACCGGACCCAAATCTAAATGTTTGTCTCCTCCTCAGCGGGGGAGGTGGTTATGGTGGCAACAACCAAGGGTATTTGACAGTTGCTCTTAGGTGCTCGGCAGTGCCGCCGGGCACATACAAAGATGTTATAGCCGTTCTGTATCATGAATCGTGCCACGCGTTCTATCAACGTCCGACTCTCGACAAAATCTTCGCCGAGTTCATGAAAGAACTGCGTGTGCCATTGCCGAAAGTATCGTTCATCAGTACCGATAATGACCTGTGGTTGGCCATCGGGGAAGCAGTTGTATCCAACCTCCTTCCCGAAGGCTATTTAGCTAACAAATATTTCGATCGGCCACTACCCGCCAAACCTAAGAAAGGGTCCGGGGCCAGTTTTGGAAATTGGCGTCTCTACTGCGCCACTCAAATGTTTGATGCCACGCGGAACTACATCGAGAAGAGAGAGCCGTTAGATACAGGTTACATCAAGCAGATCTGGGAAACCCTCAAAGATTTCGCCGAAGAGTATCCCTCCAAATAAGAAAGAGCGCATCTCGGGATATTCCCTCAATGCGCTCTAACCAACTTTCCTAGGGGCGCCTATATCCAGGAACTACGTCTCGATGGGAACGGAAGGGGGTAATTTTCGCTAACGAAGGAGGAAAAGCGACCAAAAAGCCCGAAGATTGGAATTGGAGCGCTGGAAGCCCCCCGCGGCGGGCTCTACCACGAATACGCAGTTGATGAGGAAGGTTTGATAACCGCCGGAAACATCATCACCCCGACTGTACAAAATTTGGGCTCACTAGAAATAACGGCCCAAGCGTTAGCCGATCAAACCAGAGGTGAAGAGGACGAGAGGCGCGAGAAGCTGATCGAAATGCTCATTCGTGCCTACGATCCCTGTATAACTTGCTCGGTGCACTAATGGATAAAGACTTCCAAAACCTTCTCAAAGAGCTAAAGGAATTTAATCTTCCGCCTGACCAGTTTGCCATTTTCGGCAGTGGACCGGCAAGGATAAGGAAGTTGCTGTCGCGAAGAGTTGGCGATCTCGACCTTATTGTCACTAAGTCCCTCTGGCAAGAACTATCCTCGAAGCACCCCGTCAAAGAAATAAAGGGGTGGGCATGCCGAAACCGAAAAATCGACCTCACGGAAAACATAGAGGTTTGCGAAAGATACCTCTTCTATAAACCAGAAGAGGTAGAAAAATTAATAAGGGAGGCAGACGTCGTCGACGGGATTAGGTTCGTAAAGCTGGAAGAGGTAGCCCGCTACAAAAAGAGGCTCAACCGGCCCAAAGATAGAAAGGATCTTAAGGAAGTCAATACCTATCTTCGCAAGAAGAAAACATCATCCTAGTAACCCAACCATCTTCCGAGTATAGCGCTCGAGATTAGCCACCTCCTCCTCACTCAAGAGATCGCAAACCTGTCCCCAATGAAATGATGCTCGTATATTTCCAATCTGTTATCCTTACGACGAAGGGATATGAAATTCAACCTCTATTATCATAAGACTGCAAACCTGTTTCATTTTGTTGCTAATCTCTCTAACTGGAATCTCGGGTGTGATTCTAACCTGAATAGAGCATGGGTGCGAAAGACAGGGAAGCTGACTGAAAAGGAGCGGAATATTCTTGGGAAGATAGCTCGTATAATTTCTGCCTATGGGAGAAGGCCTGAGACGAAATCTTATTTAGCCTTTCTCTTCTTTACACCCGATGAGGGCAGGATATGGAGCGAAGTTGGCAAATTAGTCTCCGCTAACGAGCTTGAGACTATAAGGGACTCTTTCCGAGTTTTTGAGACACGGTTTAACGTTGTTTGGCAGGAAGAAAAAGACAGGTTGGCCCAATGGGCGGCGGTATTGAACGAACATATCGCTAATCCTGAGCTGCGTTCTTTGGAAAGGGACATACGTGCTTTCTTCCGCCGCTCTAAACCGGACCCAAATCTAAATGTTTGTCTCCTCCTCAGCGGGGGAGGTGGTTATGGTGGCAACAACCAAGGGTATTTGACAGTTGCTCTTAGGTGCTCGGCAGTGCCGCCGGGCACATACAAAGATGTTATAGCCGTTCTGTATCATGAATCGTGCCACGCGTTCTATCAACGTCCGACTCTCGACAAAATCTTCGCCGAGTTCATGAAAGAACTGCGTGTGCCATTGCCGAAAGTATCGTTCATCAGTACCGATAATGACCTGTGGTTGGCCATCGGGGAAGCAGTTGTATCCAACCTCCTTCCCGAAGGCTATTTAGCTAACAAATATTTCGATCGGCCACTACCCGCCAAACCTAAGAAAGGGTCCGGGGCCAGTTTTGGAAATTGGCGTCTCTACTGCGCCACTCAAATGTTTGATGCCACGCGGAACTACATCGAGAAGAGAGAGCCGTTAGATACAGGTTACATCAAGCAGATCTGGGAAACCCTCAAAGATTTCGCCGAAGAGTATCCCTCCAAATAAGAAAGAGCGCATCTCGGGATATTCCCTCAATGCGCTCTAACCAACTTTCCTAGGGGCGCCTATATCCAGGAACTACGTCTCGATGGGAACGGAAGGGGGTAATTTTCGCTAACGAAGGAGGAAAAGCGACCAAAAAGCCCGAAGATTGGAATTGGAGCGCTGGAAGCCCCCCGCGGCGGGCTCTACCACGAATACGCAGTTGATGAGGAAGGTTTGATAACCGCCGGAAACATCATCACCCCGACTGTACAAAATTTGGGTTCAATTGAGGCATCTGCCCAAGTGTTGGTCAAGCAAACCACAAAAGAGGAGAAAGAAAGGCGGGAGAGACTTCTTGAGATGCTGGTACGCGCTTATGACCCTTGCATCACCTGCTCGGTCCACTAGAGACGGGCGGAAAATACCAAGCTTAACTTGCGGAGTTCTTCTTCCCTTTACTCCTGAATCTTTCACAGTACCCCTCGTAAAGTTCTTTCATACCCTCATCCAATGTCTTTCTGACCCTCTTCAGCGCCTCCGTAAAATGAGCCAGCTTAACCTCTTTGGCACCCATATCCTCCCGCAGCGCGCCCAACCCCGCCTCACGGCAAACAGCCTCGATATCGGCACCCACATAGCCCTCTGTCTCCTTCGCCAGTTTCTCTAAACTTACATCCTTAGCCAACGGCATCTTTGCCGTATGAACTTTAAATATCGCCAACCGTGCTTTCTCATCAGGGACACCCACATAGAGGAAGCGCTCAAATCTCCCCGGCCTTAAAAGACTGGGATCGATAAGATCTGGCCGATTCGTTGCGGCCACGACAACCACCTTGTTCAAAGGCTCAATCCCATCCATCTCTGTAAGCATCTGGTTGAGCATATTCTCCGAGGCGCCGCTGTCAAATTCTGTACCCCGCGCTTTGGCGATTGAATCAAATTCATCGAAAAACAAGATGCAAGGTGCCACCTGACGCGCTTTCCTAAACAGCTTGCGAATGCCGCGCTCCGATTCCCCCACCCACTTGCTCTTAAGCTCTGGCCCTTTTATAGAGATAAAGTTGGCGTTGCTTTCGTTGGCAACTGCTTTGGCCAGAAGCGTTTTCCCTGTGCCTGGAGGACCATAGAGAAGAACCCCCTTGGGGGCGGTGATGCCTATGCGCTCAAAGCTCTCCGCATGCTTCAGGGGCCATTCAATCGCCTCAATTAACCCCTGCTTAACATCCTCCAAGCCGCCCACATCGCTCCACTTAACCTTTGGGATCTCAACAGCAACATCGCGCAGAGCAGAGGGGTGGACAAACTTGAACGCCTCGTCAAAGTGCCTTTTCCCAATCTTTATGCCACGCAAAACCTCGGGAGGGATAGCCTGTTGCTTCATATCAATTCTGGGGAGTATCTCCCGAATGCAAGCCATCGCCGCCTCCCGCACAAGAGCGGCCAGATCAGCTCCGACAAACCCTTGGGTATTCTCTACAAGCTGATCAAAATTGACGTCCTCATCAAGGGGTAAGGCACGCGTGTGGATCTTTAAAATCTCCATCCTCCCCTTATCGTTAGGGACGCCTATCTCCAGCTCTCGATCGAACCTTCCTGGACGCCGCAATGCCGGATCAAGAGCATCGGGCCGATTAGTCGCCGCGATGACAACAACATCACCACGCGCCTTCAGCCCATCCATAAGCGTTAGAAGCTGCGATACAAGTCTCTTCTCAACCTCACCGTGAGTCTCTTCACGTGCGGTGGCAATAGCATCTATCTCATCGATGAAGATTATGCTTGGCGCCTTTTTTTGCGCTTCATCAAAGATCTCGCGCATCTTCCGCTCAGACTCCCCGTAGAATTTGTCAAAAATCTCGGGGCCGGCGATGGAGATAAAGTTGGCGTTGCTTTCGTTGGCAACTGCTTTGGCCAGAAGCGTTTTCCCTGTGCCTGGAGGACCATAGAGAAGAACCCCCTTGGGGGCGGTGATGCCTATGCGCTCGAAAAGCTCTGGGTGGCGCATCGGCAGCTCCACCATCTCCCTTATTTTCTGGCACTCCTCCCCCAGACCACCGATATCCTCGTAAGTGACATCAAGGCCTCGGACCTTCTCTTCAAATTTGGCTTTTTCATCGACTTCAACACGTGTGCCTGAGGCGATGCGACAAGGAATCTGCTTTGGATCGGTTGTGGCGACGCCGAGCCGAACCTCGCCGAAGGTGGCAAAGTCCTCACCAAAGAAAGATCCGAAAATGCTGAAATCGGGCATCTGCTGGCGCGTGCGGACGACAATAACTTCGCCTTCCCTCACCACCCTCCCCATGAGGGCATGCTTTAGGTCCTCACTATCCAACACCACTTGCACCCGACCGCCGAGGGGAACAAAGACAACCCTTTTTGCCGGACCAATCTTGACTTTCTGAACAACAACAGATTCCCCCACTGAGACATTGGCACGCTTACGGAGGGAGCCATCCAACCTGACGGTATCCTCGCCGATCGTCCCGGGAGAGGCCGCCTTCGCCACCGCCACCGCCTCCCCCGCGCCCTTCAGGATAACGGTGTCGTCCTCCTTAATACCGAGCCTCTCTATGTTTTCCGCCGACAAACGGGCAACACCCGCCCCAATATCCTGGGGCAGCGCTTCGGCAACTTTAAGTGTTAGCTTTGTGAGTTTTCTGTCAAACGACATTTTCTTACTGACTAGGGAAATTGATTATCATCCGGCAGGGGCAACACCCCCGCACTAACAAAATATTATAGCAACTGCATGCAAGACCCCAAGGTCAATTGAGTGTAGTGCATAAGGTTGGAGACATCCTCCTTGCATAAAACATCACAAACCCTCCCCCAGTGAAAGGAGACCCAATCGCCAACTTCAACACCGGGGGTGATCTCCTTATCCCATGCGATCCCTTTCTCAACTTCCTCCCCCAACTTCATCCGCCCATCTTCACCAGAAACCAACGGCTTGTATCTAACCCTGACCTCCGATCTCCGATCTCCGACCTCCAACACTTTCCCCCACCCGATCCGACAGAGATCTCTTAGCGCATTGGTGAACTTAACCCGTCCGGTAACCGAGCCGAGGATAAGAACGTGGAAGCTGTGGTGAGGCACCGCCCCGTCGGGAACCGCCATCGCCCGCCGCTCCGCCTCTTCTTTTGATAAACGCCCCGGACCGACAAAATCAGTGGTGATCAGCCGGCGAAGATCGTCCACTGCCACTTTCTCCAGCATTTCATTCCCTACCCAAAACGCCCTGACCACTCGCTCATCAAGAGGGTCGGTAATCCCGTTGCCCCTAGCAATGAGACGGAGATAAGGATACATCGCCTCGAACCTTTCTAAGACTCGCCGAACTTCCGACGGAGGGATCTTTCTCCCCTTGGCAAACTCGATGAGGAGCTTCCGGTTTTTCTCTTCTCGAGGACCGCAAAAGCCCAATTGGCAAGGAGGCAGAGAATATTGGACGGCTAGCTTAAGGCCATCGTTACGCGGAGAAACGGGCATTGATTCGGCTGGCGGCAATTACTCCCATTATCAAGAGAAGGATTCCCAGCATTTGGGCGGGGAGCAGTGCCACTCCAGAAAAGCCGAACGATAGTAGAGCGGTCACCGGCCCTCCAAGCAAAAGAATACTGGTCGCCACCGACGCTTTGAGGTGTTTCAGGCCGGCATACCAGGTAACAACGTATCCGAACAGGAAAGCGGCGGCGATCAGAATCCACTCCCAGTGGACAAGAGTAAGGCCGGCGGCGGATTTAATGTGGCCACTGACGATCAAAAAGAGCAAGGTAAAGAGGGAGCCAATCCCCATCCGCCCAAGAGCGACGATCCGCGGCGACAAGGACGCCAAAGCACTTTTTGACAAAACATTCTCCCCCGCCCAAAAGAGGGTCGCCAGGAGGATAAGCAGGTCGCCATCGTGGAGATCCGGAGCGCCGGTGATTGGAATCAACTTCAAAAACAGGGCGTTGCCGAGAAGCAGGAGAAACGAAGCGAGAAGGAGGCGCCGATCAATCTTCTCTTTGAGAGAGATGGACGCTAGCACGGCAACGTAGACGAACATTGTCTTGTGAATGAAAGAGGAGTTCGCCGCCGTCGTCAAAGAAAGCCCTTTGAAGAAGAGGAGAAAGGGAATACAGCCACCAATTAAACCGATTGCTGCCAAGAGAAACCATTGTTTTGGCTTTAGCTCCCTCATCTCCCTTACTCCCCCTACACTCAAAATCAGTCCCAGGAGGAGAACGGCGACAAGAGAATTCTTCAACCAAGTGAACAGGTAAGGATCGAATTCTTTAACCCCGAATTTGTTGATAAAGATTGAGAAACCGGAGATGAAAGCGGTCGCGAGAACTAGCAGGACCCCCCTCTCTTCCGTCCCCGGCTTTATTGACTTCATTGGTTTTACGGGATTACTCATGATTGTGGTCACATCGCCTAACCAGTTCTAGTATCTTTTCGGCATCCTCAACGGGAATTTTCTGGATCGCCAGCTCACCTTTCGCCAGAAGATAGTCGCCGACTTTGACTCCTTTGAGGAGAGAAGTATCAACCGTCATTTCCTCTCCCAACGCATCAACGGTTGCTTTGTCCCCTTCCAACTTTGTGACCTTTACCGGTGTCGCTAAACACATAGGATCATTACTCGCGACAGCAATTAACTATCCTTTCCACCAACCGCTCTAGCTTGGCGATCAATTTATTCTTGTCAGTATCGCAAACGTTCACTTGCTCCTCGTCAATCTTCTTGATCTCACCGATGTCGACCGCCCCCAGATTCATCGCCCAGAAGAGGGAATATAGCTCGTAGGCTTTGGAAAAGAGATCGCACGCCGCCCCTTTGTCCCCTTTGGCCATCTCTTTCGTCCCTACCTCGATCAGCCGCATCGAGGCAGCCAAAAGATGCTTAGAAATGCACCAAACCTCACCCTCGTAATCTTTAATAAGGCGCCTCATCAACTCCGTCCGCATTTTCCGCACCTCCGTCAAAAGATCGAAATACTTCTCTTTTTTCGTCTTCGCTCCGGTAAAGAAGAAATGCTCCTCAATGCTGACGAGGTTCATAATAGCGACGCTCAGATCTTCGCCGGCGGAGAGATCAATCTTATCCGCCTTGGTCGCCGCCTCAACCTTCTTCAACAAATCTTGATAATTCTGAATATCCCTAGCCATCAGCAAACGGTAAGATAAAGCACCCCACTTATAATAACCAAACAGAGCACGGGAATGACAACTTTCTGGAAAGGAAAGAGGACCTTGCCGCCGTTGAGGCGCTTCAGAAAAGAGTAAAACCAGTTACCAAAAAGGAGAGTGATCGTCCCCAAAAATATCCCCACCAAGAGCCGATCGACACCGTAAAGAGTGTTGTGGGGGCCACCGGCAACCTCCAGCCCATAAAGAGGGATAATAGTGGGGAGATAAACCACGGCCGCAACCATTAGCCAACGGACCACTCCCGGCGCTTTGGACAGGATGCTCTTTCTCTCCAACCAGGAAGCGATCCAAGCGGTTAACGAGGCCAGCAAGCCACCAATCCAAACGCCGGAGATAACATCGTCAATTCCCAACCAGCGGCAAAGTCCCGCTCCGCCAGCGACGGCAATAGTGCAGACCGGACAGTAAACCATTGACCCTATCCTAACAGAAATTTATTCCCAGAACGAGATTTGCCACCCAACCTTATTGCCTGCCTTCTTTTAACGTTCAGGATTATGAGAAGTTTTTATGCGGTGAAATGAAGCAAAAATCCTTGAGCCGCACACTCATTATTGCGCGATTTAATCATTTTTTCTTCTTTTTCTTCTTGCCTCACTTTTGGCTTTTTTATAATTTCCAACTTCGTGTTTAGTAATCCAATCCGCCGTCTTTGGTAATAGTCGTTGATAATCCTCGCCAAGCATTCTAGTTAATTTCTTCTTTCTCGCATGAGCCATTTCAAACGGCTCAACATTATACTCCGGATATGGTTCGCTATCTACATAAAAAAGCTTTCCTTCTTTACCTAAAACCAAATTTTTCAAATTCATTCCGGGACATCGATTACTACCTTCATAAATTTCCAGAGAGCTAAAAAGAAAATCATCTAATTGTTCGTAAAATGATTGTTCCTGTTGATTTAAGTCCAATAAATCTAGACGTTTACCATCAATTTTTTCCACTATTGCGTATACCGCACATCCAGATTCTCCAGATGCCCCAATAACATAGTTTGTATCTGGAAGAAATCTTTGAAGACGGTTTTCTTTTCGTGGTCGACTAGCAAGGTACTCTTGGGCCTCTAACGAAGTGGAAAATTATTTGATTTTTTTGACAAGTTTTCCCTTCCCTGAAAGTTCTTTTATATTTTGAAAATACGGCGGTTCGCCTTTAAGTTCTTCAATACCATCAAGCCTTACGTCTGGATTTAAAAATTTTGGTGTTTCCATAAGGTTATTTTAATGAATCCCCATCCTTGCACCAAGCGCCCCGGCAATTTTCACCACAAGCAAAAGGCAGTTTCATGTTTCTCTTTGGTGGCAAATTCTTTATCAATCCGTTTTTATCATTTTATAAAAAACTGGGATCGCCAT
>CAZQCZ010000016.1:0-10659 GCA_964592215.1 uncultured Candidatus Saccharibacteria bacterium
GTGAAATTGCTTCCACGCGCCGTCGCGGACCTTTGAAGCTCGTCCACTACGGGTATTTCACTGATAAGGATGCGGCGGTGGGGGAGAAATTCCTCAAAAGCGGGCACGGAAGGGATAATCTGAAACAGGCTCTAAAAAGAACCCTTAAAGGTCAATCGTGATACAATGAGCGACAGATGGCAAAAGCAAAGCGGGAATTTATCAGATTAAAATGCAGCGAGTGCGGTCGGGTCAATTATACGGTTAAGAAAAACCGCAACGTTCAGGAAAAGCTGGCGCTGAGGAAGTTCTGCAAGAAGTGCCGCAGGCACACTCTGCATAAAGAGACGAAGATCTAGGGCTGTCGGATCGCTTGTGTTTCCCCAGCTGCCCAATTATTTGACCGCTCGTGAAGGCCCGTAGGCTTAGCGGTAAACCGCCCGCCTCCAGAGCGGGATTCGGGGGTTCGAATCCTCCCGGGCCTGCCAATTTTCACTTTGACCATATTTGACTACTATATCGAAGGGTGTTTTAAGCGTAAATACGACCTTTTCATCCTTCAGAGAAATGTTCGTCACAACAAATCTAAGGAGTTCTCTTTGCAAAGCAGGTCTTGAACCGGCAAATAGCTTCGGAGCTTCATTACAGAACTGCAAAAATGTCTCCTGGCTGAATTAGTTTAATTTCCCAAAAACTTATCCAAATCCTTGAAGTTGTTTTGGGTAAAAACATCAAAATGTCCTCCGTCACTAACCACCAATTGACTACTACCCAAAAGTCTATGAAGCTCTTGCCCCAAGTTAGACGGCATCATAAGGTCATTGTTGCTGGTAAAGATAATTGCTTTATTTTTCAAACTCTTAAGAAGTTCAGTATTGTCCGTACTGCTAACAAAATTAACAATTTCACTCTCCTCGTCTATTGGAATACCAACAATACACTTCAAATTATCCTTCATATCTTTGATGTAAATCTCTCTCTGGGCTTCATTACCTCTAAACGGGTTTATAAACTCGTAAAATGCAAACAATACCTTTTGGGGGAGAAATCTTATGACATTTAGCACATTTAACACCTTTCTGTGCTTTGCCATATCTAAAAGCATTCTAAAACCAGTAGCTTGTGGTTCTAACTTTGCCCCCGTTGCAATCAAAATCAATTTTGCGTTGGGATAATCTTTTGCAAAAACTGGGACAAGCAGTCCTCCTAGAGAAATTCCCACTATTACATCAGGTTTTCTTCCTGCCAACTTAGCTTCTATGTACTTTTTCGCTTCCTCCTGCGTCAAAACAAAATCTTTGGTAAATAGTTGTGGTGCTACAACTGAGTATCCATTTTCTTCAAAGTATTTGTAGTACATACTATCTTTTGTAACTGGCTGAGGCCAACCATGAAGTATTAAAACAGTTTTTCCCATATCTCTTGCACTCTAACTAATTTTATAGGAATTAAGAGGAAAAAACACAACGAAAGGAAACATACCATAAGAAGTTTTTCATAATTAACTAATTAAACAAGAATTGGGGTTGAGGGTTAAGGAATTGGCCTATTTTCTCCATTTCAAATGAGGTCACTTTATACCAAATTGTTCTAAGTCTAGCCACTAAGGCCTGCTACCCCTTCGATAAGTTCAGGATCGCCGTTGCTCTGACCGCTACATTCCCTTATGCGGCTGGGCAGAAACTCATCTCTGAAGGGAAGCTTCGGAAATATTGCTTTTCGCAGCACCCTCTTGTCCAAGTTTCCTTGCCTACTCTCCCGAGATTGCTGGGCATTTGATAGTATACTCACACTTTCCCGCAGAGCAATTAGGAGGGATGGTGGCGGGTCTCTTATGAGAATGGGGTGGGTGATAATTCACTCCACACAAAAGAAGAAGACCCTGCCGCAAGGCGTGGGTCTTCCAGCCTACTTCTAGACCTTTCCCTACCTTTTCGGGAAAGGTATGTTAAGCCAAACCCCCGGGACGACATTGACGGAGATCATATGATTTGCTTGATTTGCTGCAATGATATCCGCTACTGTCACCCCGTACTCGTGGGCGATACTTTCGAGTGTATCGCCCCTCTTTACCTTGTGGGCGAAATACGCCCGGCTCCCGTCGGCGTTCGTTGTCGACGCCGGAGCCGGTGTCGCCCCCGTCGCCGGTACCGCGATTGCTCCTCCGGGGATCACCAACACCTGCCCCACATAAATGCGGTTGGGGTTGGCAATCCCGTTGGCTTGGGTGATCGCCGCGACGGTTACCCCATACCTGGCGGCGATGCGCGACAACGTATCTCCCGACTGGACAACGTAGGTTGTCCCGTCGGCGTTCGTTGTCGACGCCGGAGCCGCCTTTGCCGCCGGAGCCGGTATAGTTGTTGTTCCCCCGCACGCACCTTGCGGCAGGGTCTTCTTCGCCACCCACGCCCCGCCGTAACAAATGTAGGCGGGGTTGGAGTGCTGGTAGCACTCCGGGAACCATATCTTGGCGTAGGGTGACCAGCACGCTCCTGGTGTTGGCCCCTGAGCCACGACTGTTGTTGTGCTGGTAGCAACCAGCACCATGACGGTGGTCATGATCATCATCATGACCATCATTCTTATTTTCATTCTCCCTCTTTCCTCCTTCGTCAAGGATTTTACCATCGATTTCTCCAGAGTCAAGAGCAACTCCTAGCATAGCTTTTTTGGCATAGTGAGGCGCAGCGCCTGTTTGATCTATTTATCCTTCGCGAATGCCGAGGCCTCTACGCTGCTAAAGCGGTGTTGCCTGCCTCAAGGATCCTGTTAAGCCTGAATCCATCTGCTCTCATTTCCTGCCAAGAGTCCATATCCTGGCCATCCTCTATGATGAATTATCATGGCGGCGGGGACTAGAGCAGCGACTCCGGATCAATAATAATCTTCCAGGAAGAGGGGACAAGAGTTAGGGCTTTCCCGAGCTCGCGGCGGCTTCTGGCTTTGACGGCAATGTTTAGCTGGACCCTGCCGCGGGTTTTGGCGTAGGGCGGATATGGAGGGGAGACAAAGATAGTTGGTAGTTGATTAGTTAATAGTTTTTTGTACAATCTTTGGGCTTCGGACTCCACTTTGGCGGTGGTTTTGGCGCTGAATTCGAGTTTGGCCAGGGCGCCAAAGGGCGGGTACATTAGCGGCTTCCGGTCTTGTAGTTCCCGCTCGTAAAAGCCTTTGAGGTTTCCCGTTTCCAACTCCTCAAAGAGGGGGTGGGTTGCGTTCGCTGTCTGAAGGAAGACATCCCCTTTTGTCAGCTGTGCCAGCTTAGTGATAATTAGCAGAAGCTTCTCGTGACTGCGAAAATCGGGAAGGTTAAAGAGAGTGTCCGTGTCGCTTACTACTACCGCCGCGTACTTCTTTCCGGCTTGGCCAAAGATTTCTGCTCCGGCGATTTCGATCTTGTTAGCATCAAGGTTCTGTTCTTTGACAGCCTGGCGAATCTTTTCTTTAGCTTCGCGGCTGTTGACGAAGACTAGACCCGCATCGGAGGATCCCATTTGCCTGAATGCTTTGACAGCCTCGATGGAAAGCTGGCTGAAGCCGTGCCCGCCTGCTGGCGGATTGCCAGTGTCACGTTCCTTCTGGAGATCAATGATTTTGATGGGTGAGGGGAGCGTGGGGAGTGCGCGGAGCGGGAGGGCATCTTCGGCGCGGGGGACAAGGTATCTTAGCTCAAGTTTTAGTCCTTCCAGTTCGGCACGCTTCTGAGCAACATCTTTAGCATGGTAGTAGGGGGAACGCTCGTCTTTGTAGGTCCAGTTTTCCGGCTCTTCGATGATAATCCTCTTGAGCTTGGGAAGGGGAGCAAAGACGACTGACCGGGAGCCAATCAGCGTTGTCCTTCTCTCCGCGCGATTAAGTTCTAAAGCCTTGATCCTAACTTGAACAGCGTAAGGTACGAGGAGGAGTGTCTCGACCTCGTTTTCCTTCCCTTCTGAATATCGCTGCCCTCTTCCAGGCAACTGGCATTTAAGGCAATCAAGCGGCGGGGCGGCATAATAAGCCGACATCCAGCGGGCCAGCTTTACTTGAGCGGCGGTGAAGGCCTTTCCTCGTAACCCTTTAATCTCTTTAGTGGGAAAAGGCGGTCGGGTCGTCTTGATTTCGAAGACGTACCCCTCGACGGATCTCTTTCCGAACGGGACGAGCACCTCAGATCCCAAATTTACTCCTCTTTCCAGTTCTTTAGGGATCCGATAAGTGAAAAACTTCTTGGCGGGGTCCTGATGGGTATTGACGACGATCTCGGCGAACATAACACAACAGTAACATCAATAAAGTCGAGGAAGCCAATGAGGCCAGGGGTAGCAATTGAATTTTTACCGTCGTCTTGTTATTCTTTTTCCGACGAGTCTGCCCCTCTGACTTTCCGATGCTCAATAAGATTCTCGGACTGTTTTCATATGATGTCGGCATTGATTTAGGGACTTCTAATACCCTTGTCTTAGTTCGTGGCCGGGGGATAGTGGTTAGAGAGCCGTCGGTGGTGGCCGTTCGAACTAAAGGGCGTGATGTCTTAGCGGTGGGGCAGGCGGCGCGGGCGATGTTAGGGAAAACGCCGACAGCGATTACCGCTGTCAGACCTCTTAGAAACGGTGTTATTTCTGACTTCGAGGTGGCCGAGCGGATGCTTTCTTACTTTATCCGTCTGGTCCATGAGAGTCCGACCGGCTTTCCGCGCATTCCGTGCCCTCGGGTTGTCATCGGGATTCCCTCCCTAGTAACAGAAGTGGAGCAGCGGGCGGTTTCCGATGCCGTTCGTCGGGCGGGGGCACGGGAGGTGTTCCTTGTTCAGGAGCCGATGGCGGCAGCAATTGGAGCGGGCCTTCCCGTTGAAGAGGCTCGGGGATCGATGGTGGTCGATATCGGCGGGGGAACGACTGAGATCGCCGTTATCTCTTTGGGAGGCATTGTCGTGGGGAGATCGCTCAAAGTAGCAGGTGATGAGTTGGATCGAGCGATTGTCAATTATGCTCGGGAGAAGTTTCACCTTCTCTTGGGGGAGCGGACAGCCGAAGAGTTGAAGATCAGGATTGGTGAGGCGATTAGGATAGGAGGGAGGAGGCGCGAGGCAATGATGCGCGGCCGCGATTTAAAGACAGGATTACCGAAGACGGTGGCAGTGACTTCGGAAGAGATTGGTGAGGCGATTCGCGGCCCGTTGGCGACGATTATCGCCTCGGTCAAAGATGTTCTTGAAGACGCCCCTCCGGAGTTGATTCCCGATATTCTTGATGGCGGTATTATTCTCGCCGGTGGGGTATCTCAGCTTCGAGGGATAGAAAAGCGGTTTACTCGAGAGTTAGGGTCGCCCGTCAAAGTCACAGACGATCCGGTTACCTGTGTCGTGAGGGGGGCGGGAGTATTATTGGAGAATCCCCACCTTCTGCGGAAGGTGAGCCTGTGATGTTGCTTGCCTTGCGGCTTTCGTTAGTAAGTTTAATTTTGGTCTTGGTAAGCTTTAGTCCTTTCTCTTCTGTTTTCGAGAAATCAGGCACTTTGATAAGCAAGGTTTCACAGCGTACCGTTTTTTCTCTGGTGCAGCGGGCTAAGGAAGAGATATCGTTTTTTGGTGGTCTGCATGATCTATGGGTGGATAACGCCGGCCTTTCCGCCGAAATAATGCGGCTGCGCGGAGAGAATGCTCGGTTGCAAGAGGCCGAGCAGGAGAATGCTTTGCTGCGGGAGCAGCTAGGGGTGGCGGCGTCTGCGACGGAGTTAATCGCCGCTCGGGTGGTGGGGTTAGCTTCAGAGCAGGGGAATTTGGTTTTAGTTTTGGATAAGGGAGAGAATGATGGGGTGGCAGTAGGCAGTTTGGTGGTTTTAGGGAACTATCTGGTAGGGGAAGTAGCGGAGGTCGAAATTGGCCGATCGTTAGTGATGTTGTTGAGCGATTCTCGTTTTTCTGTTGCTGCCCTGGATCAGAGTTCTCCCAGTCGGTCTGGCGGTGTTGTTTCGGGGAGTTTCGGGACAAAACTGCGGATGGGGATGATTCTTCCTGAAGAGCATATCGAAGCGGGTGACACTGTTGTCAGCTCCGGTCTCGACGGCAGGGTTCCGCATGGCTTGGTGTTGGGGCGGATCACTAGGGTCATCTCTTCCGATAATGCCATCCTGAAAGAGGCGGAGCTGGAGCTTCTTTTCACTCCAAGTAAACTGGAAGAAGTTTTTATTAGAAAAAGTGGAAATTAACTTAATGAGATTGGTTAGGAATTCCTATCGTTATGTCCGTTCGTAATCCAATTTTGGTTGTAATTCTCTTTCTCTTGGTACTAACTCAAGTGACTCTTCTCCCGATTTTCACCAGTTTCGTCCCCAACATTCTTCTTATCTTGGTGTTGGCTCTTTGCTGGAGCGGAAGGCGCGACGAGGCGGCTTGGGCGGCCTTTCTCGGAGGCACCTTTTGTGATCTGCTGTCTGTGCGTCCTCTGGGAGTGCGCTCGCTTTTGCTGATTGCGGTTGTCGCCGAGGCAGTGCTTATCCGCCGATATTCAGACAACTTCCTTTCCCGCTTTTTGGCTGCCTTTTTGGCGGCTTTGGGGTGGTGCTTTTATCCTCACTTTGGCTTTTCGGAGAGGGTTGTCCTTCTGGCCGCCTTGGATGCTGTTCTCTCTGTTGTTTTTTACCCCCTATTGGCGCTTCTCTTCGAGCGTTCTCTCCGGTCAGAGAGTCTTCAGCTGAGCTTCAAGGAGAAGTTGAGATAATGAGGATTGGGGTCGTAAGTGGCTATAGAGACGGCGAGACGGGAAGCCGGGGCTATAAAATACCGACTGCTTGGGAAGTGGATTACGATTTGTGTGGGCTTTGATGACGCTAAAAAATACCTGTGGTTACTAATGGTTGCTTAAAACTGCCGAGACAATGAGATTCGGTGCGCTTTTTGGCGAAAATATTTTGCAGGATTCAGAGCCTCGTAGCCGGGGGGACATCACCGAGGCTGTTGGTTGGTTGGACAAGCTTCACCCGTTGTTACGTCAGCCGCGAAAGACTGATTTGTATGAAGGAGAGGGGAGAGGGCGAGTCCTGTGCCTCTCGCTCCTTCTCCTTTTTTCCTTTTTTGCCCTTGGGATACGCCTTGTTTACCTTACTCTCTTTCGGGGAGAGGAATATCTTCTGGCGGCGGAGGGGAACAGAATCGTCTCCGTTCCCTTGTATCCTGAACGGGGGGTAATAACAGATAGGAACGGGGAGGTGATCGCTGACAGCCGCTCCGGGTTCCTTGTTACTGCCGACCCGCGGATCTGTGTTGCGAAGTGTGACTTGGGATTTCTGGCAGAGGCGCTTAGTGAGGACGTGTCTGAATTGGCGGCGGTTCTTGATCGGGGATTGGATGCCGGCTTTGCCACCGTTGTCCTTGGTTCCAATGTTTCCCGCGATGTTGCTGTCTTGCTGGAGGTTAATTCCGGAAAGATACCCGGGGTTAAAGTCGAAACCGTCCCGATACGCAATTACCCCTACCCTTACGAGCTTTCTTCTGTATTGGGTTACTTGGGAGGGATTGGTTCCAATGAACTAAAGGAGCGTTTGGCGGAGGGCTATGAGCTGGGTGGCCGTCTGGGGAAGTCGGGATTAGAATTGGCCTATGAGAGTCTTCTCCGAGGGTCTGCGGGGCGGCTTATTCTGGAGAAGGACGCTCTCGGTAGGGTAGTGAGGGAGCTAGCGCGGCAAGCACCAGAGAGCGGAAAGACGCTGCAGACGACGCTGGACCTTCTGTTGCAGCGATTTGCCTATCAATCGTTGGCAAAATGGGTGAAGAGCTCTGGTGGAAAAGGAGGGGCTTTGGTTATAACGGACGTCAATACCGGCGATATTTTGAGTCTCGTGTCTTATCCCGGTTTTGATAATAATCAGGTGGAGAAGTTCCTTAATGACAAGAGTTGGCCTCTGTTTAATCGGGCCATTTCTGGTGCTTATCCACCGGGATCAACCTTCAAGTTGGTGACCGGTTCTGCTGCTCTGGAGGAGGGGGTGGTCAATGCTTCAACGGTGATCTGGGACCGCGGCTCAATCTCGGTCGGGCCTTGGGTGTTTCCGGGTTGGAAACCCTCTGGTTTGGGTCCCCTCACTGTTGTTGATGCTATCTCTTGGTCCTCGGACATTTACTTTTACACCGTTGCCGGTGGCTATGGTTCCCAACCTGGCGTTGGTCCGGAGAAGCTGGCTGATTGGGCAAGGAAGTACGGGCTGGGCGAGCCCACAGGGATTGATCTTCTCGGGGAATCAGGGGGGATTGTTCCCGATCCGGAATGGAAGTGGGCGGTTAAGGGGAAGGCTTGGTTTCAAGGCGATACTTATCACATGGGGATTGGTCAGGGGGATGTTCTCCTGACGCCACTGCAGCTTAACGTCGTGACGGTGGCAGTAGCTAACGGTGGGAGGCTTCTCCGGCCGCGTCTTGTGGCGGGTGACAGTCCTGTCAAAATCAGGAGAGAGGGCTTTGTCAGCGCGGAAACGTTGGCCTTGATAAGGCAGGGGATGCGCAAATCGATAACTGACGGGCCTAACCGGTTTGCGAATTCCTCGGTCGTGGCGATCGCTGGGAAAACGGGAACGGCGGAAGTTTCTCCAGAAGACAATCCTCACTCTTGGTTTACCGCTTTCGCCCCTTATGATAATCCTCAGGTCGCCATAACCGTTCTGATTGAGAACGGCGCCCAGCTTGGCGCCTATCACCCTTCGGTATGGGTAGCGAAAGAGGTACTAGAGTATTATTTCATGAATCTGCACGAATGACTTACGAATGAACACGAATAAGGGCAAAGCAAAGCTCATATATCCGGAATTAAGCTACAGAGTTGTTGGTATCCTTTACGATGTCTATAACCAGTTGGGTTCAGGCTATCAGGAAAAGTATTACCAACGCGCAGTCGCGAAGGCTCTTAAAGACGGCGATATCGCTTACAAGAGGGAGAAATGCGTCCCATTGGAGTTTCGAGGGCAGGGGATTGGAAGGCACTTTGTGGATTTCGAGATAGAGGGCAAAATTCTTCTGGAGCTGAAAACAACGAATCAGATTCTTCCAAAGGATGTTAAACAGGTTTTGATGTATCTGCACTCCACTGGACTTCCCCTTGGGATAGTGGCAGTCTTCACTAGAGACAAATTAGTTTACAAGAGAGTTTTAAACCGGGATGCACTGTCTTCTGTTTGTGACGATTCGGGAACAATTAGTGAGGATTAGCGATGAATAGGAGCGAGCGCGACTACTGGATTCTTTGGAACCAGCTCTATCAGTTTATTGGACCGATCAAGTTTGACCAGCTGCTAAGAGCATTTGGTAGTGCCGAAAAGGCATGGGAAGCGCCCGAGGAGGCGTTTAGGGAGTTAGGGTGGGGTTCCACCGCCCTTCAGGCGCTTAAAAGTAGGGAAAAGGTTGTGGCTACAACCACAATTGGCGTCCTTAGCAGGTATAAGATTAAAGTGATAACCAAGGAGGAGGGGGAATACCCTGATAACCTCCGCACTTGTCCTACTCCCCCGCCGCTGCTCTATGTTAGGGGAGAGCTGTCTCCTTCTGATAGCCTATCCTTGGCAGTAGTAGGGACGCGACGAATGACACGCTACGGCGGCGATGTCGTGGGGTCGCTAATTCCTGAATTGTGCGCCGCCGGGCTAACTATCGTCTCTGGATTGGCGTTGGGGGTGGATGCCGCCGCCCATAAAGCCGCTCTTGAGGCTGGTGGGAGAACAGTGGCAGTGTTGGCAGGTGGGGTGGATCAGGTGACCCCGCGCTCAAATGAGCGCCTGGGGCAAGAGATTATCTCTAGGGGAGGAGCAATCATCTCCGAATTTCCCCTCGGAACACAGCCCTTCAAGAGTCTTTTTCCCTTCCGGAATAGGATTATCTCGGGAATGTCTCTAGGAACATTGGTTATTGAGGCGGCCGAAGGTTCCGGCACCTTTCATACCGTTCGTGCTGCTCTGGAGCAGGGTCGCGAGGTTTTTGCCATTCCTGGCTCGATCTTCTCTCCTTATTCAGCGGGGACGGCGAAACTGATCCAGTCGGGAGCTAAGCTAGTCACGTCGGCCAGAGACATTTTGGAGGAACTTGAAGTGGGGGTGAGAAGCGTGAAGCAGGAAGCAAAGGGGGCGGCTCCGGCGACGGTGGGGGAGAAAGAGGTTCTCGAATTACTGGAGGGTGAAGAGAAATGCGTCAACGACATCATCAAAGACTCGGATATGCCTACAAACGAGGTCCTCTCCGCGCTGACACTCTTGGAAATGAGGGGGTTGGTTAAGGATTGCGGCGGCGGTGTGTACCGTAGGGTGGCATGCCACGAAAATGGCACGAAAGAATAGCGAAAGAAGCACGAAAGTAATCTATCCCGAGTTGGGTTACCGAGTTCAAGGTGCAATTTTCAAGGTCTACAAAACCCTAGGACCCTTCCACAAAGAGGGCGTTTATCAGAGGGCCTTGGCTCAAGAGTTCGAAAACAAGGGGTTGGGGTTCGAGCGCGAGAAATCCATATCAGTAAAGTATGAAGGGAAGGTAGTTGGAACTTATCGTCCTGATTTTGTCGTTGAGGGGAAAATTCTAATAGAGATAAAAGCGCTGAAAAGTGTTCCCAGGCCCGTCGAAAAGCAGCTCTTTTATTATCTAGCAGGTACGAAGTATAAGCTTGGTCTCTTGGTTAATTTTGGCCAGTCTGGGCGGGTTTACATTAAACGTTGGGTTTCGTG